>NZ_JBHWJQ010000048.1:0-55744 GCF_042731435.1 Streptomyces sp. NPDC059861 | reverse complement strand
GCGTTGACTTTTGGCACGCTGTTGAGTTCTCAAGGAACGGACGCTTCCTTTGTACTCACCCGAGAATCTCTCTCGCGGCTTTCCTCCGGGCGCTTTCCCTTCGGTCTTGCGTTTCCGACTCTATCAGATCTTTTCTCGACCCGATTTCATCGGTGCTTTCCAGGTTCCCGCTTCCGCGTTTCCCTTTCCGGCGCTTCCGACTTTATCAGAGATTCTGAGTCGGAATTTCCGCCCCGCTCCGGAGACTGTCTCCGGCGCACGTAGTGGCCGGGTTCCCGGGGGAGCGAGCCGTAAACGTACTGGAGCGGGGCGCCCCGATGCAAATCGAAGCGCCCCGCTCCAAGTCCGCGCGTACGAACGGGTCGTACGCCGGTCAGACCTCCACGACGACCGGCAGGATCATCGGCCTGCGGCGGTACGTGTCGGAGACCCACTTGCCCAGCGTGCGGCGGATCAGTTGCTGCAGCTGGTGGGGTTCCACGACGCCGTCCTGCGCCGAGCGCTCCAGGACTTCGGTGATCTTCGGGAGGACGTCGACGAAGGCCGAGTCCTCGATGCCGGAGCCTCGGGCCTGGACGTGCGGGCCACCTGTGATCTTGCCGGTGGACGAGTCCACGACGACGAAGACCGAGATGATGCCCTCCTCGCCGAGGATCTTGCGGTCCTTCAGCGCCGGCTCGCCCACGTCACCGACCGAGAGGCCGTCGACGTAGACATAGCCGGCCTGGACCTTGCCGGAGATCTTCGCCTTGCCCTCGACCAGGTCGACGGCGACGCCGTCCTCGGCGATCACGATGCGGTCGTGCGGGACGCCGGTGAGGGCGCCCAGCTCGGCGTTGGCGCGCAGGTGGCGCCATTCGCCGTGGACGGGCATCAGGTTGCGCGGCCGGCAGATGTTGTAGAAGTACAGGAGCTCGCCCGCCGAGGCGTGGCCGGAGACGTGCACCTTGGCGTTGCCCTTGTGGACGACGTTGGCGCCCCAGCGGGTGAGGCCGTTGATGACGCGGTAGACCGCGTTCTCGTTGCCGGGGATCAGGGAGGACGCCAGGATGACCGTGTCGCCGTCGACGATCCGGATCTGGTGGTCCCGGTTGGCCATGCGCGAGAGCGCGGCCATCGGTTCACCCTGCGATCCCGTGCAGACGAGGACCACCTGGCTGTCCGGGAGGTCGTCGAGCGTCTTGACGTCGACGACGAGACCCGGCGGAACCTTCAGATAGCCCAGGTCCCTGGCGATGCCCATGTTGCGGACCATGGAGCGACCGACGAAGGCGACCCGGCGGCCGTACTCGTGGGCGGCGTCCAGGATCTGCTGGATGCGGTGGACATGGCTGGCGAAGCTCGCCACGATGATCCGCTTGCGGGCGGACCCGAAGACCTGGCGCAGGACGTTGGAGATGTCGCGCTCGGGCGGCACGAAGCCCGGGACCTCGGCGTTCGTCGAGTCCGAGAGAAGAAGGTCGATGCCTTCCTCGCTCAGGCGTGCGAACGCGTGCAGGTCCGTGAGGCGGCCGTCCAGCGGGAGCTGGTCCATCTTGAAGTCGCCGGTGTGGACGACCATGCCGGCGGGTGTACGGATGGCGACCGCGAGCGCGTCCGGGATGGAGTGGTTGACCGCGACGAACTCGCAGTCGAAGGGGCCGACGCGCTCGCGGTGGCCCTCGGCGACCTCGAGCGTGTACGGGCGGATGCGGTGTTCCTGGAGCTTCGCCTCGATCAGGGCGAGGGTCAGCTTGGAGCCGATCAGCGGGATGTCCGGCTTCTCGCGCAGCAAGAAGGGGACGCCGCCGATGTGGTCCTCGTGGCCGTGCGTGAGGACGATGCCCTCGATGTCGTCGAGGCGGTCCCGGACGGACGAGAAGTCCGGCAGGATCAGGTCGATTCCGGGCTGCTCCTCCTCCGGGAAGAGCACCCCGCAGTCGACGATCAGCAGGCGGCCGCCGTACTCGAAGACCGTCATGTTGCGGCCGATTTCACCGAGGCCGCCGAGTGGGGTGACCCGCAGGCCGCCCTCGGGGAGCGGCGGCGGCGAGCCGAGTTCAGGATGCGGATGACTCAAAAGACTCTCCTCACCACGCGCGCCACGTACCGGTGGGGCACGTGGCGCGCGTGACGTTCGTGCAGAAGCAGTTGTCGTTGTGGGACGCGGGCACCGGTGCCCGCTTATTCAGTTGTGAAGTCCATACGCGCCCGTTCGGGGCGAAGTCTGTTGTCAGAGCTGTACCCCGCCGGCAGCAAGATCGATCTTGAGTTGCTCGATCTCCTGAGGCGTGAGCTCGACCATGGGCGGCCGCAGCGGGCCGCCGGGCAGTCCCTGAAGGGTGAGTGCGGCCTTGGTGGTCATGACGCCCTGGGTGCGGAACATGCCCGTGTAGACCGGGAGCAGCTTCTGGTGGATCTCGGTCGCCTTCTGGACGTCGCCGCTGGTGTACGCCTCGACCAGCTGGCGCAGCTCGGGGGTGACCACGTGCCCGACGACGGAGACGAAGCCGACGGCGCCCACGGAGAGCAGCGGCAGGTTGAGCATGTCGTCGCCGGAGTACCAGGCGAGGCCGGAGCGTGCGATGGCCCAGCTCGCGCGGCCGAGGTCGCCCTTGGCGTCCTTGTTGGCGACGATCCGCGGGTGCTCGGCGAGCCGGACCAGCGTCTCCGTGTTGATGGGGACGCCGCTGCGGCCGGGGATGTCGTAGAGCATGACCGGCAGCTCGGCGGCGTCGGCGACGGCCGTGAAGTGGCGGTACAGGCCCTCTTGCGGGGGCTTGTTGTAGTACGGGGTCACGACCAGCAGGCCGTGTGCGCCGGTGCGCTCCGCCGCGCGGGCCAGCTCGATGCTGTGGTGGGTGTCGTTCGTGCCGACGCCGGCGACGACATGGGCGCGGTCGCCCACGGCCTCCAGGACGGCTCGTACGAGGTCCGTTTTCTCCACGTCGCTGGTGGTGGGGGACTCGCCGGTGGTGCCGTTGATGATCAGGCCGTCGTTGCCTGCGTCCACCAGGTGCGTGGCGAGCCGCTGCGCGCCGTCGAGGTCAAGTGCGCCGTCCGCCGTGAAGGGCGTGACCATGGCGGTAAGGACCCGCCCGAAGGGGGTCTGCGGAGTGGAGGTCGGAGCCATGGGTTACACGCTACTCGTTGCTCAAGGCGCGGTCTGCCCTCGGGGTGCGCGACAAGTCCGGACAAATAAGGAGCCCGGCACTGCCTGCTCGGGGGTTCAAGCAGTGCCGGGTCCGTTTGATCAGGCTAGATGAACTTCTCTAAATGCCGCAATACGGACACTTCGCCCGGCTGGCCCGTACATCTGTGCCTGCCGGGGAAACAGGCATGCGTTACGGCGCCACCCGGCCGTTGGCGTTGAAGGCGGCGTACGTGAGCGGCATGAGCTCGGCCCACTCCGCCTCCATCTTCTCGCCGACCATCTCGATCTCGCGCTGCGGGAAGGACGGGACCTGGGCGAGCTCGTGCTGGGTGCGCAGACCGAGGAAGTGCATCAGCGAGCGGGCGTTGCAGGTGGCGTACATCGAGGAGAACAGGCCGACCGGGAGCACCGCGCGGGCGACCTCACGGGCGACGCCCTCCGCGAGGAGCTTCTGGTAGGCGGCGTAGGCCTGCTGGTACGACTCGTCGAGCACACGGTGGACCGTCTCGTACTGCGCCGGCGTTCCTTCCACGAAGGTGTACTTGCCCGGGCGCCCCTCCTGGACCAGCTTGCGGGAGGTGTCGGGCACGTAGAAGACGGGCTGAAGCTCCCGGTACCGGCCGGACTCCTCGTTGTACGACCAACCGACGCGGTGCCGCATGAACTCCCGGAAGACGAAGATCGGCGCACTGATCAGGAAGGTCATCGAGTTGTGCTCGAACGGGCTGCCGTGCCTGTCCCTCATCAAGTAGTTGATCAGGCCCTTCGAACGCTCCGGGTCCTTCTGCAGCTCGGCGAGGGACTGCTCGCCGAGAGTCGAGACGCGAGCGGCGAACAGGACGTCCGAGTCGGAGGCGCTGGACTTCACCAGTTCGACCGTGACATCACCGCGCAGAGCGATGTCGGGGTGGGGGGCATCGGCGGAGGTCAAGAGGATCCTTCCCATCACGGCTTGAGTGGCGCCCACTTTACTCAGTGCGTTGAGCGAGGTTTTTCCCGGTAAGACGGCACTTCGGCGGGTACTCGCGCGTCTGTACTGGTGACAGTCGTTCATTCGCACCCCAGCGTCCTCAGAGAGGAGCAGGCCCCCGATGTTCCGTCGGCGTGAGCCCGTACCCTTCGCCTTCATCGCCGAAGCAGAGCGGTTCCGCAGCAATGTCACTCCCCCGCCCCGCCGGCGTGCGTCCGCCGGGCAGATAGCCGGGCACTGGCTGATGGGACTCACCATCGTGGCCGGGCTCGCGGGCTCCTTGGTGATCGGGACGCCGGCGCTGGAGCAGGATCACCTGTCGACGCCGACGCAGCAGTCCCAGGCGTCCGACCGCCGCTGAGCGGGCCCCGTACTCGGACGGACCCCCGAGGGTGGTGGGTGGGAACACGGGTCGATAGCCTCACCGGGCACAGCCCATGCATGGATGAGCGAGGACCCAGCCGTGCCCCTGTCCTTCCTGACGGCCGACAGCGCCTACGACACAGCCGACGATGTCGCGCTGCCGTTCGACGACCGCGACCGCTGGCGGCGGCCCTACCGCCCCGGCCCCTGGCGGGTGGGCGCGGCCGCGGTGTGGCTGCTGCTCGCCTCGTACGTGCTGTTCGCGGCGGTGATCATCGCCCTGACCGGTACGCCGTCCGCCTCCGCCGTGGTCTTCGGTATCGCGCTGGCGGTCATCGCCATCGCCCTGCGGCTGCTGCGCATGGGCGTGTGGGTGAGCGCGCACGGGCTGCGTCAGGTGCGCTTCCTGCACACCCGGACGGTGCCGTGGGACCGGGTGGCCGCCGTGCGGACGCTGCAGCAGCCGGTGCGCTGGCTGGGGCTGCCGCGCACGGTGCAGGGGCAGGCGCTGATCCTCGTACGCAAGGACCGCTCCGCGGACGACATGCCGTATCTGCTGACCACGCACAACGCCGACTTCCTGGCCCGGTCCGGGGCGTTCGACCGGGCGGCGGACGCGGTGGAGGCGTGGGCGGCGGAGTACCGGCAGGGCTGAGCCCCCTCACCCGGGACCGGTGAGGCGTCAGGCCTCGGCGGGCCTGCCCTCGTGGAGAGCGATCGCCCGCTGCATGGCCTTGCGGGCGCGCGGGGTGTCGCGGGCGTCCTGATAGGCGACGGCCAGACGGAACCAGGTGCGCCAGTCCTCCGGCGCCGCCTCCGTCTCGGCTTTGCGCCGGGCGAAGACCTCGTCGGCCGAGTCACGGTCGACGCGACCGCTGGGCAGCCGCTTGAGCTCGTCGACGGGCAGGCCGCCCTCGGCGTCGAGTTCGGCGGCGAGCCGGTTGGCCCTGCGGACGAACTGGGTGTTCTTCCACAGGAACCACAGACCGATCACCGGCAGGACCAGCACCGCCACGCCGAAGGTGACGGCGAGGACCGTGCCGGTCTTGACGAGCAGCACGCCGCGGCTGCCGACCAGGACGAAGTAGAAGACCAGGACGGCGGCCGTGACGAAGTAGGAGAGTTTCGCGCGCATGGGGGTCCGGCTCAGCCCAGGTCCAGGAAGTTTTCCAGGCCGAACGTGAGCCCCGGCGTGCTCACCACACGGCGGGCGCCCAGCAGGATGCCCGGCATGAAGCTGCTGTGGTGCAGCGAGTCGTGCCGGACGGTGAGGGTCTCGCCCTCGCCGCCGAGCAGGACCTCCTGGTGCGCGAGCAGACCGCGCAGGCGCACCGCGTGCACGGGCACGCCGTCCACGTCGGCGCCGCGGGCCCCCTCCAGGGCCGTGACCGTGGCGTCCGGCGCGGGCGCCGAGCCCGCCTTGGCGCGCGCCTCGGCGATGAGCTGGGCGGTACGGGTCGCGGTGCCGCTGGGGGCGTCGACCTTGCCCGGGTGGTGCAGCTCGACGACCTCGACGGACTCGAAGTAGGGCGCGGCGATCTGCGCGAACTTCATGGTGAGGACGGCCCCGATGGAGAAGTTGGGCGCGATCAGCACGCCCGTCTCCGGGGACTGGTCCAGCCAGCCGCGCAGCTGCGCGAGACGCTCGTCGGTCCAGCCCGTCGTACCGACGACGGCGTGGATGCCGTGCCGTACGCAGAAGTCGAGGTTGCCCATCACCGAGGCGGGGGTGGTGAGTTCGACGGCGACCTGGGCGCCGGTCTCGGCCAGGGTCTCCAGCTTGTCGCCCCGGGAGAGGGCCGCGACCAGCTCCATGTCCTCGGCGGCCTCGACCGCCCGAACCGCCTCGGAGCCGATACGGCCCTTGGCGCCGAGTACCGCCACGCGCAGCTTGCTCATGTTCTTGCTTCCTTACCGATGACGGGTTCGGGTGTCAGGCGACGGCATCGTGCAGACGCGACGCCTGCTTGTCCTTCAGCGGGCCGATGACCGACAGCGAGGGCCGCTGTCCGAGGACGTCGCGCGCGACCGCGCGGACCTCGTCGGGGGTCACCGCCGCTATCCGGGCCAGCATGTCGTCGACGGACATCTGCTCGCCCCAGCACAGCTCGCTCTTGCCGATTCGGTTCATCAACGCGCCGGTGTCCTCCAGGCCGAGGACCGTGGAGCCGCGGAGCTGGCCGACGGCGCGGGCGATCTCCTCGTCGGACAGGCCGTGCTCGGCGACGTGGTCGAGTTCGTCGCGGCAGATCTTCAGCACGTCGTGCACCTGGGACGGACGGCAGCCGGCGTACACGCCGAACAGACCGCAGTCGGCGAAGCCCGAGGTGTACGAGTAGACGCTGTAGGCAAGGCCGCGCTTCTCCCGAACCTCCTGGAAGAGGCGTGACGACATGCCGCCGCCGAGGGCGGTGTTCAGCACGCCGAGGGACCAGCGGCGGTCGTCCGTGCGGGCCAGACCCGGCATGCCGAGCACGACATGGGCCTGCTCGGTCTTGCGGCCGATCAGCTCGACACGGCCGGTGGCGCGGATGGCGCGGCGGCCGTCGCGCGGGGCGATGGGCTGCGCGGCGGCGTCCTTGAGGGCGCCGGCCTTCTCGAAGGCCGCGCGCACCAGCCGTACGACCTTGTTGTGATCGACGTTGCCGGCGCAGGCGACCACGAGGTGGGTCGGGTCGTAGTGCTTCTTGTAGAAGCGGCGGATGCGGTCGGCGGTCAGGGCGTTGACGGTGTCGACCGTGCCGAGGACCGGGCGGCCGAGCGCGTTGTCCCCGAACATCGTGTGCGCGAACAGGTCGTGCACGCAGTCGCCCGGGTCGTCCTCGGTCATCGCGATCTCTTCGAGGATCGCGCCGCGCTCGACGTTCACGTCCTCTTCGAGGATGAGCGAGCCGGTCAGCATGTCGCAGACCACGTCGATGGCGAGCGGCAGGTCGGCGTCGAGCACGCGTGCGTAGTAGCACGTGTACTCCTTCGCCGTGAACGCGTTCATCTCGCCACCGACCGCGTCGAGGGCGGAGGAGATGTCCAGGGCGCTTCTGCGCTGCGTGCCCTTGAAGAGCAGGTGCTCCAGGTAGTGCGTGGCGCCGTTGAGGGACGGCGTCTCGTCACGGGAGCCGACGTGCGCCCAGATGCCGAAGGTGGCGGAGCGCACGGAGGGCAGGGTCTCGGTGACGATGCGCAGGCCACCGGGGAGGGTGGTCTTGCGGACCGTGCCGATGCCGGCCTCGCCCTTGATGAGGGTTTGGGTACGGGCGACGGCCCGCGCCTCCGAAGAGGAGCGGGCCGTCACCTTGGAGCCACGGGACGTCACTGGTCGGCGTCGTCCTTCTTGTCCTCGGAGGCTTCCTCGCCCTCGATCACGGGGATCAGGGAGAGCTTGCCGCGGGAGTCGATCTCGGCGATCTCGACCTGGACCTTGTGGCCCACACCGAGCACGTCCTCGACGTTCTCCACGCGCTTGCCGCCGGCCAGCTTGCGGATCTGCGAGATGTGCAGCAGACCGTCCTTGCCGGGCAGCAGGGAGACGAACGCGCCGAAGGTGGTCGTCTTCACGACCGTGCCCAGGTAGCGCTCGCCGACCTCGGGCATCGTCGGGTTGGCGATGCCGTTGATCGTGGCGCGGGCGGCCTCGGCGGCCGGGCCGTCGGCGGCACCGATGTAGATCGTGCCGTCGTCCTCGATGGTGATCTCGGCGCCCGTGTCCTCCTGGATCTGGTTGATCATCTTGCCCTTGGGGCCGATGACCTCACCGATCTTGTCGACCGGGATCTTCACGGTGATGATCCGCGGCGCGTTCGGGGACATCTCGTCGGGCCGGTCGATGGCCTCCATCATCACGTCGAGGATGTGGAGACGCGCGTCCCGGGCCTGCTTCAGGGCGGCGGCGAGCACGGAGGCCGGGATGCCGTCCAGCTTGGTGTCGAGCTGGAGGGCGGTCACGAACTCCTTGGTGCCGGCGACCTTGAAGTCCATGTCACCGAAGGCGTCCTCCGCACCGAGGATGTCGGTGAGGGTGACGTAGTGCGTCTCTCCCTCGATCTCCTGGGAGATCAGGCCCATGGCGATACCGGCGACGGGGGCCTTCAGCGGCACACCGGCGTTCAGCAGCGACATGGTGGAGGCGCAGACCGAGCCCATGGACGTCGAGCCGTTGGAGCTCAGCGCCTCGGAGACCTGGCGGATCGCGTAGGGGAACTCCTCGCGGGTCGGCAGGACCGGCACGAGGGCGCGCTCGGCGAGGGCGCCGTGGCCGATCTCGCGGCGCTTGGGGGAGCCGACGCGACCGGTCTCGCCGGTGGAGTACGGCGGGAAGTTGTAGTTGTGCATGTAGCGCTTGCGGGTCACCGGGGAGAGGGTGTCCAGCTGCTGCTCCATGCGGAGCATGTTGAGGGTGGTGACGCCCAGGATCTGGGTCTCGCCACGCTCGAACACCGCGGAACCGTGCACGCGCGGGATGGCCTCGACCTCGGCGGCGAGCGTACGGATGTCCGTCACGCCACGGCCGTCGATGCGCTTCTTCTCCTTGATCACGCGCTCGCGGACCAGCTGCTTGGTGAGCGAGCGGTACGCGGCGGAGATCTCCTTCTCGCGGCCCTCGAACTCCGGCAGGAGCTTCTCGGCGGCGAGGGTCTTCACGCGGTCCAGCTCGGACTCGCGCTCCTGCTTGCCGGCGATGGTGAGCGCCTGGGCGAGCTCGGGCTTGACCGCGGCGGTGAGCGCCTCCAGGACGTCGTCCTGGTAGTCGAGGAAGATCGGGAACTCGCCGGTCGGCTTGGCGGCCTTGGCGGCGAGGTCCGACTGGGCCTTGCACAGGACCTTGATGAAGGGCTTCGCGGCGTCCAGACCGGCGGCGACGACCTCCTCGGTCGGCGCCTCGGAGCCGCCCTCGACCAGCTTGATGGTCTTCTCGGTGGCCTCGGCCTCGACCATCATGATCGCGACGTCGCCGTCCTCCAGGACGCGGCCCGCGACGACCATGTCGAAGACGGCGTCCTCGAGCTCGGTGTGCGTCGGGAAGGCCACCCACTGGCCGCGGATCAGCGCGACGCGGACGCCGCCGATCGGGCCGGAGAAGGGCAGGCCGGCCAGCTGCGTGGACGCGGAGGCGGCGTTGATCGCCACGACGTCGTACAGGTGGTCGGGGTTGAGCGCCATGATCGTGGCGACGACCTGGATCTCGTTGCGCAGGCCCTTCTTGAAGGACGGGCGCAGCGGGCGGTCGATGAGGCGGCAGGTGAGGATCGCGTCCTCGGAGGGCCGGCCCTCACGACGGAAGAAGCTGCCGGGGATCTTGCCGGCGGCGTACATCCGCTCCTCGACGTCCACCGTCAGCGGGAAGAAGTCGAGTTGGTCCTTGGGCTGCTTGGAGGCGGTGGTGGCCGACAGCACCATGGTGTCGTCGTCCAGATACGCCACGGCGGAACCGGCGGCCTGCTTGGCCAGGCGGCCCGTCTCGAAGCGGATGGTGCGGGTGCCGAATGCGCCGTTGTCGATAACGGCCTCGGCGTAGTGGGTCTCGTTCTCCACTAGCGTTTTCTCCTCGTCTTCGTCCCTCCTCGCCCGTGTTGGCGGGGGGACGGTGGCGGAGAAGCGCTCCGTCTGGTGCGGGCCGGTCTTCGATCGAAGCACCCGGGTCACTTCCCCCGGGGGCCACTACCGAGGACCGGCGGCGGCGCGGTGCGCTCCTCCTCGTTCGTCTTGTGATCCCGCCTACCCCGATGGGAGGGCGGTTCACGCGGTGTCGTGCGTACTGCGATGTGTCGTACGTGCTGCGTCACGTCGCGCGTACGGCGTTGCGTGGTGCGTACTGCGTCACGTCGTGCGCACGGCGTTGTGCTACCACACTACAAAGGGGTGGTGACACTCCGCACGTACAGCAAAGGGAGCGGCCCCCTCGTAGTGGGAACCGCTCCCTTCACGGCGTCTTACTTGGCGCCCGCCGCACCGCGGCGGATGCCGAGGCGGTCGACCAGCGCACGGAAGCGCTGGATGTCCTCCTTGGCGAGGTACTGCAGCAGCCGGCGGCGCTGACCGACCAGGATCAGCAGACCACGGCGGGAGTGGTGGTCGTGCTTGTGGGTCTTCAGGTGCTCCGTCAGGTCGGAGATCCGACGCGACAGCAGAGCGACCTGGACCTCGGGGGAGCCGGTGTCACCCTCCTTGGTACCGAACTCGGAGATGATCTGCTTCTTCGTAGCGGCGTCGAGCGACACGCGTACTCCTCATAGTCTGTGAAGGGCCACCGAGTGCCCCCGGTCTGCATCTCGGGGGAGCTTCCATGACTCGGAAGGCGGGGATCCGCTGGGCGCGGCCTCCAGGGCCCAAGGCTCCGGGGGTGCGTACACAAACGGCCGTCAGCCAGGGTACCAGCTGGTGAGGACCGCTCCGCCCACGGCAGCCGAAGCGCCCCGACGACGGCAGGGCGGCCACTAGGGTGAACGGTCGGATCGTCGTCAGCACGTGCACGTCGGGAAGGGGTCGCTGCTCAATGGCGGAGACGGAAGCGGAGATCAAGGCGCGCAAGGAACGGGAGCGGGACGAGCTGTACGCCCTCGACATCTCGGACGTCGAGTGGCACAGCGCGCCGGGTACCGAGGAGCAGGAGGAGCGGGTGGAGATCGCCTACCTGCCCGCCGGGGCCGTGGCCATGCGCTCCTCGCTCGACCCGGAGGCCGTGCTGCGGTACACGGAGGCGGAGTGGCGGGCCTTCGTGCTGGGGGCACGGGACGGCGAGTTCGATCTGGAGCCCGCGCCGGGGAGCGCGGGGGCTGCGGAGCAGTAGTTCGGTTTCGGTGCGGGAGTCCCGTGTCAGTGCGGGAGTCCCGCGTCAGTGCGGGAGTCCCGTGTCAGTGCGGGAGGGCCCGTTCCGGTGCGGGAAGTTCGGTGCGGCAGGCCCGTTCCGGTGCGGCAGACCCGTTCCGGTGCGGCAGACCCGTTCCGGTGCGGGAAGTTCGGTGCGGCAGACCCGGGCCGGTGCGGCAGACCCGTCCCGGTGCGGCGGCCGGTGGCGTGCCGGCCGCCGCGGGCGGCGGTCAGGGGGTCTTGCGGGCAGTGCTTTCGATGCCGAGGACCAGGTAGATCCACTGCGGCTGGTCCGCCGCGGGTCCAGAGACCGATTTGGGGCCGATGAAGAGGCGGCCGTGCTGCACGAGGACATCGTTGAAGTCGATCGAGGTGAAGGTCGAGGCCTCGGCCGGCAGGCCGAAGTAGAAGTAAGGCGTCTCCTTGCCCGTCGCCGGGTCGAGGCTGACCAGTGCGTTGGGTGTGACGTTGTCCTGGCTCTCGCGCAGGGCGAGGAGTCGGTCGCCGCTCGTCCGCACCGGGACCAGCAGGGCGTTGGGTCCGGAGTCGAACTTCGTCGTGGTGTTGCCGGTCGCCAGGTCGAAGCCGATGACCCAGTTGGACGTGTGCGCACCGATGTCGTCCTTGCTGCGGAGAAACACCTGCTTGCTGCCGACGGCGACCGTCGGGCAATAGTCGATGACGAGATAGTCCTCGGACGAGCACTCCCCCACGTAGGTACCGTTCTGGAGACGGATCGTTGCGCGGTTCTTGCCGTCGTCGCCGAGGGAAAGTAGATCGGTGACACCGCTGTCGCCCGCTGCGACGGCGAGGACGGCCGGATCGGCGGACGGGATGCTGAGGTCGCGGACGCCCTTCGCGGCCGAGTACGACCACAGCGTGCGGCCCGTGGCCGGATCGACCTTGCGCACCTTGTACGAGATGTGTTCCGGAGAGTCGACGGGCAGACTCTTGTCGCTGTTCCAGCAGAGCTCGCGCACGAGCAGCGCACGTCCTCCGGCAGCACCACTGTCCTGGCAGGCACCGACGGCTTTCGTACGCCAGCGAACCTTCCCGAGATCCATGCCGTACGCCGCGGTGCCCCCGCCCCAGCTGACGGCGACCGTGTCGTGGGTCAGGGTCACGCTGGGGGTGTCCTGCAGGGCACTGTTCGTCGGGGCGCGGGATGGGGCGCTGCTCTGCGTGGCGGGGAACTCGCGGGACCAGATCTTGCGGCCGTCGTCGAGATCGAAGAAGGCGACCTGGTTGCAGTAGGCCTCCTCTTCTTCGTCGTCGTCCGCGCGGTACAGGACGGCCGTGCGATTCTCGTTGGTGACATGGCGGGTGTAGCCGCAGATCGGGCCGTCGAGGGGAAGCTTCCACTTCTCGTCACCGGGTGCGGCGTCGGTGCCCAGGGCCAAGCCCACGAGGGTCTTGTTGACGCCCTTGGCGAGGATCTTGTCCGTGGCCCACATGCCGGGCATCTCGTAGTGCTCGCCGGGACTCAGGTCGTCCGCGGAGAACCGGAACGCCATCTTCCCTACGCTGCTCGCGGGTTGCTTCTCGACAGTCTCGCGGACGTCGAGGCGGCTCCGCCCCGCGGTGGTCTCCGTCCTGGTCCTGGCGTCGTCGCCGCCCCAGAGGAGCCAGCCGCCGGCGCCGAGCGCCGCGACGAGCACGACGGCGAGCGGCCACACCAACATCTTGCGGCGACGCCTCGCGCGGGCGGCCTCCGCGGACATCGCGGACTGCGTGTATATGGAGGGGGGCGGGCCGAAGCTCACGCTCGAAGTTCCTTTCCGTGCCGTGCGGCCAGCTCATCACCTGCTTGCTGCACGGCAATCAGCTCGTCATCGCGCGGGCGGCCGCGTACACGTCGAACACGGCGAGCGCCAACGGCACCAGGGTCAGCAGGGCGAAGCCCTCGGCGATCTCCATGAAGCGGCCCCAGAAGGGGGTGACGCCGCGCCGCGGAGTGATCAGGCCGATCGCGGTGACGAGGGCGGTGGCTCCGGCGATCGCCGCCGCGAGCCAGACGCTGCGAATGTCGAGACCGGCGGCGTCGCCCTGGAAGGCGTCGCGCAGAAGCTCAGTGGGCGGGTTCAGGGCGAGCCCGAGGCTGAGGAAGACGAGGGCGGTGAGCCCGGCGGCGAGTGTGGCGCCAACCTGTGCGGTGTAGCGGAACAGGTGGGCGCGCATCAGCATGGCGATGCCCGTGGCAAGGGTGAGGAGCTGTGCCCATACGTTGCTGGAGAAACCGAGGACGATCGACGCGCCGACCGTGACGAGCGCACAGCCACCGACGAGGCCGGCGAGGAGTTCGTGGCCACGGCGTACCTGGGCAGCGATGCGCCGGATGTCGACGGGATCCTGCTGGGGGGCGGATTCCTCAGGGGTGTAACCGAGGCCGGGGTTGTGCGGTTCGAAGCCGATGGGCAGCCGGGCGAATCGCATGGACAGCCCTGGCAAGAAGGCGAGAGCGCAAACCGCGAGCGGGGCGCAGACGGCTGCCGTCTCGATCGGCTTCAGGTGTGTGAGCACCGCGACGAAGGTGCTCAGCAGCCCGATCGTGGAGGCGAACACGAACGCCACGAAGGGGCCGTCTCCGCTGGGCGACACCAGCGTGAGAACCACGGAGGCGACGAGGACCGCGGTGCACGCGAGCAGAAACTGCAGCCGCCCGATGCCCTGCCCTCCCGAGAGTGGGAGCAGTCCGGAGCCGGCCACGGCGATGTTCGGCATGGCCCCCAGGCCGAGCGCGACGGCCGAGCCGCGGTCGTGGTAGACCCGCGCACGGACGCACGCGATGGCGACCAGGAGGACACCGGTGACGGCTGCGAGGATGCCCTGGAGACTGTGCATGTCGTGTCGGATCTGCGAGCTCCAGACCACGAACGCGAGCAGTGCGGGAAGTATGCCTCCGGTGATCAGACCGGCGGCACGGGTCAAGGTGCCGTTCCACAGGGTGCGGTCCTGGGTGACGGCGGAGGCGACCGCCTCGGAGACGTCGTCGTGGACCGCTGGTGGCAGCGACTCGGCGAACGGACGCAGCGTCAGCAACTCGCCGTCCAGGATGCGCTGTGCGGCGAACGACCGGGACCCGTCGAGGACCGTGCCGTCCCGACGTACGAGGTGATAGCCGACCGGTGCGCCCTCGGCGGGGCTTTGGCGGGAGAGCCGCAGGATCTCCGGGTAGAGGTCGGCGACTGACACATCGTCGGGCAGCGCCACGTCGATGCGGCTGTCGGGCGCCACGATGGTGACCCGGCAGAATCCGAGCCCGGTGCCCGGTCCGGTGGGAGTTCCGGTGCCCGTTCCGCCAGTCGGCGCGGAGGCCGTCATGCTCACCTGTTGTTCCCCCTCGTCGATGGTACGGCGACCACGCGTCGAGCGCTCGATCGCCTGAAACGATCCTGTCTAACTTGTGCCGTGCCGCCCGCGCCGTCGGCCGCATGCGCCGCTGCGGCCGGGAGATGCGCGGGGACCGCTCACAACGAACAGTGCGGACCGTCTGGCTTTCTGGGCCAGATTCGCAACTGCTCACACGTCTCACGGGCACCCTACCGCCCACCGTAGTCAGCGGTTCTCAGTAGGATCGCGCTTCGCGACCGACGTTCGCCGGACACGGGGCGGCGGACGGAACGGTCGGTTGGGCAAGGGAATTGGTGCGAAGTGAGCCACATCGTCGTCAAGCGCCCAGCGAGGGCACTGCCGCGGGAAGTGCCCACGAACGAGGTCGTCTTGCAGCCGCCGCCGGAGCTGCCCCGCGGACAGCAGGAAGGCGCCCTGATGCAGCTGCTGCCCATGCTCGGCATGGGCGGGTCCGTGGTGTTCTTCTTCAATCCCCAGGCCCAGCCCTTCATGAAGATCATGGGCATGGTGATGGTTGCCTCCACCATTGCCATGGGAATCGCGATGCTGATTCGCTACCGGCGGGGCAGCCAGGGGCAGATCGCCGACATCCGCCGCGACTACCTGCGATATCTGTCGCAGACCCGGCGGGAGGCGCAAACCACTGCCAAGGCGCAACGCGACGCCCAGTACTACCTGCACCCTTCACCTGAGCAACTGTGGGCGCTGGTCGCCGAGGGCAGCCGGGTGTGGGAGCGCCGGGCCGGCGACGAGGACTTCGGGCAGGCGCGCGTAGGCCTGGGCCCGCAGGGCCTGGCAACTCCGCTGGTCCCACCGCAAGCGGCGCCGGTGGACCAGTTGGAGCCGCTTACGGCGGGCGCTCTGGAACGCTTCGTGGCCACACACAGCATGCTCGAGGATCTGCCGATGGCGGTCTCGCTGCGGGCCTTCTATCACGTTTCGGTCAGTGGTGAGCCGGTCACCGTGCACGGTACGGCCCGCGCGGTGGCCGCCGCCATGGCATCACTGCACTCCCCCGAGGACCTTGTCATCGCCATCGCCACCGGCCGGGAGTCGGCGCCCGAGTGGGAGTGGGCAAAGTGGCTGCCGCACGTACAGGTCAGGGACGAGGCGGACGGCGCGGGCAGCCGGCGCCTGATCACCACCAACCCGGTCGAGCTGGAGGACCTCCTGGGCTCCCGGCTCCAGGGGCGCCCGCGCTTCCACCCGAGCGCGCCGCCAGTGCCCGAGCAGCCACACCTGGTGGTCATCCTCGACGGCGTCAGCCTGCCGCCCACCTCGCTGCTCGCCAGCCCGGAAGGACTCCAGGGCGTGACGGTCCTGGAGGTGGTGCCGGGCGAACTCACCGCTGGGCGTGGCGACCTCTCCGTCGTCGTGCACCCGCGCGAGCTGCGCCTGGAGTCGGCTAACGGCATGGTCTATGAGGGCACGCCCGACGTCCTGTCCTACGAGGCGGCGGAGGCCCTGGCCCGGCAGCTGGCACCGCTGCGGATGGCCTCGGGTGGGGACGACGACCAACCGCTGCTCGCCAACCTGGATTTCACGGACCTGCTGAACCTGGGCGACGCGGCCACCGTCGACCCGCGGCGCACGTGGCGGCCGCGCGCGCAGTCCGAGCGCTTGCGCGTGCCGATCGGTGTCGGTGAGGACGGCCGGCCCGTCATGCTGGACCTGAAGGAGGCCGCACAGGAGGGCATGGGCCCGCACGGCCTGTGCGTGGGCGCGACCGGTTCCGGTAAGTCGGAGCTGCTGCGTACCCTGGTACTCGGCCTCGCGGTCACCCACTCCTCCGAGACGCTGAACTTCGTCCTCGCCGACTTCAAGGGCGGCGCCACCTTCGCCGGCATGGCCCAGCTGCCGCACGTGGCCGCGGTCATCACCAACCTCGCCGACGACCTGACGCTCGTCGACCGCATGGGCGACTCGATCCGCGGTGAACTGAACCGCCGCCAGGAGATGCTGCGCGACGCGGGCAACTACGCCAACATCCACGCGTACGAGAAGGCCCGCACGGCCGGTGCCGCACTCCAGCCGATTCCCTCGCTCGTCCTCGTCATCGACGAGTTCAGCGAACTGCTCACCGCAAAGCCGGACTTCATCGAGATGTTCGTGCAGATCGGCCGCATCGGCCGGTCGCTGGGTGTGCATCTGCTGCTCGCCTCGCAGCGTCTGGAGGAGGGTCGCCTGCGCGGCCTGGAGACCTACCTTTCGTACCGAGTCGGTCTGCGCACCTTCTCGGCGGCCGAGTCGCGCGCCGCGATCGGCGTCCCGGACGCCTACGAGCTGCCGAACGTGCCCGGTTCCGGCTTCCTGAAGCACGGCACGGACGAAATGGTCCGCTTCAAGGCCGCATACGTCTCCGGCGTGTACCGCTCCGGTGTCCGGCAGGCGGCGTCGTACGGCGGCCCGCTCCCCGTGGACCGCAGGCCCGCGCTGTTCACGGCGTCAGAGGTTCCCGTCCATTACGTCACGGTGCCCCAGCAGCGGCAGGAGGAAGAGCCGGGCCAGACCGACGACGCGCTGGCGGACACTGTGCTCGACGTCGTTGTTCGTCGGCTGGAAGCGCAGGGACCGGCGGCCCACCAGGTGTGGCTTCCGCCCCTGGACAGCCCGCCGTCGCTGGATTCCCTGCTGCCCGGCTTGGCCGCCGTACCCGGCCGGGGGCTCACCCAGCCCGGCTACGAGGGTGCCAGCCGGCTCGTCATCCCCGTCGGGATCGTCGACAAGCCGTACGAGCAGCGCCGCGACCCCCTGTGGACCGACTTCAGCGGCGCGGCCGGCCACATGCAGATCCTCGGTGGTCCGCAGTCCGGCAAGTCGACTCTGCTGCGCTCGATCGTCGCCTCGTTCGCGCTCACCCACACCCCCCAGGAAGTGCAGTTCTACGGGCTCGACTTCGGTGGTGGCGGTCTGGCATCCGTGGCGGGCCTGCCGCATGTGGGCGGGATCGCCTCGCGGCTCGACCCGGAGAAGGTCCGGCGTACGGTCGCCGAGGTCTACGGCATCATGACCCGCCGCGAGGAGTACTTCCGCACTGCCGGCGTCTCCTCCATCGCGGAGTTCCGCGCCCGCCGTGCCCGCGGCAACATCTCCATGACCGACCAGCCTTGGGGCGACGTCTTCCTCGTCATCGACGGCTGGGGCAATTTCCGCACCGACTACGACGGTCTGGAGCCGGCGGTACTGGACATCGCGGCGCGTGGCCTCGGCTACGGCATGCACCTGATCCTCACCGCCTCGCGTTCGATGGAGGTCCGCTCCAATCTCAAGGACCACCTGATGAACCGCCTGGAGCTGCGGCTCGGCGATACCATGGACTCCGAGTTCGACCGCAAGGTCGCGGCCAGCGTGCCGATAGGCGTTCCGGGCCGAGGTCAGACCCCGCAGAAGCAGCACTTCATGGCGGCGGTGCCGCGCATCGACGGCCTGTCCTCGGACACGGACCTGGCCGAGGCGACCCAGGCCCTCGCGGCAGAGGTCGCCCGCCACTGGCAGCAGCCCGGGGCGCCTGAAGTCCGCCTGCTCCCCAGGGAGTTCTCAGCACACCAGCTGCCGCCCGGCGACCGCTTCCCGAACCGGGGCATCGCCTTCGCGCTCGACGAGGACAATCTGGAGCCGGTGTTCGTCGACTTCGACCAGGACCCGTTCCTCCTGGTCTTCGGCGAGAGCGAGTCCGGCAAGTCCAACTTGCTCAAGCTGCTCATCCAGCGCCTCACCGAGCGCTACGACGGCAACGAGGCGAAACTCTTCGTGGTCGACAACCGCCGCTCCCTGCTGGGCGTGACCCCCGACTCGCATCTGGCGGAGTACATCCCCATGTCCAACCAGATGCAGCACCACATGGACGCGCTGGCCAACCTGATGCAGCGCCGCACCCCGACCGCCGACGTCACCCCCGAACAACTACGCAACGGCACTTGGTGGCAGGGACCGACGGTGTACATCGTCATCGACGACTACGACCTGGTGTCCACGTCGAGCGGCAACCCGCTGTCCGACCTCACGGAACTGCTCCCGTTCGCCCGGGACGTCGGAGTCCGCTTCATCATCGCCCGCTCCACCGCGGGCGCGGGCCGCTCGGGCTACGAGCCGTTCATGCAGCACATGAAGGAACTCGGCGCCCAGGGCGTCGTCCTCGCCGGTGACCCCAACGAGGGCGACCTGCTGGGCGGCGTACGAGCGCGGCCGATGCCTGCGGGGCGGGGCGTGTTCGTGTCGCGGAAGCGGGGGAAGCCGTTGGTTCAGGTGGGGTTGGTGCCGGAGGGCCGCGGCCGATGAGGACCATGATGCGGGTTGCCGCCTACATACTCGTTCTTTGGTGACCTGCCTGGCGGCGGTCTACGTCTGGTACCGCTAATGGGTGGACTGGATGCACGAGTCCGTCGACTCGAGCTCCGCGCTGAAGGAGTCATGCGTACTGGGCGAGTCCAAAGCAGCCGACGAGGCGCTGTACTACCTGTCCGCCTCGTACGGCCCCTATGCGCAGGCCCTGCGCTCGGCAACCGACGAAGGGAACTCACTCAACGCGTTCACAGGTACGTCCGGCGACCGGGCACGGGAACGGGCAACGGCATCGTGCGCCGACGGGGTGCGGGCCATCTTCCGGATCAGCACAACGGTGTACGCCGCTCCGACCAAGAGTCTTCTTCTCTCCGCCCTGAAAACGTTCGCGGAGCGGTCGGCAAGGAAGCACGGATGCACAGACGTGGAACTGCCGAGCTGAATCCCGCTCACCGTACCTGCTCCCGACAAGTTTGGGGGGTGGGCACCTCCCGCGTATGCCCACCCCCCGCAACTGCTCCGCCGATCCGGCCGCCTCCTACAGGAAGTAGCTGGCGGCCTTCTTGTCGCCCTCCATGTACGTGCCACCGGCGCGGCCGACGACCTGGCCGATGCTCATCAGCGCCTGGTGGATGTCACCGGCCTCCGTGTCCCAGCGGGCCAGCTTGTTGCCGTACTCGCTCTGAGCCTTGCCCGCCCAGTACTGCCGGCTGCTCTCCACCATCTTCCGGAGTTCCTGCAGGTCCTGTTCCAGCAGCTTCGCTTCGTTGCCGATGTTGGTGGCCGCGAAGTCCAGCGCGTCATAGGAGACGGAAAGTCCGTCGTTGTTACGGCTCATGCCTGCCTACCTCTTCTCGATCGTGTGCGGGGTCATGCGCGGTGAACTGTCGTGCTCGATGCTCGGTACCGAAGTACTCGGTCCAGACCGCTCACATCGAGTTGAAGGCGGACGGCGACACCGTGGGGGCACCGTCCTGGACGTTGATCCGGTTGACCGCCGCGCGCACCTCGTCCTCCTGGGAGTCCTTGATATTGCGCGCCGTGGTCATGGCTTCCATGACCTCACCCAAGATGTTGCCGATCTTCACCAGGGACTCGTTGATCTCGAACTGCTTGCGGTCGAACTCGGCACGACCGATGCCCTGCCACTGACCGCCTTCGAGACTGTCGATGACGCCCTGGAGCTTGTGGACCCGCTTCCGGATGTTCTCGTACTTCTCGTACATCTGCTTCTGCAGCTTGACTACTGCTGCATCTTCAAGCTTCTGGTCCATAGCCTTGACCAGCCTTCCCTTCCACTGTCTGATTACCGGTCGATTGGTCTCGCGTCATCGCCTCGGCGAAGCGAACGCGTTGTTGAGGCCGAACCGAGGGCGCTATGGCCAGGTGCTCACTCGGCTCGGGCGGCTGGTCCGCTCACCTTGCACGCCGCGCCCGCAGAACGGCCGCACCGGCACCGCCGATCACGAACACTGCGGCTGTGGCGCCCAGGACGATCCACAGGGTGTTGTTGTCGTCGGCGGCCGCTTCCGCGGTTGATCCTGCGGCCGAGGTGCCGTCGGTTGAAGACTCTTCCCGGGCCTGTGACGGGGCTGATGCGGAAGTGGAGGGCGCGGACGAGGCGTCGGACGCGTTGTCGGTGTCGCTCGCGCCCCTTCGACCTGCCTTGGCCAGCAGATCGCCGCCGTTCACCTTCGCCAGCGGATCGACGTCCGGCGCACCGGCGTCGTAGTTGGAGTCCCCCAGGACAAGTCGGGGACGGACCGATCCGTACCCCGCGTACTTGCTCGGCTCGTCCTTCGGCCAGGAGCGGCTCGCGGTGTCGATCAGGGCGCGAGTGACCTGGTTGACGGTCCAGTCGGGGTGGGCGGACCAGATGAGGGCGGCGGAGGCGGAGACGAGGGCGGTGGCGTGGCTCGTTCCACCTTGCTCGCAGTAAGAGCGGAAGGTTTCGTCACACCAGCCGGGAACAGCCTCACCGGGTGCCGCAAGATCGGCAAAGCCGTGCGACGACTTCTCCGAAAACTTCGACACCGTGTAGGAAGAGTCGACCGCTGCCACACCGAGAACGTAGGAGTAGCGGGCCGGCGCATCGGGAAAGCCTCTGTTCCCTACAGATGCGACGAGTAGCTTGCCCTTCGAGGCAGCGTATTTGATGGCGGCCCTGTCCTCTTCGGAAGTCATGCCATCGAATGACATGCTGATGATCTTCGCGTCACTGTCGGCCGCCGCCCTGAGCGCCTCCCAGGCCGCAGGCGTCTTCTCATACTCCGGCCCGGTCTCCAGACCTTCAAGAGCAATACGGTAGGGAACGATCTTCGCGCCGGGTGCCAATCCCTGGATGCCCCCGCTCGCTCCCGTTCCGGCGATCAGCTCCGCCATGGTCGTTCCATGGCCGTCGTAGTCCTTCGTGACGTTGTAGTCAACAGTCTCCGGGACTTCATCAGTCAGGAGCTGGCCCTTGAGCGATGGCGTGTTCGGATTTACGCCTGTGTCGATGACAGCGACCTTGACGCCTTCGCCCGTGCTGACCTTCCACATCTGCTCGGTCTGCATCGGCCCCAGGTACCACTGCAGCGACTGGGCATCAGCAGCAGAGGTACTGGGGGCGAGTCCCACACTCACAGCAGCCACGGCGCCGACGACGGCACCCACAGCACGCGCTCGTCGACCGCACCATGCTCCGACGAGCGCAAGGCTCTCGCCTCGTCCGCTGGTCCCTGACTTCATGGCGTTGTTAGTCCTCGCTAGCGCTCAGTTGACAACCGGCGGCACGTCGCGCCGGGGTTTGTTGGGCAGGTGTGTTGCTTCGCCTTCGGCCGCATCGGGAGGGCACTGTGGTCCCCGCGCGTCCGCCTCGTGACCGGGCTTTGCCTTGCGATCCGGCCGACGGGCCAGGCCCTCGCCTCCGCGCGTCATGCCATTGCGCTCAGCCTGTACAGCGGAGTTACGGCCCGCCGGACTACCGGTCACAGGCTTGGACCCTCCCGTGCCTGCACCACGAGAAACGCCACCTGCGCCGACACCGGGCCTTGCACCGGCCTGAGGCGCACCGAAGACGCCACGCTGCGCGGGACCACCAGTCGATGGCCGAGGAGTGGCCGTCGGACCAGCGCCGACCACCGTGCCGCGAGGAATCTGCGGCCCACTTTTCGCTGTGGCAGTGCCGCCGTTCGCCGTGGGACGACCTCCGACCACGCCGTTCGCACGGCCGGCGCCAGTGGCCGGACCGACATTGGCCCGCGGGCCGACCGTACCGCCGGCACGAGGAGTGCCGCCGGACACCCCCGAGTGCCCCGTCGGGAGGGGCCTCGCTCCGGGGCCGCCTCCCCTGGCAACCGGCTGGCCGGTCGCCGTGGGACGCCCCAACTGGTTCGTGGCACCAGGACCTGTAGCGCGACCGGTGACGGGATTGGTCAAGCCAGGCTGAGTGCGCCCCTGGGCGGAGGCAGGCGGGCGAAACCCACTCGTTCCTCCACCCATGGTCCTGCCACGCGACTGTCCGGGGATCGAAGGCCCGAAGTTGTCGAACGTCCCGGACTGGCCGCCCGCCGTGGGTGGGGCCCCCGTGACCGGCGGCATGGGACCGGTAGTCGCTGTGGTGGGCGTCGGTGGCAGAGTTCCGACACTGTCGATGCTCGTGCCTACAGAGCCGTCGGGGTAGACAACGGTTCCCTTGCCAACACTCGACGGGACCGATCTATCGCCTGACCCGTGCAGTCCCGTGCGCCCCGTTGTTTCAGCCGACGCGTCAAAGCGTGTGGCTGACCCGGCCCCACCACTCGCCGCGGCAGACCCACCGGGCCCGTCAAACTCACGCTCAGGAGCCGGAGGCACCCCAACATTCGGCATCGGCCGGAACGTCGGAGGGTTCTCCTGCAACACCGAGAGCTGCTGACTCGACACCGCGTAGTACGACGCCAACCGGTTCATCTGGTTGATCGCCTCTTGGCGGTCCTTCTCCACCTTGAGGGCAGCGTCGTAATCTTCCTGCTTCGCAGCCTTCTCGGCGTCGGTGAAGCGCTCGGGGCGCTTGAGGTTCTTGGGGTCACGGCCCGGCATGGCTTTGCGCACCGATGCCAGGCCCATCGAGGCAGCGAGGAGCTGGTCGCCCGCCTTCCCGGCGAATTCACCCAGGTCAGTCGTGCTCGTGACGAGCGAGGCGCCCCACTCACGGAAGGCCTTACCGGCCTCACCGACCCAGCGGACATGAGTAATACGGCCGTCAAGCTCCTTCGCCGCCGACGCGATGGCGGTACGCGCTGCCAACAGCGCGTTTCCGGACGACTCCAAGTCCTCGGGGTTCGTCTGCTCGACCAGATCGATCATCTGGTTGAGGTCGAGATCCTTCGCTGCGAAGTCGGTGCTGCCGAATACTGCCTTGCCCGGTGCGGTGGACCCGACCACCGCTCGCAGCGGATCGGGCACCGACGAGCCGAAAAACCACTTGCCGGGCGTGTGCTCGACGTTCGGGGCGACGTCGGCGAAGGAGTTCTGGTTGGAGGCGCGCTCCAGGTCTGCCTTGCGCTGGTCGTCGGTCATGTCAGCCCCCCATCCCGGACTTGCCCTTGCCGGAGTACTGGCCGCTCTTCTCGCCCTGGATCTGATCGATCTCCCACTGGATCGCCCAGAACCGTCGACGCTGCTCCTCTTCAAGCTTGTCGAAGCCGATGGACGCGCCCTTGACCGCGATACCGATCGCCTCGATCTGCAGGTGCAGCGTCTTGGACAAGGTGGTGAGGTGCTCGTGGACGTTGTTGTACTGGGTGTACAGACTGTGCGCTTCAGGAAAGACGTCGGCCCGCCCATTGCTCAGGGAGGTTGCGCGAATCGTTTGAGCGCCCACCCTCGAGGGGTTGCCGGCCGACTCCTCAAGCGTCCGGAGCACCGCGTCCACTCGCGACACGAAATCACCGAGCGCCTCACCGCTGGCCTCAAGGTCCGCCGCTCTGGCCGCCGACACGCCCCCCACCATGTCCGCTGGAAGCAAGACGCTCCTCCCCGTTTCCCCGTGACATCCATCGGCCTCGATGAGATCAGGACCGATCACTCGCTCGCAGTACGATTGCAAAGCGAGCCGCGCCAGACAACGCGTTTACCACCTTAGTCAACCGGTACAACTGGTCCAACCGGCACGCGTCATGACTCAGCCACAACACCGGTACCTGGGCGACCGTTTGACCTATTTGCCACTTCGCTGAGGCACGATCCGCCTGTCGCTCCACCATTTTCGCGATCTTCGCAGAACCCCTACGCACGCCTTGTCACCACATCGAAACGGGCCAGATCGCCAGGGCGCCTGCGCGCAGCTGCGACGAACGGCCAGCCCCGTAACGCCTCGCCTTCACACCTGCGCGTCGGACGAACCGCGCACAACAGTCCTACCGCCGTGCCATCACCGATCAGGTTGCTAAGTTGGCCACAACTACAGCATCGGAACCAGGGCATCCACCTGACACGAGTTCCGGCAGCCGAGCAGCACGGGGGAAGGGGACCACCCATGGCATGGGACGAGTGGGAGCAGCTCAAGTCTCAGGCTGCCGAGCGGCAGTCCACACAGATGCAGTTGAACCAACTCGACCCCGGTGACGGGTCGCCGGGGACGGCCGGAGGCCCGACCAAGTTCGGCGACCTGAAGGTCGCGAACGCTTCGTTGACCAAGATCAGCAAGTCTGCGCACACCCTCTACAACGAGCTGTGGGACAAGGCCCGCGTCGCCGTCCCCACCAGCGACTCCGCGGCCAGTGACCTGTCGAAGCAGGGCTTCGCGCTCGGGGCCGGGCTCCAGCATGTGGCGAACCGGTGGGAAGAGCAGCTCAAGTCCCTGATGGACGCATGCGCGCAGATCACAAACCATCTACAGCTCACCAGGAAGATCCATGCCGGCGACGACAACTACATCGTCCGCCAGATGAGCAGCATCGACACCCTGGACGCCGGCTTCGACGAGCGCGTGGGGCAGCCTGGCGAGAGGAACCCGATCTACGGGGAGAAGAAGGAAAAGAAGGGAGAGTAGCGGCGGACGGGACGGACGGCAACGATTCTCGTCACCTCTTCCGGACCGATACGACCTCACTGATTCACTCAGCCGCTGCTCGACACCTCTGGGGGGATAGAGACCGATGGACCTCGACACTCTGCGCAACGCCAACTTCAAGCTGCTCGACGATGCCGTCAAGGACTGGTCGACCTTGGTCACGCACCTCGTGACATTGAAGAAGGACGCTGAGGACGAACTGCACCAAGCCGCGAACAAGGCGGACTGGGCCGGTGTGAACTCTCGGGTGACGAAGGAGTTCATCGGCAAGACAGCCGGCGAGTTCAGCGATGCGCACACCCAGGCCACGACCATCCACAGGATTCTGGACGACACACGGAGCGAACTGAAGAAGTATCACCAGGAGCTCGTGGACGCCATCGAGGGCGGCCGGAAGAACAATTTGACAGTCATCGGCTACGAGGGTGGATTCACCGTCACCACGAATGTGCCGCCGGAGGGCCGGGCGCAGCAGGACAAGGACAACCAGGCCGAGATCACCACGCTCCGCGACCAACTCCAGAGGATCCTGGACAAGGCGACCGAGAGCGACAACTCGGTGAAGACGGTTCTGCAGGCCCTCGCCGACCAGAGCAAGCTCGGCTTCTCGGACGCCTCGTACAAGGACCGGGACGGCGCCGCCGAGGCCATCAAGCAGGCCGACGCCATGGCGAAACTGGCACGGAAGGACTCCAAGGACCTCACGCCCGAGGAGTTCGACCGACTCCTCAAGGGCCTCAACACGTTCGGCAACGACGACCTGTTCGCCGAACGGTTCGCCACGACAGTGGGCCCCCAGAAGACGCTGGAATTCTGGACCGGGGTCAACGACCCGCACCGGGGCAACTACGAGCTGGGGCAGAAGCGCCTCGACCAGTTCGACGACCTGCAGCGCAGCCTAGGGACAACGCTCGCCAACGCCACGCAGAGCGACTCGGTCGCGATGACCGAGTGGAAGCGCACGATGGTGGACATCGGCGACAAGCCGCTCTACGGCAACAACGGCGGCGGACCCATGGCCTTCCAGGTGATGAGCAACCTGATGCGCACCGGGGACTACGACGACCAATTCCTGAAGGACTACGGCAACAAGCTCATGGCCACCGAACGCAAGCTCACCGGCAACGGCGAGCACGCCAATTTGGCGTGGCAGCACGGGAGCATCGACCCGCGACTGAACCGCATCGGCGAGGACAGCGGTTCCGACCCGCTCACCGGCTATCTGAAGGGGCTGTCCAACAGCCCCGACGCCGCAACGGACTTCTTCAACGAGGAGTTCATCTCCAGGAGCGACCCGGACAACCCCTTCGAGCGGGACAGGGACGGCGACGGCAAGAAGGGTGATGTCACGCTGTCCAACTTCCAGTATCTTTTCGAAGAGCGGCAGTGGCCGACCGAGACGAATCTCCAAGGCGACGATCTCCATACGGGCAAGAACAATCTCGCCCTGGCGCTGGAGGCGGCCACGACAGGTCACCCGGCGGGCGAGCGGCCCAACGCAGACACGCCGGCGCACAACGCGGGCCAGACGAGACTCTTCGAAAGCCTCGTGAACTCCATCTCGGAGAACAACGAGCGTCTCACGAAGGACAGCTACATGTCGGACAGCATCGGCCAGATCGCTTCCGAGTACCTGCCCGACATCAACCGAGCCTCGACGGACGTGGACCCGCACCCGGACCAGGGAGACGTAGCCGCGCAGCAGGCTTGGGACCGTGTGCAAAACCTCTACCCCGTCGCTGGTTCTTCCGCCGAGCTGAACCACCGCGATGTCTCGCGCTTCCTGTTCGCGGTCGGGCAGAACCCCGAGGGCTACACAGCCGTGGAGGTCGGCCAGAAGGCGTACATGTCTGATCTCATGGACTATCACCTCAATCCGGACCTGCCCGACAGCCACCGTCCCGATCATGACGAGGAGCTCACGGTCCGCGCCATCGCCCGCCACTCGGGCGAGGTGTCCGGCGTCCTCGCCATGGGACGCAACGAGGCGGTCGCGTCCGGAGCTGTCTCCACGGACCAGGACTATGCCCACGCTACGGCGCAGTGGAAGAACGTCGTGTCGGGAACCGTCGGCATCGGTGTCGGCGTCGGTACCTCCTTCATCGCCTCACCGGTGGTGGGAGCGGGAGTCGGCGGCGCGGCCGGAACCGTGACAAGTGTCGTGTTGGAGCAGTTGTTCAAGGACGCCGAGGGCAGCGCCAAGGGCGACGCCGGTCCCAAGATGGGCGAGAACTGGGAGAACGGTCAGGACAGCAACATGAAGTACACACGGCGGGCGGCTTCGGAAGCCGCGCGGGCACACAACCATCCCCACGCAGGTGACGTCGCCACGTGGGCCGAGGACGAGTCCTCCAAGGGCTACCTGAACGCCGGTGGCTATATGGAACGTGTCGCGCCGGAGCTCCTCACGGAAATCTGATCCTCGACTGGCCAGTGACGGCGCATCTCTCCCTCACTGGCCGTCCTGTCGCCACCAATCGAAGGTGAGGCTTTTCCTCTTGTTCGCTCGACGAATCGCAGAAGTGTCGCTACTGGTTGCGGCGGCGTCCGGCACGCTAGTCGGCTGTTCGGGCTCCGACGAGGCCAAGGAGTACGACGTCCCGCACGCGCTGTGCGGCATTTCGGCCGACCCCGATGTGGTCTCCGACCTCCTGCCGACCGGCAGGACGATTAAGGTCCAGGAGAAGAACCCGGTTCCCAGCAGGAGCAACTGCCAGGTGAACGTCGACGGCAAAGCAGCGCTCATCGTCAGCCAGGAGTGGTGGGAAGAGGGCGACAGCATTGCGGATGTCGCCCGATCGGTCCCTCAGCTGGAATCGGCGAAGCTGACGGACGACGACTTCATCCAGTCGGGCACCGGAGCAGTTATGAACGCGTCCTCCTGCACCAGCGCGGATCACCCCGAGCACACCCTCTTCACGGTCCTGGAGGTCCATGCGGACGGGGTGGACAACGCCGATGCCACCAAAGAGCTGATCACCGCCTACACGAAAGCTGTGGAGCGCTCGGACACATGCCGCTGACGGGAGAACCCGCGAACATCGGTAGTTTCTGGCACCTGTCCCGACTTGTGGCTGCACCGTGCGCTTCCCTCCTGCTCCTGAACCGGCTGTGTTGGCAGCACTACGCACAAGTCCGACGTCCTTGACGCCCAGAATGCCGACTCACCCCTGCTTGACGCCAGGGCCGTCCCTGGATGGAAGGTCAATCGAGCCTGTCGCCTACCCCCAGAAGAAGGCGAAGGAATTGGGGGGTGCTCAAAGGTCCAGATCACCGGTATCTCGGCTTTTCGCGGCGACGGCAAACCCAAGGTCGACTTCACACTGCTGACATACAGGGACTCCGCTGTTGCTCAGTCGAGCTACGACGCGGTATGGAAGGCATGGAGTAGCCGGAGTGTAAGGCCTCACTAGCTGCATCTAGGAGACATAGGAAACCCAAACGATGCCGTGACCGGTTTGAGTACCTCCCTCCAAGAGGAAGCGAAGTCTCTGATCATTCAAGTGGGAGTCGGAAGCGTGATTATGCTGACTACAGGCGGAGCCGGGGCCGAAGTCGAATAGGAGAAGAAACTCAAGGAGTGTGCCGTCCTCTTCGCGAAACGCGCCGAGCAAACACAGCGTGATGAGACTCCGTCGTCTACGCTAAACGATGTCATATGACCGATCACCTCGTTCGTCGCTCATTCGGAACCGCCGCTGCGCCCACTCACGTCACTCCGAAAGGACCATGACTTGGACGTTCGCGTAGACGACTGCCGCGGCAAGAACGAGAAGCAGGATGCGCGCGGCGACGAAGGCTGAGTCCGGAACCTCCGGTGCCGAAGGATTCAGGCTCTCCCGCCAAGCGCGCACCCGATCCGACTTGATGCACGCCACGATCACAAGCAGAGCTGCGAGTATAAAACCGAAAGCTGTCACGGTCAGCCACACCTCACCATCAAATAGTCCCTATCGCCCGGCCGTCCTGCCCCGCCGACACCGCGCATCCCGTATCGCCACCGCCGTCCCCCCGAGGCCCGCCACCAAGACCAGCCCTCCGATGACCACGAACGTGCCCAGGCGAATGTTGCGTTCCTCCGATGTTTCGCCGAAGTGGACGGGGGCGATCGAGGGGGCCATCCCGCCTGTGAGGTTCTTCTCGGGCCGGGGAGACTCGATCGGGTTGGCCGGGTCCACGTCCGTCAGGGCCTTGACCGGGTCGATCACGCCCCAGCCGACCCGAAGGTCGTGGCCGGGGATCGAGCGTTCCGCGGTCTGCTCGATCTGGGCGACGATCTGCTGTGCCGTCCACTTGGGGTACTTGGCCTTGAGCAGCGCGGCCACGCCTGCGACATAGGGGGCGGAGAAGCTGGTGCCGTTGTCGGAGCAGTGGCCGTTGCCGGGGACCGTGGAGACCATGTCGACGCCGGGGGCGGCGACGCCCACGAAGTCGCCGGACTGGGAGAAGGGGGCCCGTTCGTTGTTGCGGTCCGAGGAGGCAACGGCGAGGACACCTTCGTACCCCGCCGGGTAAGTGATCTTGACGTTGCCGCCGAGGCCGTCGTTGCCGGCCGACGCGACGACGATGACCTTCCGGGAGAGGGCATACTTCACCGCCTCCTCCAGGCTCTCGTCGGGCTTGACCGCCTTGGCCGTGTCCTGGGAGATGTTGATGACCTCCGCGCCGACGTCAACCGCGTGGTGGATGGACCTCGCCAGGCTGTCCGCCGTTCCGTTGCCCTCCGCGTCGTTCTGCTTGATCGGGATGATCATGGCCTCGGGGGCCAGGCCTACGAAGCCGGTTCCCTTGGCGGGGCGCGCGGCGATGATGCCGGCCACGCGGGTGCCGTGGCCGACGGTGTCGGTCGTACCGCTGGCGTTGCCGCGTTCGATCTCCTCGCCCTTGCTGTTCCTCGGGGGGAGAAGGTTCTTGCCCTTGGACGCGTCGACGGCTGTGGTGAGCTGCGGATTCTTGACGTCCACGCCCGTGTCGATCACGGCAACCTCAACACCCTCGCCCTTCGACTGCGCCCACAGTTCGTCCAGGTTGACGCGTTGCAGCGCCCAGGGCCGACCCTCGTACTGCTTGGACGCGAAAGTGCACTGGCCGCTGCCGTCCGCCCATGCCTCGGGGGCCGGGAGGGCGAGTTGCGTAGTCGCTGTGAGGGCGGTCGTCGCGAGCAGTGTCGCCACCACCGCGCGGCCCTTCGGCCTCATCTCGCGTGCTTTCAGCATGAGTTCCATCAAAGCATCCGCTACGAACCCTGCGGCTGCCGCGCCGCAGCCTCCGACAGGCGAGGACCCGTGGGCAGGAACGTCGACCATGCCTTGGGGACGGGCGTCGGGTCGACCTTCTCGTAGCCGAGCCGAGTCTGGGCGATCTTCGCCTCGTTCAGCTCCTGCTTGCGCTGTTGGGCGGAGGTGCCGATGCCCTTGTCGTCGGTGGCGCTGTCGCTGTTGGACTGCAGGGCGTAGCGCAGTCCGGTGTCGGTGACCAGGAAAACGCTGCCGGCTTTGGTCTCCTGGCCTTGGAACTGGCGGTAGAGCTGTCCGGAGCCGGGGGTGACGTACGCGCTGGTGGAGCCGGTGGGAAGCTGCGCGGGGTAGTCGGTGCCCGCCCAGGTGGACAGGGTTGTCGCGCCGGTCTTGGCGTCCACCGAGCGCAGGACATTGCAGACGGTGTTGTGGCCTGTGGTGGCGCTGGAGCCGTTGTTGACCGTCTTCGGCCGGTACGTCGGCCACTTCCTGTCGCCGAGGAAAGTTGTGCTGTCGGCCACCGCGCCAGGGCTGACCTGCTGCGCCTCTCCGGTCTGGCCGACGGCGACGAGGGCACGACTGTTGAGCAGCAGCGTGGCGGTGAACTCGGTGATCCGGGCGACCTCGCCGGGGAGGACGACGTAGTACTGCATGCGCGAGCCTTCGTACGCTTTGATGACCATTCCGACCTTGTCGTGCTGACCGAGGAGGTCGGACGCGCCGGCGTCGTCGCCGGGCGTGCCGTTGATCGACGGAACCTCCAGCGAGTCGCCCTTGTGCAGGGTGTCGAGCCAGTCCTGAGAGACGCGCTGCGGGGCACGGCCCTGGGTGTCGAGGGCCTTGAGGAGTTCCTTGTCGGTGGGGTCGGCGAGCGGGTAGGCGTAGCCCTTGGAGTCGACGACGTACTGCGTCTTGCCGTCCGGGCCGACGACGTACATCAGGTCGCCGCCGGACAGCTTGTCACTGCCGTCGGTCTTCGACCACTCTTTCTCGGCGAGGACGAACGCCGCCTTCTGAATGGCCCGGCCGCCGTCGCCGGGGCGCTCGCAGACCGCCCACCTCTTGGTGGTCTCCGCCTCGTCGGCGGAGGGCAGCCGGTCGGGGGCGTACGGAATGCCGATGGTGGCGCCGTGCGGGTACTTGCCGCTGTCGAGGACCTTCTCGTCGACGGTGACGATGCTGTTCTTGCTGGGGTCCAGCAGCAGCTTCGCGGAGGCCATGTTGAGGACCGGGTGCAGTTGCTCCTTGCCCTCCGTCTTCAGGACGACGTAGCGGGTCGTCGAGTCACTGGCGACGATGACGTGTTCGCCCGGGTTGTCCCACCCCTTCGGCGCAGTGGGGCTGAAGAGGCCTATGGCGCCGAACACCGCGAGGATCACCACGCCGACGACGACACCGGGCCAGACCGCGCTCAACGGTTTCGGCGCGCCCTCCTCCGAGCCCGACGGCGAGGGCCGAAGGAATGACGCCAGCGTTCGGCGCTTCGCGAAGGTGTAGGCGTTGAGTTCATCGCGGCGTGATGCCATCTGTGTCCGCTCTCTCCCCGTTGCGGAGCCCTGGGGACGGTGGTTGATCCGTCGCCCGCCTTGGTTGCCTTTGGTGCCTCGGTAGTCAGAAGCGGCCCCTACTATGCCTGTTGCGTGACCGTGCGTGTGTCATGGGTAGGCCGCCCAGCACTCACAGGAGCGTGTGGACATGGGATTTGGGTAGAGATTCGGGGGTTTCGGAGTGATGGCTTCCGCGCCGCGGACCCGGTCACGATCGCAATCGAGGTCAGGGTCAGACAGCGCTGATCCGGGCGGTTCCCGCGGCACCGGTACCGCAACAGGCGCTGTCACGCCACACTTGAGGTCACGTTCGGGGCGCGCAGGCTCGTTCGCCGTGCAGCGGCTGGTACTGATCGAACTGGCGGCGTCGCTTGTCGCGTGTGGCTGGGTGATCGGGACCTCTGCGCTGGTGCTGGCCGCCATCGTCGCCGCGATATTTGTCGTGTTCGCGCTGGTACGGCGCCGAGGGCGCTCGTTGCCCGAGTGGCTGGCCGGCGTCCAGGCCCTGCGCTCCCGCAACCGTAGGGCTGCCAACAGTCCGGTGCCGCCGGGCATCGACTCCGGGCTGGCCCCCGCCTTCGAGTGCGACCCGAGCCTGCGCACCTACAGCTACAGCCGCAGCAACAACCGCGACCAACGGCCCGTCGGCATGATCGGAGATGGCGGCTTCCTCACCGCGGTACTCCAGGTGGAGGCGGACTTCGGGGTGCTGCGCGCCGAGCGCAGCCGCCGACCGCTACCCCTCGCCCTGGTGCGCGACGCACTGGATGTCGACGGTATCCGCCTGGAGTCCGCACAGATCGTGCTGCACACCCAACCCGCGCCCGCGCCGCACCTGCCCCAGCAGTCGGTCGTCGTGACCAACTACACACAGCTTCAGGCGCAGATCGCTTCTCCCGCCGTCCGTGTCATGTGGATCGCGCTGAAGCTGGACCCCGAACTGTGCCCGGAGGCTGTGGCGGCCCGCGGCGGCGACCTCGTCGGGGCGCAGAAGTGCCTGGTGCGGTCGGCGGAACACCTGGCGAGCCGGCTGACGGGTGCCGGGTTCCAGGTGAACGTACTCACCGAGGATGAAGTAACCGCCGCTATCGCCACCTCTGCCTGCGCCAACCCGATGGTGACCGCGCAGGCCGGCCAGAGCGAGGCGCCCCGGCGGCGCACCGAGGAGACCAGCCGCAGCTGGCGTTGCGACAACCGCAGGCACACCACGTACTGGGTGCGCCGCTGGCCCTCGCTCGGCGGATCCGGTACCGGTCTCCCGCAACTGGTGGCGCAGTTGACCTCGGTGCCCGCACTGGCGACGACGCTGAGCCTGACGCTGAGCGGGGGCAGCCAGCAGGACGTCTCCCTCACCGGGCATGTCCGGATCACCGGCCGCAGCAGCACCCAACTGGCTGCCTCGCGCCAGGAGTTGGAACGAGTGGCCCGGCGGACGGGGACCGGACTCGCCCGTCTCGACCACGAACAACTCCCCGGAACCCTCGCCACCTTGCCACTCGGAGGTGCCCGCTGATGGCCGCGATGACGACACCGACTTCGACATCGGCCGCGTCGCCCCTCACGCGCTCCGAGCGCGGCGGCCTCGCGGAGCGGCTGCGCATCGGCTTCGGACTGCTCGGTCCCCGGCACCCGCGGCACAGTCTGCCGGTCGATCAGTTCGACGCGCTGTCGCTTCCCATCGGAGACGACGGCGTGGTCGTCGGCGTCACCACCGAGGGCCAGCCCGCCGTCCTCGGGGTGAACCGTCCGACGCCGTACGACGTGCTGCTGATCGGTGGTCTGTGGACGGCCCAAGTGCTCGCGCTTCGCGCCGCAGCGACGGGCGCGCGGGTCGCCGTCGAGACCGGCCGTGCCCAGCACTGGGCACAGGTGGTGCACGCCGTGGGCGGCGGCCAGTCCGGGATGACCCTGCACGACGTGGGCCGGGTTCCTCCGCTCGGCGCATCGGCGGGCAGCCCGGTCCTGGTGATCCGGGACTGCGGCATGCGGCCGCCGCGCGGACGCGTGGTGTCGGCGCCCTGGCAGTCGGTGCTCACGCTGCTGCCCTATCTCAGCCCGGTGGCGCCCCGGTTGATGCGCCAGGCACGCCTGATCGGAGTGCAACGCGTGTCGCCCGACGAGGCGGCCGAGGTCGGTCGGGTGATCGGCCTGCCCCGCGCCGAGTACGAGCCGCTGCCCACCCTCGGCGACGGTCTCACCCTGTGGTGCACTGACGGCGATCGCCAGTACGTGGTCACACAGCCCACGGACGCCGAGATCGGTCTGCTGGGTGTGGCCCGCCGGATGGACTGAGAGGGCAGGGACAAACGACGGATTCGTGCCCGACGTGACTGTTGATTCGACAGCGACCACCTGGCTTTGCGCCGGGCGTGCCTCGGGGACAGACGCGCCTGCCGTGTCCGCCCCTTTCTTGATTAGGCTGGGGCGGGGCACGTAGCGAGTACCCGGCACAGGGGGATGCGCGTTCCGGGGGTTACCCGGGGGGACAGCCCAGTGAATCGAACGACAGCAATGGTCGCCCCAGCACGCTACGAGGGTGCTCGACCACACCAGGAGGAATTGTGAGCAGCGATCGGGACGGGATCCGCGGGGGCTGGGCAACGCCCGGCGATGACCAGCCCGACGCGGAGGCCTCCATCGAGATGACGGGCGAGTTCACCATCGACTACGCGCCGCCTGCCTGGTACACGCAGAACGCGTCCGGGGATTCCAGGGATTCGGGGAACTCCGAGGACTCGGGGTCCGCTTCGTCGCCGTCCGCGGCTTCTGGGGTGTCCGGGGGCGGTACGGCCGCGCCGGTTCCCTCGGCTCCCGCTCCCGGGCCGGTCCCGCCTTCCACTCCTTCGTCACCGCCGCCTCCGGCGTTCGGGCCCGGGCCTCATCCGCCGGCCCATCCCGCTCCGGCCGCCGCGCCCTTCACGCCGCCCGCGCCCGTGCCTATGCCTGGCGTGCCGTTCACACCTCCTCCGTCTGCTCCTGAACCGGGAATTCCGTTCCCGCCGCCGGTTGCGCCGCCGGCCGGTGAGCACGGGGGTGTGCCCAAGTTGCCTGAGGGGAGCGGGTTCGAGCCTCAGGCGCCGGTCGCGCCTGTCCCTGAGGCCGCTCCGGCTCCTCCCGTTCCCCAGGTTCCCCCTGTTCCGCAGGCTTCCGAAGAGGCCGAGCCCGGGAACGGGGACCTGGAGAGCGGCGCCACCATGCGGTTCTCCGCCGCCTCTCTGCAGCGGGAGATCGCCGACCTCGCTGCCGCGGCCCAAGCGGCCGATGCGGCCGAAACTGACAACAAGGCCACGGCTGAGGCCGAGGCTGAGGCTGGTGAGCCGTCCGAAGGTGACGCTTCGGGTGGGTCGGACGAGACCGGCGTCACCGAGGGCGCCGACGACCACGACACTCCCGACGTCGACGCCGATGCCGATGCCGACGCTGAGGCGAGTACCGACGAGCCCGACGTCACTCCCACCGACGCCGAGTCGAGCGAGCCTCCCGGCCCCGCCGAGGCGGACACCACCGACGACGCTCCCGAGGACAGCGCCGCCGACGTGCCCTCGGCCTGGACTCCCCCGCCCACCCCGCACAACGGCGTGCCACCGTTGCCGCCGTCGTACCAGCCCGCGGCCCCTGCCCCCGCCGCCCAGTGGCCGGCGCAGCCCCAGGCCCAGCCGCAGCAGCCGCAGGCACAGCAGCCGGACCCGAGCGCGGCGAACCCGCAGCCGGAACCCACCGCTGCCCAGGGCCCGCCGCCCCTGCCTCCGCAGCAGCCGTCAGTCCCACCGCAGCCCCAGCCCCAGTCGGCGCTGCCCGCGTGGACCCCGCCGATCCAGACCCCGGCTCCCCACACCCCCAACATCCCGCACCAGGCCAACGCCGAGCCCAACGCCCAACAGGGCTACGGCTTCCCCAACCCGAGTGCTCCCAACGCCCAGCAGGGCTACGGCCTCCCCAACCCGAGTGCTCCCAACGCCCAGCAGGGTTACGGCTTCCCGCACCCGGGCGCCCCCAACGCCCAGGATGGTTACGGCTTCCCCCACCCCGGTGTCCCGAACGCCCAGGGCGGCTACGGGTTCCCCCAGCCCCCTGCGCAGCCGCAGGCCGCCCACCCAGGCGTCGCTCCGCAGCCCGCCGCCCCGAACGCCCAGCACGACCCCCGGACTCCGCAGCACGCGCAAAGCCCTCAGTTCCCGCAGGCGCCCCAGTTCCCCCAGCACGCGCAGTACCAACAACACCCCCAGCACCAGCAGCAGCACCCCCCACAGCCTCCGCAGGACCCGCAGGCCCCGCACGCCCCGCAGGGATACCCCCAGCCCTCGCACCAGCCGCCGGGCCAGAGCCAGGGTCAGGCCCCGCAGCCCCAAGCACCGCACCAGCCCCACCCCAACCCCAACCAGCCCCCCGCCCCACCCGCGGACCCCCGCCTCGGCACCGCCTGGCCGCAGCCCCTCCAGCACGACCAGCGTCAGCCCACCAACCCCGGTGCGGCGCCGCTCGGTTACACCGCGGCTGTCGAGCTCTCCTCCGACCGGCTGCTCAACAACAAGCGGCAGAAGGCGAAGAGCGGGCGTCCGACCGCCGCCGTCTCCCGGTTCAAGCTGGGCGCGAAGAAGGAGGAGGCCGAGCGTCAGCAGAAGCTGCAGCTGATCCGGACGCCGGTGCTGTCCTGCTACCGCATCGCCGTGATCAGCCTCAAGGGCGGCGTCGGCAAGACCACGACGACCACCGCCCTCGGCTCGACCCTCGCCATCGAGCGCCAGGACAAGATCCTCGCGATCGACGCGAACCCGGACGCCGGTACGCTCGGCCGCCGTGTCCGTCGCGAGACCGGGGCCACCATCCGTGACCTCGTCCAGGCGATCCCGTACCTCAACTCGTACATGGACATCCGGCGGTTCACCTCCCAGGCCCCTTCCGGCTTGGAGATCATCGCCAACGACGTCGACCCGGCCGTCTCGACGACCTTCAACGACGAGGACTACCGGCGCGCGATCGACGTGCTCGGCAAGCAGTACCCGGTCATCCTCACCGACTCGGGCACAGGTCTCCTCTACAGCGCCATGCGCGGTGTGCTCGACCTCGCCGACCAGCTCATCATCATCTCGACGCCGTCCGTGGACGGCGCGAGCAGCGCCAGTACGACGCTGGACTGGCTGTCCGCGCACGGTTACGCCGACCTGGTCTCACGCTCCATCACGGTCATCTCGGGTGTGCGCGAGACCGGCAAGATGATCAAGGTCGAGGACATCGTCTCCCACTTCGAGACGCGGTGCCGGGGCGTCATCGTCGTTCCGTTCGACGAGCACCTCTCCGCCGGCGCCGAGGTCGACCTCGACATGATGCGGCCCAAGGTGCGGGAGGCGTACTTCAACCTCGCGGCCATGGTCGCCGAGGACTTCGTGCGCCACCAGCAGATGCACGGCCTGTGGACCAGCGACGGCAACCCGCCCCCGGTCGCCGCCCCGCCGATGCCTGGCCACTCCTACCCGGCTCAGCCCATGCCCGGCCAACCAGTTCCGGGACAGCCGATGCCGGGCCAGCCCATGCCCGGCCAGTACGCCCCCGGCCAGCCCTACGCGCCGCAGCCGGGCCACCCCGGCCATCCGCCGCAGCCAGGCCACGCCGCCCCCCAGGCGCCGCACCCTCAGCAGCCGCCTCAGCACCACCCTCAGCACCCCCACCAGCAGCACCCCGGCTACGGCTACCCGCAGCCCGGTCAGCCCGAGGGGCCCCCGCCCCAGCAGTAGCGAACCGCCACGAACACGAAGGGCGGCCGGTGCCCACAGGCACCGGCCGCCCTTCAAGTCGTAACAGTGACGTCGTACGAGTACACGTCACACGTCCACCTACGACGAAGACCCCTGCGACGCCGCGATCAGCTCGCGGCACCGCTTCACGTCCTCCGCCATCTGCTCCAGCAGAGCCTCCAGCGTCTCGAACTTCGCCTGCCCGCGCACGAACGCCAGGAAGTCCACGGCGACATGCAGCCCGTAGAGATCCAGCCCCACGCGGTCGATGGCGTACGCCTCCACCGTGCGCTCGGTCCCGTCGAACTGCGGGTTGGTGCCCACGGAGATCGCGGCCGGCATGGCCTCGCCCGCCACCGTGAGCCACCCCGCGTACACCCCGTCGGCCGGGATCGCGGTGTGCGGCAGCGTCTCGACGTTGGCCGTGGGGAAGCCCAGCTCACGGCCGCGCTGAGCGCCTCGTACGACGACGCCCTCGACCCGGTGCGGGCGGCCCAGGATCTCCGCGGCACCGGCCACGTCCCCCGCGCCCACCAGCCGCCGCGTCAGCGTCGAGGAGAACGGCTCGCCGCCGCCCGCCTCGCCCGACACGAACAGGTCGACGACCTCGACCTCGAAGTCGTAGACCTTGCCCTGCTCGGCGAGGAACTCGACGTTTCCGGCGGCGCGGTGGCCGAAGCGGAAGTTCGGGCCCTCGACGACCGCCTTGGCGTGCAGCTTGTCGACCAGGACCTTGCCCACGAAGTCGGCGGGCGAGAGCTTCGAGAACTCGGCCGTGAAGGGGAGGATCAGCAGCGCGTCCACGCCCAGCTCGGCCATCAGCTCGGCACGGCGGTGGTGCGGGGCGAGCAGCGGCGGGTGGCTGCCGGGGCGGACGACCTCGCTGGGGTGCGGGTCGAAGGTGACGACGACGGCGGGAACGCCCAGCTCACGGGCGCGTTCCACGGCGTGCCGGATGATCAGCTGGTGCCCGCGGTGGACACCGTCGTAGGAGCCGATGGTGACGACGCTGCGTCCCCAGTCCTCGGGGATGTCCTCCAAGCCACGCCAGCGCTGCACTGTGACCGCTCCTCGAACCCGTGTCCGTCTATGCCTCTTACGCAGGTCTAAGGGTGCCATGCCCAGGAGGTTCGGCCCGCACCGGCATGGGGGCTGTGACCGGACGCACGTGTGCTCGCACGGTCATGCGGGAATCCGTACGCCGGCCAGACTCTCGATCATGCGGCGGGTGCTGGGGCCGACAACCGCTGCCCAGTCCTGCGGAGCGTCGTTCAGCCAGTGCGCCACGCGGGCCGCGAATCCCGGGATCTCGCGACCCAGATCGAGCAGCGTGCGGTCGAAACGAGTGGCTCCCGCCGGGGTGCGGACGAGGAGCATGCCCGTGCGATGGACCAGGGCGCGCAGTCGGTCACCGCCGTGCCGCGCGGCCGTCCGCAGCAGGGATTCCAGAACGGCCGCGGCGTGCTCATGGATGAGGAGGAAGTCGCACAGTTCGCGGCGCAGGGCGCGGGAGGCGGGGGCGCCGGGCGCTGCGAGAACGCCGGCGAGCGCCACCCTCAACTCCTCGGGCCCGCCGTCGAGCAGTCCGGTGACCAGCGAGAACAGCACGGTCCTGGCGTCACGACACCGGCCGCCGCACGTGCAGCCGGCCCCCGGACCCTCAGAAGACCCCTCGACGCCACCACAGCCGGCGTCGAGCCGCCCGTCGACATACGCGGCCACCGGCCCCGCCCACCCCACCCGCAGCGCCACCGCCTCCCGGACGACCTCGGCGACCCGCCGCGCCGGCACCGGGCCCCCCGCGCCGCCGGCCGCCAACAGCCCGCCACCGCCCGCGAACAGCGCCTCGGTGAGCCCGCACAGCACCTCCACCGCGTCCGCCCGCCGCAGCCGGGTCCGGAAGGCGTCCAGTACCGGCTCGGGATGGGTCGCCAGCGCGGTCGCCAGCGCACTCGCGGGCACCTGTGGATCACCGGCGGCGAAGTGCTCGGCGGCCCGGGGCAGGTACCGGGCCCGGGTGTGCGGATCGCGTGCGAGGAGGGCGAGCGCCCCGCCGTGCAGTGCGCCGCCGCCCGGGCGGGCGAGCAGGGCCAGGGCGGCGTGACGCAGCAGCTCGCGGTCGGCCTCGTCCCGGATGTGGGGCGCGGCGCGCAGCCCGTAGGTCACCGCAGCGGCACGGCGCGCCGGCCGCTCGTCGTGCGCCCACCGGTCGGCTGCCCGGCACATGGCGGCGGGCTCCTCCTCGGCGAGTACGCCGAGCAGCTCGTCGCCCCGCCGGTGCGCACTGTCGGCCAGCACCTCCGTGAGGTCGTCCAGCGCCCGGTGCCGATGCGTGTGCAGCAGCGCCTGCGCGGCCGTCGACACGGTCGCGTGCGGCGCCGCGGGGAGCGCCCGCTCGTCGTCGAACCAGCGGATGAGATGCTGCTGCACGGCGGCGGGGTCGGCGGCGAGCAGCTGCGCGACCGCGTCGAGGTACCGGCCCCCGCCGGCCGGGCCGGTGTCGGCGAGGAGCAGGCGGCGCAGCAGGTCCAGACGGTCGGCACCGCCCAGCGCCGGTTCCGCCCAGAAGGGCGGCCCGAACTCTGCCGGCACCGCCCGTCCCTGCCGCCGCCAGTCGACGATCGACTCGGCGAGCAGCCGCAGCACCCGCAGATACGGCGTGGCGTCCGGCACCCGGCACAGCGTCTCGCCGAGCAGCCGGGCAGCCCACCAGGAGTGCGGGGCCTCGTCCAGGGCGTAGAGCAGTTCCTCCAGGCGGACGGCGAGCCGATGCGTGCCATGCTGCCGGGCGAGCAGGAGCAGGGCCTGGACGACGGGGCCGATGCGATGGTGCGGGACGGGGTCCTGGTGCTCGAGGTCCGGGGCCTGGTGGTGGACCAGCGCGCGCAGGGCCTCGTCGAGGTCGAGGTGTGTGCCTTGGATCCAGTCGGCGAGTTCCTCGTGGGCGAAGCGGTAGCCCGTGCCGGCGGGGACGAGGAGGCCCTCGGCGAGGACGGCGGACGCCCAGCCGGTGCCGCCGCCGAGCCGGTCCGGGGCCCGGCCCCACGGGAAGACCTCCTCGAAGGCGTCACGGGCCAGCTTCCCCTGCCCGGGTCCGAGGCTGCGCCTGGCCGCCTCGTGCACCCGCCCTGCCGCCTTCGCCGCCAGCCGCCGTACGGCCGTCCCGCGCAGGCCGTTGTCTTCGGCGAGCCGTACGGCCACGCGCAGGCACATCAGGTCCAGGTGGGCGGCGAGGACGTCGTGCCGGTCCAGAGGTGCTGCCTGCCGGGCGTCCGGGACCGCGGCGAGGACCTCGGAGAGGAGGCGGAGGGTGAGCGGATGGCGGGCTTCGGGTGCCTCGAGGGCGCCCTCGGGGACTCCGTAGCGGGCGCGGGCTTGGCGGGCCTCGTTCTCGTCGAGGTCGTCCAGGGGGACGCAGGGCGGCAGGCCGACGGGTCCCGCGCCCGGGTGCAGGCACTCCTCGGGGATTTCCGCCCCCGCCCGTTCCCAGTACTCCGCCCGGCACGCCACGACCAGCCGCGCCCCGGTCTCCCGCAGCCACCGCACGGTTCCCTCGGACCAGGCGCTGAGCCGGTGGTCAAGGCCCGGCGGCATCTCCTCCGGACCGTCGAGCAGCAGAAGCAGGGGGCGGCCGGCGGCACGGGCGAGCGCGGCGAGGCGTTCGGGGCTGGTGTCCCCGAGAGGCGCTTCCCCGCCCGCACCGGGCAACGCCCCGCCCGCAACGCCCGCGAGCCGCTCCAACCCGACATCGCCTCCGGCCCGGGCCCCAGCCCCAGCCCCAGCCCCAGCCCCAGCCCCAGCCCCAGCCCCAGCCCCAGCCCCAGCAAGCATGGCCTCGCCATCAACCACCGCCACCGTGCCTCCGACCCAGCCCCCGGACCCGGCACCACCAGAAGGCGTACCCCGGTCTCCGGGCATGGCCCCACCAAGAGGCCCGCCCCCGGGCATGGCCCCACTACGAGGCCCTCCCCCAGCCCCGAGAACGGCACCGCCCCCGGACCCGACCACACCCCGCGCCGCCCGGCTCAGCGCCCGCCGCACCGCCTCCGCCACCGACTCGTCCCCGTCCCGCAGGTCGGCGCCCCGCAGCCACACCGTCGGCGCCGGTTCCGCACACCCGCGGCGCCGTGCGGCAAGCGCCGCGAGCTCCGTCGTACGACCGCTGCCGGGCGGCCCGACGAGCCCGAGGACGGTGGCCGGACCCTCGGCGAACGCGGCGAACTCCCTTACGACAGCGACCCGTTCGACAGCCTCGACGCTCGCCTCCCGAACACCACCACCCCACCCGCCCGCCTCGACGGCTCCCCGGACGGCACCTCGACCCGGCCCCCCAGCCGCTCCGCCCCACCCCACTGACACGCCCGGCGCCTCGCCCACGCCGCCCGACCCGACCGGCACACCCGGCACCCCCACCGCCCCGCGCCACCCCATCGACATCGCCGCCAGTTCAAGCACCCCGCCAAGATTGAGATCCGCCCCGTAGGCGGGCACCGTCGCCGCGTTGCGGGCGAGCACCCGGGCCAGCGGAGCGCTCTCGGCCGGCCGCAGCGGCACGGCGAACCCGCTGTCGCGGTGGCCGGTGTGCAGCGCGGTGCCGAGCACGGCGACCACGGCCCCGGTGGCGACGTCGACGACCGGCCCCCCGGCCGCCCCGCCGCCCAGCCGCAGGGCGTCCCGCCCGGCCGTGCCGATCGCCAGCTGCAGTACGTCGTCGAGCTGCTGGAAGCGGTCCGTGGCCGTGTACGTCACCCCCGTCACCGCTCCCAGCACCCGCGCCTCACGCCAGCAGCCCGCGGCGATCCGCACGTAGGTGCCGGTCGCGACGCGGTCCCGCACGGTGATCGGCAGCGGGCGCACACCCAGCTCCTCGGCATGCACGAGCGCCAGGTTCCGCTCCGGCAGCGAGGTGACCGCCTCGGCGGTGACGACACAGCTGCGGGCTCCGGCGCGCAGGACGAGCCGCCCCAGACCGTCGACGGCCTCGTGACTGGTGAGGACGGTGCCCTGGTGGTCGGCGACGAAGCCGGTGCCGCGCGGGCGCCCGGCGAGGTCGTGGATACGGACGAGAACGTCGTCGCGGAGGCCGGACGCGCCGTCCTGCGGTGCGATCCGCCGGTCCGGTGGCGCCATGGTCGAACCTCCCCGCCGTACCGCCGTACACATGTGCTCCGACATCGACGGTAAGGGCGGGATGATCAGGGAAAAAGCACGCCGGACGAACGCGCCCCCCTGCACTCCCCTGGTTCACTCCGAGCGCCCGCCCGGCCGGGTGAACGGACCGGGGTCGCTGGATACACCCTAGGGGTGGGGGAACCGATGGGGGACCGTGGAGCGGCGGGAGTGGAGGGCCCCGTGACCGCCGCTCCACGGGCAGGAGTGCAGGGCTCGGTGCCGCCGCTCCACGGGCAGGCGAAGGTGAGCCTCAGCCGAAGACGGCGAGGCTCTTGGCCTTGCCCCGCTGCGCCTCCACGAGCGCGAGGAAGCGGCCCTCGGGATCGAAGACGGCCACCGCCCCGGAGCCCGCGTACTCGTCGGGCATGTCGAGCCGCACACCGTTGAGAAGCAGCCGGGCCCGCCTGCCGTCGACGTCCCAGCGCGGGAACGCGGCGGTGGCCGCCTCGGCGATCGGCATCACGGTCAGCTCCTGCTGGAGCTGGTCCAGGGTGCGCGCCGCGTCGAGCTTGTACGGTCCGACACGGGTCCGGCGCAGCGCGGTGAGGTGGCCGCCGACTGCCAGGCCGGCGCCCAGGTCACGGGCGAGGGCGCGGATGTAGGTACCGGAGGAGCAGACCACCGAGACGACCAGGTCGAGCACGGGGGTGCCGTCCTCGGCGACGGCCTCCCGGACGTCGTACACGCTGAACGACGAGATGGTGACGGGCCTGGCCGGAATGTCGAAGTCCTCGCCGTCCCGGGCCCGTTTGTACGAGCGCACGCCGTCGATCTTGATGGCGCTGACCTTGGACGGCACCTGCATGATCTCGCCGGTGAGCCTGGCGATCCCCGCGTCGACGGCGTCCCGGGTGACCTTCGAGGCGTCCACCGACCCCGTGATCTCGCCCTCGGCGTCGTCCGTGACGGTCGTCTGGCCCAGGCGGATCGTGCCCAGGTACTCCTTCTCGGTCAGCGCGAGGTGCCCGAGGAGCTTGGTGGCCCGCTCGACGCCGAGGACGAGGACGCCCGTCGCCATCGGGTCGAGGGTGCCGGCGTGGCCGACGCGGCGCGTCCTTGCGATGCCCCGCATCTTGGCGACCACGTCGTGCGAAGTGAAGCCCGACGGCTTGTCGACGATGACAAGGCCGTCGGGCGTGGAGTGCTTCTGGGTCATGCGCTGGTGTCGTCCTCGTCCTCACCCGGCTTCTTGTACGGGTCGGCGTCACCGGCGTAGGCGGCGCCCGCCGAGGCCTCGCGCACCTTCTCGTCGGACTGGCGGGCCTTGTCGAGGAGGTCCTCGATGGTCCGGGCGGTGTCCGGGAGGGCGTCGGCGACGAAGGTGAGCGTCGGCGTGAACTTGACGCCGGCCGCCTTGCCGACCTCGGAGCGCAGGATGCCCTTGGCGCTCTCCAGACCGGCGGCCGCGGCCGCCCGCTCCTCCTCGTCCCCGTACACGGTGTAGAAGACGGTCGCCTCCCGCAGATCACCCGTCACCCGGGTGTCCGTGATGGTGACGTGCGAGCCGAGCCGCGGGTCCTTGATCCCGCGCTGCAGCTTCTGGGCCACCACCTCTCGGATGAGGTCCGCCAGCCTCTTAGCCCGCGCGTTGTCGGCCACTGGTCCGTCTCCCGTTCTTTCCTGATCTACGTTCTCTGGTCAGTCGTCGTCGCCGTGGAAGCGGCGTCTCACCGACAGCAGTTCCACCTCGGGGCGCCCGGCGACCAGCCGTTCGCACCGGTCCAGCACGTCGCTGATGTGCCCCGCGTCGCCGGACACCATCGCCAGGCCGATCTGGGCCCTGCGATGGAGGTCCATGTGGTCCACCTCGGCCGCGCTCACCGCGTACTTCCGCTGGAGTTCGGCGACGATCGGGCGGACGACGGAGCGCTTCTCCTTCAGCGACCGTACGTCGCCGAGGAGGAGGTCGAAGGACAGCGTCCCCACAAACATGTATGCCACCGGTTCACCCGCCGGTCCGGGATCGACGGCCCCGCCGGCTGGACGGGCGGGGACATCAAGAACGGTACCGCGCCCTCGCCGGGGGCTCGACCGGGTTTTGCCCGGGGCCGGCCGCACAGCGGCGACCCCGTGGCAAACCACGGTGGCCGACGGGCACAGGTCCCGTCGGCCACCGTCAGCCACTGGCGTTACACCCGCGGCTTCTCGCGCATCTCGTACGTCGCGATGACGTCGTCGACCTTGATGTCGTTGAAGTTGCCGAGGTTGATACCGCCCTCGAACCCTTCGCGGATCTCGGTGACGTCGTCCTTGAAGCGACGCAGTCCCTCGATGTTGAGGCTCTCCGCGACCACCTTGCCGTCGCGGATGAGGCGGGCCTTCGTGTTGCGGCGCACCTCGCCGGAGCGGATGAGAACACCCGCGATGTTGCCCAGCTTGGACGACTTGAAGACCTCGCGGATCTCCGCCGTACCGAGCTCGACCTCCTCGAACTCCGGCTTCAGCATGCCCTTCAGGGCCGCCTCGATCTCCTCGATCGCCTGGTAGATGACCGAGTAGTAGCGGACGTCCACGCCCTCGCGCTCGGCCATCTGCGCCGCGCGGCCCGCCGCACGGACGTTGAAGCCGATCACGATGGCGTCCGAGCCCATCGCCAGGTCGATGTCGGACTCCGTGACCGCACCGACGCCGCGGTGCAGGACCCGGATGTCGACCTCTTCGCCGACGTCGAGCTGGAGCAGCGAGGACTCCAGGGCCTCGACGGAACCAGAGGCGTCACCCTTGATGATGAGGTTGAGCTGCTGGACCTCGCCGGCCGCGAGCACCTTGTCCAGGTCCTCCAGGGAGACCCTGCGGGTGCGCTTGGCGAAGGCCGCGTTGCGCTCGCGCGCCGCGCGCTTCTCGGCGATCTGGCGTGCCGTGCGGTCCTCGTCGACGACGAGGAAGTTGTCGCCGGCACCCGGGACGTTGGTCAGACCCAGGACCTGGACCGGCGTCGACGGACCCGCCTCGGCGACGTTGTTTCCGTTGTCGTCGAGCATGGCGCGCACGCGGCCGTAGGCGTCGCCCACGACCATCGTGTCGCCGACCCGCAGCGTGCCTCGCTGGACGAGGACCGTCGACACGGCACCGCGGCCGCGGTCGAGACGGGACTCGATCGAGATGCCCTGCGCGTCCTGGTGCGGGTTGGCCCGCAGGTCGAGCGAGGCGTCGGCCGTCAGGATCACGGCCTCCAGCAGCGAGTCGATGTGCAGACCCTGCTTGGCGGAGATGTCGACGAACATGGTGTCGCCGCCGTACTCCTCGGCCACGAGGCCGTACTCGGTCAGCTGACCGCGCACCTTGGTCGGGTCGGCACCCTCGACGTCGATCTTGTTCACCGCGACCACGATCGGCACGTCGGCCGCCTTGGCGTGGTTGAGCGCCTCGACCGTCTGCGGCATGACGCCGTCGTTGGCCGCGACGACCAGGATCGCGATGTCGGTCGACTTCGCACCACGGGCACGCATGGCGGTGAACGCCTCGTGACCCGGGGTGTCGATGAAGGTGATCTTGCGCTCTTCGTCGTTGACCTCGGTCGCGACCTGGTAGGCACCGATGTGCTGGGTGATGCCACCGGCCTCGCCCGCGATGACGTTCGTCTTGCGGATGGCGTCGAGCAGGCGGGTCTTACCGTGGTCGACGTGACCCATGACGGTCACGACCGGCGGACGGACGACCAGGTCGTCCTCGGAGCCCTCGTCCTCACCGAACTCGATGTCGAAGGACTCGAGCAGCTCGCGGTCCTCCTCCTCGGGGCTGACGATCTGGACCGTGTAGTTCATCTCGCCGGCGAGGACCTCGAGGGTCGCGTCGGAGACGGACTGCGTGGCCGTGACCATCTCGCCGAGGTTCATCATGACCGCGACGAGCGACGCCGGGTTGGCGTTGATCTTCTCTGCGAAGTCGGTGAGGGAGGCACCGCGCGACAGGCGAATGGTCTCGCCGTTGCCGCGAGGCAGCATCACACCGCCGACCGACGGGGCCTGCATGGCCTCGTACTCCTGGCGCCTCTGCCGCTTCGACTTGCGGCCGCGACGCGCGGGACCGCCGGGACGGCCGAAGGCGCCCTGCGTGCCACCACGGCCACCGGGACCACCGGGACGACCGCCGAAGCCGGGACGGCCACCGCCGCCACCGAAGCCACCGCCGCCACCACCGGGGCCACCGCCACCGGGACGACCGGCGAAGCCGCCGCCACCACCCGGACGACCGCCACCGCCGCCACCACCGGGACGACCGGCGAAGCCGCCGCCACCACCGGGACGACCGCCACCGCCGCCGCCACCACCGGGACGACCGGCACCGGCCGGGCCGCGACCGCCGCCGGGACCCGGGCGCGGGCCGGCAGCGGGACGCTGCGGCATCATGCCGGGGTTCGGACGGGGACCTGCGGGACCGCCGCCGGGACGCGGGGCACCGCCCTGCGGACGCGGCATCGAGCCGGGGCTCGGACGGGAGCCCGGAGCCTGCGGACGCGGACCGCCACCCTGGCCACCCGGACCCTGGGGACGGGGACCGGCGCCGGGGGCACCGGGGCCACCACCGGGACGCTGGCCCTGCGGACGGGGCGCCTGCGGGCGCGCCATGCCGGTGGAGCCGCCGGAGGTGAAGGGGTTGTTACCCGGACGCGGGCCGGCCGGACGGGCACCGGGACGCGGCGCGGAAGCGCCGGGACGCGGACCCTGACCACCGGGGCGCTGGCCCTGACGGTCCTGACGGTCCGGACGGTCCTGGCCACCCGGACGGGCGCCGCCGGGCTTGGGGGCACCGGGACGGGCGCCGGCCGGCTTGGGGCCGGACGCGGCGGCCGGGGTGGGGGCCGACGGCGGAGCGGTGAACTCCGGGGCGGCCGGAGCCGGACGCGGCGCGGGCTTGGGGCCCGGCGTCGGACGCGGACCCGAGGACGGCGCGGGCGCCGGAGCGGCGGGAGCCGCCGGGGCCGCGGGAGCCGCGGGCTGCTGGGCAGCGGCGGGCTTGGGGGCGGCCGGCCTGGGGGCGGCCGGACGCGCCGACTGCGCCGGTGAGGGCGCGCCGGGCTTGGGGGTGGCCTTCCGGGGGGCAGGCTTCGCGGCGGACTTGCCGTTGCCACTGCCCTGCTGGAAGGCGTCGGTCAGTTTGCGTACTACGGGCGCCTCGATCGTCGAAGACGCCGATCGGACGAATTCACCGAGTTCCTGGAGCTTGGCCATGACGACCTTGCTCTCGACACCGAACTCCTTGGCGAGTTCGTAGACCCGGACCTTAGCCACTTCGCTCCTCTGAGGTCCGGGTTGCGGCCGGACCGTCGCTAGTTCATGGGCGTACTCATCGCGTACTCATCGAGTGCTCATCGCAATCTCGACCTGCTTTCGACTCGCGAGGTACCAGGCCGCACGGGGGGTTCCGCACGGCAAGCTTTCTTACCGTGTTGCCTGCTCGGCAACTGTCGTCCGCTCGACGTACCGGCGCAACGCCTTTGTGTCGGGCGATCCCGGGGCGCGCAACGCCCGCGTGAACGCCCGGCGACGTATCGCCTGGTCGAGACAGACCAAGGCGGGGTGTACATACGCACCCCGGCCGGGCAGCGTACCGCGAGGATCGGGGACACATTCGCCCTTGATCGCCACGATGCGCAGCAGCTCGGTCTTGGCCGCTCGCTCCCGGCACCCGACACAGGTGCGTTCCGGGCATGCGCGGGCTCGCGTCCGGCCAGACACCGCTAAGTCTACCTCCCCGTAGCGACCTCACCCCTTTGGGGCAGAGATCGAACAGTTGCAGCACCGATAACTGTCGTGATCCAACCCACTCGGGGCCGAGATCTATTCCTCCGGCTGTTCGGTGTCCGGACGGATGTCGATCCGCCATCCGGTGAGCCGGGCCGCAAGTCGGGCATTCTGCCCTTCCTTGCCGATCGCCAGGGACAGCTGGTAGTCCGGCACCGTGACGCGCGCGGAACGGGCCGACATGTCAACGACCTCGACCTTGGACACCCGGGCTGGGGACAAGGCGTTCGCCACCATCTCGGCCGGGTCGTCCGACCAGTCCACGATGTCGATCTTCTCGCCGTTCAGCTCGGCCATCACGTTGCGCACCCGCCCGCCCATGGGGCCGATGCAGGCGCCCTTGGCGTTCAGGCCCGAACGGGTGGACCGGACGGCGATCTTGGTGCGGTGGCCGGCCTCACGCGCGATGCCGGAGATCTCGACGGACCCGTCGGCGATCTCCGGCACCTCGAGCGCGAAGAGCTTCCTCACCAGATTGGGATGCGTACGCGACAGGGTCACCGACGGACCGCGGACGCCCTTGGCCACCCGGACGACGTACGACCGCAGCCGCAGCCCGTGCGGGTAGGTCTCGCCGGGCACCTGCTCCTGCACCGGCAGGATGGCCTCCAGCTTGCCGATGTCGACGAGCACGTTCTTCGGGTCACGGCCCTGCTGCACCACGCCGGTGACGATGTCGCCCTCGCGGCCGGCGTACTCGCCGAGCGTGGCGTCGTCCTCGGCGTCGCGCAGCCGCTGCAGGATGACCTGCTTGGCGGTGGTCGCGGCGATCCGGCCGAAACCGGACGGGGTGTCGTCGAACTCGCGGGGCTCCTGGCCCTCGTCGAGGTCCTCGGGGTCCTCCTTCGCCCACACGGTCACGTGTCCGGTCTCCCGGTTGAGCTCCACGCGCGCGTGCCGGCGGCTTCCCTCGGTGCGGTGGTAGGCGATGAGGAGGGCCGCCTCGATCGCCTCGACCAGCAGGTCGAAGGAGATCTCCTTCTCCCGGACCAAGCCCCGCAGGGCGCTCATGTCGATGTCCACGGCTACGCCTCCTCTTCCTTCTTGTCCTTGCGGCTGAACTCGACCTGAACGCGCGCCTTGGCGATGTCGCCGAAGGTGATCCGGCGCGCGGTGGGCTTGCGCCCCTTGACCCCGGGGATCTCCAGATCGACGCCCTCGTCGTCGACGGTGAGGATCCTGGCCACCAGTTCGCCGCCCTCCGCCAGCTGGAAGCCGACCAGCCGACCGATGGCGCGCACGTAGTGGCGGTGCTGAGTGAGGAGGCGCTCCGCGCCGGGGGTTCCCACCTCGAGGGTGTACTCGCCCTCGCCCATCGCGTCGCTCTCGTCGAGCTTCGCCGAGAGCGCACGGCTCACATCGGCGATCTGGTCGAGATCCGCTCCGGAGTCGGAGTCGACGACGACGCGCAGCACTCTCTTGCGTCCGACGGAGTCCACCGCGATCTCCTCGAGATCCAGACCCTGGGAGGTGACGAGCGGTTCGAGCAGTTCTCGCAGCCTCTCGCTCTGGGTGGTGCTCATCCGGGTGACTCCTCGGCCGCGTGTGCTGTTGTGGGAAGGTCGCGTGTCTGGTGAAAGGGTATCCGGTCCCGGACGGTGATGCCGTCCACCTGTGTCTGTGCGGTGCCGGTGAGTGGTTTCGGACACATGCACGGGTACGGTGATCACGGGCATGCCGCCCAGTCCTTTCGTACGAGCCTTCGAGGACGTCAGCCGTGCCGTTTCTCCTGCCGCCGCGCATGCCCTCGGGGCCGCGCAGAAGGACCCTGCTCGCCTCCGCCGCGGGCGTCGCCCTGCTCACCGGCTGCTCCGGCGGCCCCGACGGCTCCGACACGACGGGCGGCAGCCCGTCGGCCGCGACCCGGGCACGCGCGCGTGCGGCCCGGGACAGCGACGGCCTGGTCACTCGGTACGACGCCGTGATCGCCGCACATCCCGGACTGGCGAAACGGCTGCTGCCGCTGCGGAACGCGGCGGTGCGGCACGCGGAGGCGTTCGGCGGCGTGACGGCGCAGGCCTCCCCGACCGCGACGGCCTCCGGCGGCACCAGGAACGTTTCGCTGAAGGTGCCGGACACCGAGCGGGCCGCCCTCGCCGAGCTGGCCGCCGCCGAGCGCGCCCTCGCGGACCGGCGGGCCAAGGCCCTGCTCGGCGTGCCGGGCGAGCTGGCGCGGCTGCTGGCGTCGGTGGCGGCGGCCGGTGCGGCGCACGCGTATCTGCTCACGGAGGGTGACGGCAAGGCATGAGCGAGGCGAAGGACGGGGAGCTGCGGGCCCTGCAGGCGGCACTGGCCGCCGAGCACGCGGCGGTGTACGGCTACGGCGTCGTCGGCGGGACCATCGGCAAGGCGCGGCGCACCGAGGCACGGACGGCGTACGACGCCCATCGCGCCCGGCGGGACACCCTGGTGCGCCAGGTCCGCGCGCTGGGCGCCGAGCCGGTGGCCGCGGCCGCCGGGTACGCGCTGCCGTTCCAGGTGACCGACCAGGAGACGGCGGTCCGGCTCGCCGCCGAGCTGGAGGAGCGGGTGGCCGGGGTGTACTCCGACCTGGTGCGGGCGGCCGGCGACGGGCTGCGGGGCACGGCCGCGGCGGCGCTGCGGGAAGCGGCGGTGCGGGCGGTGCGCTGGCAGGGCCGGAGCGTAACCTTCCCTGGGCTCGCCGAGCGGGCCGGTGCCGCCTCGGCGCCGGCGACACCGACGGCTTGACGCGCACAGGAAGGGGACATCTCGCGTATGGCTTTCGAACCGCCGCAGCGACTGGTCAGGGCGCTCGGTGAGACGGCGGCGGACAGTGACGACTGGCTGGAGAAGCTGCCCGAGGCGGCGCAACAGGCCGTTGCTCTACGCGAGTTGACCGTGGAACGGGTGCAGGTGCCGGGCGGCCGGAGCAGCCTGGTGCTGCTGGTGCGGCGGGCTGACGGCACGCCCGCGGTGCTGAAGCTGGCCCCGCCCCGGGCCCGCCCGGAGAGCGAGCGGGCCGCGCTGGCGCACTGGGGCGGCCTGGGGGCCGTACAGCTGCTCGAACCCGGCGACGGGGGTGTGCTGCTGCTGGAGCGGCTGCATCCGGAGATGTCGGTGCGGTCGTTGCCCGAGGCGAAGGCGCTGCTGGAGGCGGCGGGGACGCTGCGGAAGCTGTGGGTGGAGCCGCCACAGGGGCATTCCTTCGAGACCGTGGCCGGGCGCACCGGACGGCAGGCGGAGGCGATGCGGAAGAGCGCCGGCGCGGATCTCGTCCCGCTGGTCGACGCGGCGCTCGCGGCCCGCGAGGAGCTGCTGGCGGCGCCGCCCGACCACCGGCTGCTGCACGGCACGTTCCGGCAGAGCAAGGTGCTCTCCGGGGACCGGATGCCCTGGCTGGCGGTCGGGCCCGATCCGGTGGTCGGCGAGTGCGCCTTCGATCTGGCGCGGCTCGTCCGGGACCGGGTGGAGGACCTGATCGCCACGCCGTCGGGCGCCTCGACGACCCGACGGCGGGTGAAGCGGCTCGCGGAGTCGCTGGAGGTGGACCAGGAACGGCTGCGCGGTTGGACGCTGTTCCGGGCCGTGGAGTCGGGTGTCCGGGCCCGGCGGGTGGGCCGGGTGCAGGACTCGGAGCTGCTGCTGGAGTTCGCGGGCTGGCTGTGACCCGGGCGGCCGGCCCGGGCTGCTGGAGTTCGCGGGCTGGCTGTGACCCGGGCGGCCGGCCCGGGCGCGCGGCGGCCGACGGAGCCACGGACCAGCCGCGAGCGCGAGCCGGCCGGCTCGGACCCGCAGCGGCCACCGAAGAACGCCGGGCCGCCGCCGGCCGGCGTCGCTCGCCCCGGGTGCGGGATCAGGCGGTCAGGCGGGCGATCGCCTCGTCGACCGGCAGCTCCTCGCGCTCACCCGTCCTGCGGTCCTTGAGCTCGACGACGCCCTCGCCCGCACGCCGCCCGGCCACCAGGATCTGCGGTACGCCGATCAGTTCCGCGTCGGTGAACTTCACGCCCGGCGAGACCCCGGCGCGGTCGTCCACCAGGACGCGGAGGCCGGCCGCGGCCAGCTTCTCCGAGACGTCCAGGGCGAGTTCGGTCTGGAGGGCCTTGCCCGCGGCGACGACGTGCACATCGGCCGGGGCGACCTCCTTGGGCCAGCACAGGCCCTTGTCGTCGGCCGTCTGCTCCGCGAGGGCGGCCACCGCGCGGGAGACGCCGACGCCGTAGGAGCCCATGGTCACGCGGACCGGCTTGCCATTCTGGCCGAGGACGTCGAGCTTGAGGGCGTCGGCGTACTTGCGGCCCAGTTGGAAGATGTGGCCGATCTCGATGGCGCGGTCCAGCTTGAGGCCGGTGCCGCACTTGGGGCAGGGGTCGCCCTCCTGCACCACGACGACGTCCACGTACGCGTCGACCTCGAAGTCGCGGCCCGCGACGACGTTCTTCGCGTGCGTGTCCGCCTTGTTGGCGCCGGTGATCCAGGCCGTGCCCGGCGCCACGCGCGGGTCGGCGATGTACTTCACCTTCTCGCCCAGGCCCTGCGGGCCGACGTAACCGCGGACCAGGTCCGGGCGGCCCACGAAGTCCTCGACCGTGACCATCTCGACCGCCGCCGGGGCGAAGTGCGCCTCCACCTTGTCCAGGTCGACCTCGCGGTCACCGGGCACGCCGACGGCGACGATCTCGCCGGCCACCTTCACGAGGAGGTTCTTCAGCGTGGCGGAGGCCGGGACGCCGAGCGAGGCGGCGAGGGTCTCGATGGTCGGGGTGTCGGGGGTGGGGATCTCCTCGGCGGCCGGGACGCCGGACGCGTCCACCGGGTTCAGCCCGTAGGTGATCGCCTCGGTGTTGGCGGCGAAGTCGCAGTTCGGGCAGTCCGCGAAGGTGTCCTCGCCGGCGTCGGCCGGCGCGAGGAACTCCTCCGACTTGGAGCCGCCCATCGCGCCGGCGGTCGCCGCGCAGATGCGGTAGTCGAGGCCGAGGCGCGTGAAGATCTTCTGGTACGCCTCGCGGTGCAGGGCGTAGGAGTGGGCGAGGCCCTCGTCGGCGAGGTCGAAGGAGTAGGAGTCCTTCATCAGGAACTCACGGCCGCGCAGGATGCCCGCGCGCGGACGGGCCTCGTCGCGGAACTTGTTCTGGATCTGGTAGAGGATCACGGGCAGGTCCTTGTAGGAGGACGCCTGGTCCTTCACCAGCAGCGTGAAGATCTCCTCGTGGGTGGGACCGAGGAGGTAGTCGCCGCCCCTGCGGTCCTTCAGCCGGAACAGCTCCTGGCCGTACTCGTCCCAGCGGCCGGTCGCGTCGTAGGGCTCGCGCGGCAGCAGCGCGGGGAGCAGCACCTCCTGGGCGCCGATCGCGTCCATCTCCTCGCGGACGATCCGCTCCACGTTGGCGAGGACCTTCTTGCCGAGCGGCAGCCAGGACCACACGCCGGCGGCGGTCCGGCGCACGTAGCCGGCGCGGACGAGCAGCTTGTGGCTGAGGACCTCGGCGTCCGCCGGGTCGTCGCGCAGAGTCTTCGCCATCAACTGGGACATGCGCTGGACCGATGCGTTCGCCATGGTTCTCGTACTCCTGCTGCGTAAGGGTGGTGCCAAGGAGGTTAGCCGGGCGGTACGGGACGGTGGAAATCGGTTATCGGCGCAGCGGCAGCGGGGCGCCCATCACGGCGTACGGCTTGGGGGCGCTGGGGAAGTGGACCTGGCGGGCGAGGTCCTGGTAGCCGAGGGAGCGGTAGAGGCCGCGGGCGGGGCTGTCGGTGTCGATCGCCGAGAGGATCGAGCGGGGTTCGGCCGCCGTGTCCGTGATCGCGGTGATGAGCGTCCGGCCGATGCCCTGGTTCTGGTGGCGCGGGTGGACGTGCAGCTCGGTGATGACGAAGGAGTCGTCGAGCCACTCGTCGTGGTGCTGGGCGCGCAGGTAGGGCTCGACGACGGTGGACCACCAGTGGGCGCGGTCGTTGGGCATGCCGTAGACGAAGCCCACGAGGCGATCGTCCGCGGTGGCACCGAGGGCGCGTGCGCCGGGGTAGCTCATGTGGCGCAGGACGATCTGGCGGCGGACGGCGATCTCGTCGGAGCCCAGACCGAAGGCCGCGGCTTGGACTGCGAGGGCCTCGTCTACGTGGGCGGGGAGATCCAGGGGGCCGAAGACGAGGTCCATGGCGGGGAGCTTACAGGGGGGTTTCGGTGGTCCGTCGGGGGCGGGTGGGTCGGGGCCGGCCGCGCCTTCGCGGGCGTCTAGAACAAGACACTCATGAAGGCGCCGACCTCCTGGAAGCCGACCCTTCGGTACGTCCGTCTCGCCGCCGTGTTGTAGTCGTTGACGTACAGGCTGACGACCGGGGCGATGTCCGCGAGGGCGTAGCGAAGGACCGCCGCCATGCCGGGGGCCGCGAGGCCCTGGCCCCGGTACTCGGGGGCCACCCAGACGCCCTGGATCTGGCAGGCCCGGTCGGTCGCGGCGCCGATCTCCGCCTTGAAGACGACCCTGCCGTGTTCGTCGAGGCGCGCGAAGGAGCGGCCGGAGCCCACGAGTTCGGCGACACGGGCCTGGTAGAGCAGGCCGCCGTCGCCGGCCAACGGGGAGACGCCGACCTCCTCGGTGAACATCGCCACGCACGCCGGCATGATCGTCTCCATCTCGTCCTTGCGGACGCGGCGGACGTAGGGGTCCGGGGCGATGCCGGTGGGCATCCGGTCGGTGACCATGAGGGGCTGGTGGGCGCGGACCTCGCGGGCGGGGCCCCAGTGGGGTTCGAGGAGCCGCCAGAGCTGGCCGGTGGGGTCGGCGGGGCCGACCACGGAGGAGCAGCGGCGGCCGGACCGGCGGGCGCGGTCGGCGAAGGCGCGGACGGCGCGCGGGGTGGCGCAGATGGGGACGAGGTTGGCGCCCGCGTAGCAGAGGGACGTGAGCATGCCGTCCTCGTACCAGCCCCACATCTCGCCGCCGAGCCGCCACGGGTCGAGACCGGCGACCTGGACCCGGGAGGTCACGAAGGCGTTGGCCACCGGCTCGCGGTCGAGGATGGTGAGCGCGGCGTCCAGGTCGCTCGGTTCGAGGACCCGGGAGGTCGTCTGGGTCAACACGGGCGGGGCCTCACGGGTGGGGTCTGCTGATCTCCGCACTGTACCCGCGGAAGCTGAGCGGTGCCGCCCCGCATGAGGCACCGCCCGCCGTGAAGTGGGCGGCGTGATGTGCGCCCACCGTCTCGGGTCGTTCGGAGGCTTGGGGGTGCGGGTTCCGTGTGGCTCGTCGCGCAGTTCCCCGCGCCCCCTCAGGGCGTCGTTCAGCCCGCGACGGAAACCGAGGGCTCGCCCGACGCCGCCCCGTCCGCCTCCATCTGCTCGGCCAGCTTCATGGCCTCCTCGATGAGGGTTTCGACGATCTTCGACTCCGGGACGGTCTTGATGACCT
>NZ_JBHWJQ010000047.1:0-61840 GCF_042731435.1 Streptomyces sp. NPDC059861 | reverse complement strand
GGACGCGGCACACCGCCGCGTCCGATGCCGCCCCCGTCGCGGCTCCGTCAGTCCTCCGTGAGCAGCGCGTAGGCCGCGGCCACGAACGGGTCCCCGGCGCGGAAGCGGCGGGTGCACAGCGCCGCGACCGCCGTGCCGGTGTCCGGCCGGAAGCCCAGGAACGCCTGCTGGCCGAGGGTCGCACCGCTGTGGAAGTACATCGGGCCGCCCTCGGCGGTGGGGTGGCGGAACCACGTGACGGTGTGGACGTGCCGGTGGCTCAGCCCGCGCCGGAGCACCGGGGTGCGGACCGCGCGCAGCGCGCCCGTCAGGGGAGAGTCGCCGGGGTCGAGATGCGCTTCGAGGAACGTCAGCAGGTCGTGCGGGGTGGCCCGGACCGCGCCCGCGGCGGTGAAGCCTCCGGCGTCGAAGCCGGGGAGCGTCCCGGTGCCGTCCTTGGTGTGGCCGACGGCGTCCAGCTGCGAGTCGCTGGGCCGCAGGGCGGTGCCGTGCAGCCGCAGGGGGCGCAGCACGTGCTCGGTGAGCAGGTTCTCCCAGGAGGCGCCCAGAGCCGGGGCCAGGGCGTGGCCGAGGACGGCGACGCCGAAGTTGGAGTAGTGCCATCGGGTGCCGGGCCGGTGGCGGGGGCGGTGCCGCAGGAACGCGTCGACGACCCGTGCCGCGGGGTAGCGGGCGTAGGGGTTGGTGTGCCAGGCGGGCATGGCCTGCAGGTAGAAGTCCCGTGGCAGGGCGGGGAGGCCGGACGTGTGGGTCATCAGGTGGGCGAGCGTCACGGGGGCGTCGCCGGTGTCCCGGCCGGGGCCGAGGAGGCCGAGCGCGGGCTCGCCGCCGGTCAGTCGGCCGCTGTCCACCAGGTAGGTGAGGAGCAGGCCGGTGTAGGCCTTGGTGGCGGAGCCGATCTCGTAGCGCAGGTCCTCGCGGAGCAGGGGCGGAGGCGGTGCGGTACCTCCGGAGCGGAGGGTGCGGCGGCCGTGACGGGTGACGGCGAAGACGACGTCGGGGGCGTCGGACGCGGCGACCGCGTCCTCGAGGAGCAGCGCCAGCCGGCCGTCCTCCTCCCAGGTGACCGCCGGTGCGGGGGGCACGGGCTCCACGGTGGCGAGGGACGCGGCATCACGCGGTGGCTCCGTGTCGAACGGTGCTCCCGGCCACGGCGTGCGGGCGCCGGTCATGACGCGTGGGCCACTTCGCTCAGGGCCCGGGAGGTGGCCAGCACGGAGGCGAACGCGGCGACCAGCGTGGGGTGGTAGACGAGGTCGAACACCTCTTCGGGGCTGCCTTCGGGCATCGTGCGCAGCGCCGGCATCGCCCCGTCGGGCCGCTGGGCGGCGGCGAACCCCTGCCACGCGCGCGGGTCCAGGGTGGGGTGGGGCAGGCAGGCGTCGACGACGAGCAGTTCGCCGAGCAGGTCCCAGCGTTGCAGGTCCAGCCAGTCGTCGAGCCACACCGGCAGCCAGGTGGCGAGGTAGTCGGCGAGGGCGGGCGGCAGCCGGTCGGGGTGCTCACCCCAGTCGGTGAGGTGGAACACGGTGTGGGTGACGGTGTAGGCGATGTGGCCCTCGACCGTCCACGGTTCGGGCGTGCGGGCCAGCCAGGTGGCGCCGAGTGCCTCGGCCTCGGGCGGGTGCGGCGCCAGGCCGAAGCGGCGCTGGAAGGCGGACAGGCCGAGCCGGCGGGTCGGATTGGCCTCGAAGGCGGACCAGCTGCCCAAGCGGTGGTTCAGTACGGCGGCCCGCTCCACCTCGGGCTGGCTGTAGCCGAGCTCCTTGAACGGCAGGTACACCTCGAAGGGGATGGGGGAGATCGGTTCGACCTGCTGGCCGCGCACCAGCATGCGGCCGCCGTCCAGGGCGTCGCGCCAGGTGTGGTCCAGCAACTCCCTGGCCATTCGGGCCTGTTGTGAACCGGCCACGCCCTCGCGGAACAGCACCTTGCAGATCAGGGCGAGTTCACCGATCGGCTTGAAGCGGTCCAGGAAGCCCACTTCGGGGTCGACGTCCGGCTCCAGCCGGAAGTTGTCGCGGTGGGTCCACAGCCACTCGATGGCGGCGACTCCGACGTGGTGCATCAGGCGGGTCTCGGTCATCGGAGCACCTCCAGCTGGTCGCGGCCGGTGTGCCGGAGCGTCGACGCGGCGGCGAAGGCGGCCATGAGGGTGGAGTGGTAGCAGTGGGCGAAGTCGTCGCCGTCGCCGCGGTCCTCGCCGCCCTGCTCCGGGACGGCGCCGGTGGGCAGCTGCGCCGCCGCGACGCGGGGCCAGGCCTCCAGCGCGGCGGCCGGAGGGTGGGGCATGCTCCCGGCCACGGCGAGGAGTTCACAGCTCAGGTCCCACATCCGGGCCTCCACGCAGGTGTCGAGCCAGGCCGGGAGCCAGTCGGTGAGATAGGACTCCAGGTCCGGCGGCAGGCCCCCGTCGGCGCGCCCCCAGTCGGTGAGGTGGAAGACGACGTGGGTGACGGCGTATCCGGTGGCGCGTTCGAAGGTCCAGGGTTCCGGCAGGCCACCCAACCAGGTGCGGTCCAGCGCCGGCGACCACATGCCGTGTTCCCGGATGCCGCTGCGCGACTCGGCGTTGAGCACGCCGAGTCGCCGGGTGGGTTCCTGTTCGGTGCACTGCCAGCCCCGGGTGCGGGCGACGACGGCGGTGGCCGCCTCGTATGGCTCGTACCGCAGTCCCGCCGAGGCCAGGGCGGCGTACACCTCGAGGGGGTAGGTCGCGAAGGGTTCCAGTCGCTGGAGCCGGAGGAACAGCTCCCCGTGCCCGGTCTGTTCCCAGGCGAACGACAGCAGGTCGCGGGCGGAGGCGTGCAGGGGGCCCGAGGGCGGGGCGGTACGGGTCACGGTCGCGCAGACCTGGGCCAGTTCGCCGAGCGGCTTCCAGCTGGCGTTGACCCGCCCGTCGACGGCCAGCGCGTCCTCGCCCAGGGCGAACTCCTCGCGGTGCGCGCGGACCCAGGCGAGGGCGGCCCTGGCGACCTCCTCGACGCGCCGGCTCTCCCGCACGTCGACGGCGGTCATACGAACGCACCCTGCCGCATCAGGCGTGCCGCCTGCAGTTGCAGGGCCACGCGCGGGTCCTGGCCGCCCATCAGGTCCACGAAGTCCAGCCCGGCGTCCAGTCCCAGGGTGTCCGGCACGCCGGGCAGCATGGTCAGCCAGCGTCCGGCGCCGGCGGCCTGCCGCCAGTCCCTGCGGCGCACCGCCCGCACGAAGCCCCGGGCGACATCCACCGGGCGGCCCTTGGCCACGCGGATGACCGCGCAGTCCTCGCCGGGCCGGGCCAACGGGGCCAGCACCGCGAGCTGGTGGGTCAGATGCTGCCAGCCGGCCTCGTCGAGCCAGGCCGTGTCGGGTTCCCCGGAGACCGGCACGTCGGTCTCGAACCGGCGCAGCACTCGGGTCATCGCCCAGTGGCTCCACGCGACGGTGCCGCCGGCGCCCGGGCGGGGCGGGTAGGCGGCCACGGACTCCCGGAACAGGGTGAGTTCGCCGGGGGTGGGCGAGGTGTGCAGCAGTACGTGCGGGAGGAGTACGTCGGCTCCCACCACCCGGACCGCCGCCGAGGCGACGCCGTGCTCGGCCTCGCCCGTCACCGCGGTGCCCTCCGCTCGCATGTGGCCTCCGCTCCGAAGAGCGGAGACCACATCGGAAGCGAGCTCCTGCACCGCGCCCTCCAGGAGGGCGGAAGTGCCAGACTGCTTCATTTCGCTGCTCCCGTCGATCCGGTCAGCCCTTCTTGGGCCGCGGGGTCGGCGGCGACAGCAGCAGGGAACCGCCGCCGTCGGACAGGGCGAGCGCTGCGCACTCGCGGCTGTCGCGGTAGACGCCGTCGGCCTCGGCCGGGTCGAGCACCGCGTCGATGTCGGTGCTCTGGATGCCGGTGATTTCCGTGGTGATCTTCTCGGTGGAAGGCATGTCACCATCTCCCTCAGGGTGTAAAGCAGTACCTTCGCCATCCGGTGTCACCGCATCCTCGCGAATGATGCGAACGCCTTCAAAATTCACATAGTTACCGAGTTCAACTTCTCCGCGGCTGACGCGGCGTCACTCCCCGCGCCGCGCGTCCCGGGGCAACTGCTCCGCCAGGCGGCCGGCCTGCGCCAGCAGCGCGCCGTGGACGGCGAGCGCCTCGGGGTCGTTCGGGACCGACCCGGGCAGTTGCTCCCGCAGGGCGTTGAGGGCCTCGTCGAGTCTGCCGACGGTGTCCCGCAGCTCCTCCTCGGATCCGTCGCCGAAGCGGGTCCGGGCGTACAGGTGGATCGCCTCGGCGGCGCGACACAGGAAGATTGCGTACGGGCCGGCGATCCGGGGGTCGGGCCGGGGCGCGCCCCGCTTCTGCTCGGCGACCTCCATGACGGTGCGGGTCACCCCGGCGGCGTGCACGGCCACGTAGTCCAGGACGGCGACGGCGTCGTCGTACGCCTGGCCGGGCGAGCGCCGGCGGCGCCGGCCGAATGGATTGACGCGCAGACTCTCCCGGGTCCAGCCCAGCGAGGAGCGGGCCTGGTCGACCAGCCGCCGCAGGCGCAGCGCCCGGTCGTGCCAGCCCTCGGCGCGGTGGGCGTCCCACTCGTCCTCGCGGAGCCCTTCGGCGACGGACGTCAGGACGGTGTGGGCCTCCCCCGCCGCGTCCTCCAGGGCGGCCCGGGTGTCGCGCAGGTAGACGGGCGGGCGGATCAGCGCGTTGACCGCGATGCCCACCAGCGCGCCGAAGACGGCCTCGGCGATCCGGGCGGCGGAACCGGTGACGCCGACGTTCGGATCGGTGAGGACGAAGAGCGCTCCGGTGGCGGCGTAGATGCCCTGGCTGCCCAGTTGCCGCCAGTTGCCCACCAGCACCGCCACCGGGAGGACCAGGGCCATCGCGGCCATGGCGTTGCCGAGGGCCAGCGCGCCCGCGGTGGCCACCACGGTGCCGAACGCGATGGCCGCCAGCTGTTGCAGGCCGTGCGCCAGCGACCGGTACACGGTCGACTGCACCAGGACTACCGCCACCCAGGGCGCGACGAACGCCATGGGTGCCTGGAGCCACCACCCCACCACGGCCCACGCCACCCACGCGGCCAACGCCGCCTTCACCGCCTGCACCGCCAGGTCGCGCTCCCGGCCCGGGGCCGCGCAGGCCCGCCGTACCGCGTCCACGGCGGCGTCATAGCCACGCCGCGCCTTGTGTCCTGTCGCGCGCATCGATCCCATACCCCCCAGGTGCCACGCATTCCGGGGCCTACAACCGGCCGGAAGACGAACGGGCACGAGGAGTGGTGTGGCGCGGATCACTCGGAAAGATCACCACTCGCCACATCGGGCCTCGCTGCGATTACCGAATATCGGACGCCGGGAAGTCGACTATGGAAGCTCGAAACAGCACCCGTATGCGACCTTTTAATCCAAGGTCTAACTACTCCCGCACCATCGAATGATCGAAACTTGAGCTCCGGTCTAGGCTTATGTCGTGGCGAGTCGGCACGGAAACCGCAGGAATTAACGTCCTGTTCATGAATCAGCTGGACGCACGGCCCCAGGCCGGAGACACGGACGCGGCCCCCGGCGGGGGGATGCGCGCCAAGGGCCTGAGCGGGAACTCCGTCGGCCTGCTGGGCAGCGCGGTCATCGGTGTCTCCACCGTGGCCCCGGTGTACTGCCTCACCTCCACGCTCGGCTCCACCGCGGGCGAGGTGGGCGTGCAGATGCCCGCCGTGTTCCTCGCGGGATTCCTGCCGATGCTGCTGGTCGCCTTCGCGTACCGCGAGCTGAACAAGGTGATGCCGGACTGCGGCACCTCGTTCACCTGGACGGTCAAGGCGTTCGGGCCGCGTGTGGGCTGGATGTGCGGCTGGGGACTGGTGATCGCCACGATCATCGTGCTGTCGAACCTGGCCGGCGTGGCCACGTCGTACTTCTGGCTGCTGGCCGGTGAACTCACAGGCAGTGAGTCCGTCGCCGCGCTGGACGGGAACAAGGCCGTCCACATCCTCACCTGTCTCGCGCTGATCGCGATCGCGACGGTGATCAGCTTTCGGGGGATGACCGCGACCAAGGGTGTGCAGTACGCGCTGGTGGCGCTGCAGCTGGTGGTGCTGGCCGTGTTCGTGGCGATGGCCTTCAGCAAGGCGGGCAGCGTCGACTTCCCGACCTCGGCTCCGTTCTCGTGGTCGTGGCTGAATCCGTTCGCCGTGCAGTCCTTCGGCGCGTTCACCGCCGGCCTGTCGCTGTCGATCTTCATGTACTGGGGCTGGGACGCCTGCCTGACCGCCAACGAGGAGACCAGCGGCAGCAGCCGCACCCCCGGCCGCGCGGCCCTGGTCGCCATGGTCGTGCTGGTCGGCTCCTACCTGGCCACCGGCGTGGCGGCACAGATGGTCGTCGGCTCCGGCGACCAGGGGCTCGGCCTCGCCAACCCCGAGACCTCCGACAACGTCTTCGCCGCGCTCGCCGGCCCGGTGATGGGCCCCGCGCTCGGCATCCTGCTCTTCGTCGCCGTGCTCGCCTCGGCCGCGGCCAGCCTTCAGACCACGTTCATCCCGGTGGCCCGTACCGTGCTGGCGATGTCGACGTACGAGGCCCTGCCCGCCTCGTACGCCCGGGTGCACCCCCGCTTCAAGACGCCGGGCCGGGCCACGGTGACCGCGGGGGTCGCGACCGGCCTGTTCTACACGGTGATGTCGCTGGTCAGCGAGCACGTCCTGGTCGACACCATCTACGCGCTCGGCCTGATGATCTGCTTCTACTACGCCCTGACGGCGTTCGCCTGCGCCTGGTACTTCCGTGCGGAGCTGCTGCGCTCCGGCCGCGACCTGGTCTTCAAGGGGCTGTTCCCCGTGGTCGGCGGCGCGCTGCTGGCGGCGGTGTTCGCCAAGACGCTGGTCGACATGTGGGACCCGGCCTACGGCAGCGGCTCGTCCGTGCTGGGGGTGGGCTCGGTGTTCGTGATCGGCGTGGGGCTGCTGGCCCTGGGCCTGGTGATCATGTCCGTGATGCGGCGGCGCAGCCCGGCCTTCTTCCGCGGCGAGGTGCTGACGGCGTCGACGCCGGCCCTGGTCGCCAAGGACTGACGCGCCGTCCAGCCCCCGAAAGGGGGTGGGCCTCCGCCGCGCGCAAGTCCCTGCGGGGCCCTGTGCCCCCGGTGTGGCGACGCGGTGCGCTCACGCCATCCGCACGGGACGTGCCCGCCTGGTCACGCTGTGAGTTTGACCGAGAACGTTCGTAGCAACCGTCGGGGGCGGGGTGAGCGCCCGCGGGTACCGCCGCACATGCGAGGAGCGGGTCCCCTCGTGCAGGGGACCCGCTCCTCCTTCGACCGTTCAGTGCTTGAACGTGTCCTTGGTCTTCTCCTTGGCCTGGCGAGCGTCACCCTTGGACTGTTCCGCCCTGCCCTCGGCGGTCATCCGCTCGTTGCCGACCGCGCGGCCGGCCGCCTCCTTGGCCTTGCCCTTGGCCTGTTCCATCTTGGCCTTGGCCTTCTGCTCTCGCGCCACGATCGTTCACTCCAAGCGTCGACGGCATTCGCTGTCACTGTCCGGGTGGCCCGATCAGCGAGGCTCAAACGCCGCTCACCCCCCGTCCGGTGGACCACGTGAAAGGTCCCGCCGTTCCAGCGGTCGTACCGCCGTCAGAGGTCCCGCCGTTCCAGCGGTCGTACCGCCGGGCCCTGGAGAACCTGGCCGTCCGGGGCGAAGCGGGAGCCGTGGCAGGGGCACTCCCAGGCCTGTTCGGCCCGGTTGAACGCCACCAGGCAGCCAAGGTGGGTGCAGCGCGCCGACACGGCGTGCAGCCGCCCGTCCTCGTCACGGTGGACCGCGCAGCGCCGGCCGCCGACGTGCACGACGGCGCCGTCACCGGGGGCGAGGTCGTCCACGCCCGGCCGGGTCAGGCCCGGCAGCCGGTCGCCGACGAAGTGCCGGGCGACGGTGGCCTGATGGCGGATGAACTGGCCGCCCTCGCGCAGCACCGGGGCGATGCGGCGCGGGTCGTACAGCTCGCTCCACGGCGGCGCCTCACCGCCGGTGATCTCGTCGCAGAGCAGCCGGCCGGCCATGATGCCGCCGCTCAGGCCCCAACCGCCGAAGCCGGTGGCGACGTAGACGTGATGGCTCGCGGGATGCAGCGGGCCGACGAGCGGCACGTGGTCGGTGGAGTCGTTGTCCTGTGTGGCCCACCGGTGGCTGAGGTGCAGCGTGCCGAAGTGGCGCTCGGCCCAGCCGGTGAGGGTCGCGAACAGTTCCTCGGTGTCCTTGCCGCTGCCGGGGGTGAAGTGCTCGCCGGTCACGATGAGCAGGCGTTTGCCGTCGGCGTAGGGTGCCGTGCGCACCGAGCGGGTGCGGTGCTCGGGGGTGATGTACATGCCTGTGGGCGCCTTGGCCGCTTCGACGGGAGCGGCGATCACCAGTTCTCGGCGGGGCGAGAGCCGGGTGAAGAGCAGGGCGCGGTCGAAGATCGGGTAGTGCGTCGCGACGACGACCGCCCGGGCGGTCACCCGGGTTCCCTCCTGCGTGGTCAGCACGCACGGCTCCCCCTCGGTGAGCCCGGTGACGCGCGTCCCCTCGTACAGCTGCCCGCCCCCGGCGCGAACGGCGTCGGCCAGCGCCAGCAGGTACTTGCGCGGATGGAACTGGGCCTGGTCCGCGACCCGCACCGCGCCCTCGACCGGGAACGGCAGGTCCGTCTCGGTGACGAACCCGGCGGTCAGTCCCGCCTCGCTGGCCGCCTCCGCCTCGGCCCTCAGCTCGGGGACACGGCGGCGCCCTTGCGCGAAGGTGTAGGCGGCGGTGTCCTCCCAGTCGCACGCGATGCCCAGTTCGCGCACGATATCGGCGGCGTGGTGGATGGCCTCCGTCTGCGAGCGCGCGTAGAGGCGTGCTCCGTCGACGCCACGGGTGCGGCGCAGCCGGTCGTAGATCAGGGTGTGCTGGGCGCTGAGCTTGGCGGTGGTGTGCCCGGTGACGCCGGCGGCGATCCGGTCGGCCTCCAGCACGGCGACCCCGTGCCCGCGCCGGGTCAGCTCCCATGCGGTGCTGAGCCCGGCGATGCCGGCGCCGATGACGGCGACGTCGACCTGGAGGTCACCGGCGGGCGGGGGTGCCGGTTCGCCGGGCGGGACCGTGTCGAGCCAGTACGACGCGTGGGATGCTGCCTGCTCGGTCATGGCGGCCGAGTTCCCGGGGCAGGTGCCGGTCACACGGAACCGTTCGTGCGAGGCCCGAGGCACCGGTCGTGCGCGGCCGAACGAACCGGTCGTGAGAGGTCAATGGCGCCGGAGCCGCCACACGTTGTCCTCGCGGAAGCCCTCCTCGCCGTCGGGCGAGACACTGGCCCGCCGTACCGTCTCCGGCGTCTCGACCGTCCAGCTCGCCTCCGGCAGGGCCAGTTCGGCCAGGACGCTGTCCCGCGTGGGGAACACGTGCGCGAAGGGCGGTTCGGTCTGCCAGGAGGGCCAGCCGGCGTGCATCACGATCAGGAGCGTGCCGCGCTCGGCGACGGCCTCGGCGGCGCACCTGAGCACCGCCTCCTGGTCCAGCCCGACCGGCGACTGAAGGTACTGCGCGTTGACCAGGTCGAAGGTGCCCTCGGGGAAGGTGTGGCCGAGTTCGTGCCGTTCCCAGGCGGTGCGGTCGCCGACACCGGCGTCGGCGGCGTGCCGGGCCGCGCGTTCCAGGGCGGTGGGCGAGATGTCGACGCCGGTGACCCGCCAGCCCTCGGACGCCAGCCACACCGCGTCGGCGCCCTCCCCGCAGCCCAGGTCGAGGGCGGTGCCGGGGCGCAGGCCGGTCACCTCGCGGACGAGCAGGGCGTTGGGGCGGCCGCTCCAGACGCGGTCGGTGTCGCGGTAGCGGGCCTCCCAGAAGGCGGCGGGCTCGGTGGGCGCGGGGAGTTCGGTCACGGGGTCTCCTCGGAGGCGACGAAGCTGGTCGGCGCCGGTTGGGCGCCCGGGGACCGAGCCTGTCCCGGCCGGGAAGAGCTCGACAAATGCCTTTGCCGATACCGCAAATGCCCTCCTTCGGCGCTGTCGTACGGTGGTGGCCGTGCAGAACAGCGACCAGGGGCCCGAAGCCGCGGCGACCCGCTTCACCGGGCGGGCGGTGACCGGTGTGCGACCGGTCTCCGGCACGCTCGCCGAGGTCACCCTCGACGACGGGCGGGTGGTGATGGTGAAACGCCAGGAGGCGCCGGGTGGCGCGGGAGCCGAGGCGGCGGGACTGCGGTGGCTCGGCGCCGCGGGCGCGGTGCGCGTTCCGGTCGTGCACGGCCACGACGCGCGCTGGCTGGTGACCGACCGGGTGCCGGACGGGCGGCCGGACACGCGGGCGGCGCTGCGGTTCGGGCGGGACCTGGCCACGCTGCACTCCTTTGGCGCCGGGTCGTTCGGGGCTCCGCCGCCGGGCGGCCCGACGGACGCCTCGATCGGGCTCGCCCCGATGCGCAACGTCCCGGGCACCGACTGGCCCCACTGGTACGCCGAGCACCGCGTCCTGCCGTATCTGCGGCGCGCCGTGGACGACGGCACGCTGCGCGCCGCCGAGGCGGGCGTCGTGGAGCAGGTCTGCGAGCGGCTCCCGGGACTCGCGGGGCCCGCCGAACCCCCCGCCCGCCTGCACGGCGACCTGTGGAACGGCAACGTGCTGTGGGGCGCCGACGGGCACGCCTGGCTGATCGACCCGGCCGCGCACGGCGGGCACCGCGAGACCGACCTCGCCATGCTGCGGCTCTTCGGCTGCCCCCATCTCGACGAGGTGCTCCACGGCTACCAGGAGACCGCCCCGCTGGCGGGCGGCTGGCGCGACCGGGTCGCGCTGCACCAGCTCTTCCCGCTGCTGGTGCACACCGTGCTGTTCGGCCGGTCCTACGCCGTGCAGGCGCTGGCGGCGGCGCGGGCGGTCCTGGCCCGCTGAGCCCGACGGGCCCGCGCGCTGCCCGTGGGAGCGCCCGGGTTAGAGTTCCGCCTTCGATCGAGAGGAGACACCACGGTGCGGGTCGGGGCGGGGAACACGTGGCGGGGGCTGGTCCACGTGGCGTTGGTGGCGGGGCTGTTGACGGGCTGCGGGGCGGCGGAGGACGACTCCGAGGCGTCCGCGAGCGCATCGACGGCAGGCAATGCCGGGCAGGCGGACCAGGCGGACTCGGCGGGTGAGAGTGTCGAGAGCGGCGGCACGATCGGGGCCGCGGGCTCTCCCTGTGAACTGCCCGTCACCTTCGACATCGCGGCGAAGTGGACGGCGGAGTCCACCAGCGTCCCCGGCGAGGACGTACCCGAGGATCTCGCCGACATGATGTGGCGGCAGGGGCCGGTCACCGCCGCCTGCGAGGTGGACGCCAAGCCCGCCGGGCACATCGGCTTCCTGCGGGTCTGGAGGGGTGAGCCGGGCGCCGCCGACGCGCGCGCCGTACTGGAGGGGTTCGTAGGCGCCGACACGGGCGGGAGCGAGGCGAAGTACCGGCCGTTCGAGGCGGGGGACCTCGCCGGCACCGAGGTGGAGTACCGGTACACCAGCGAGCTGCTGGACGAGACCAAGACGGAGCGCGCGCTCGCCGTCGTGACGCCGGACGGCCCGGTCGTCCTGCACCTCGGTGGGCTGGACACCGCCGAGCACGAGGCGATGCTCCCGGCGTACGAGCTCGCGAAGCGGACGTTGCGGGCATCCTGACCCTCGCGGTCACCGGCTCGGGCCGCTCGGCGCGCCCTTCGGCCGATCGGCGCCGTCCGGGCGGGTTCCGTGCGACCGCCCATGGCGTACGCTCCGGATCCACGCCCGCCCGGGTGCGGGCAAGGGGCGTCGTGGCGCATTCTTGCTGTGTCGCCTGCGCGACGGCGCGCATGGACGGGGTAGGGCCGATGACTGGGAGCGCCGAAGGCCGGAACGGGACACCCGGTGGGCTGGCCACGCTGCTGGCCGACGCCGCCGGTGCGGCGGTCCGCGCCGCCGACGGCCGCGCCGCGGGTGTCTATCTTCCGTCCGGCAGTCCCGGTGTGCTGCGGCTGGCCGTCCTCGTGGGTCTGCCCGGTCGGCTGTACCGGCCGTGGTGGCGGCTGCACGTGGACCGCCGGTTCCCGGTCGCCGACGCCTACCGGCTCGGCGTGAAGGTGGTGCTGCCGAACAGCACCGAGAGCATGCGCCGCTATCCGCAGTTCGCTGCCGGGCTGCCGTTCCCGGTGGCGACGATCAACGTGCCCGTCATGGGGTCGGCGGCACCCTTCGGCGTACTGACCGTGCTGCTGCCGCCGGTCTCCGACGCCACCGAGCTGCTGGCCCGGCGGGACCGGCTGACCGAGATCGCCGAGGAGCTGGCGACCGGTGTGCGGCGGCTGCAGGCGACGGGGGTGGCGCTCGTCTGGGAGGACGAGCCGCTGTGCATGCGACCGCCCGGAACGCGCCCTGCGCCGGGGCGGATCGGGCGCTTCGCCTGGCAGCCGACGACCGATGTCGTGACGCCGGACGACAGCGCCAGAATCCTGCTCCGGCTGGCCGAAGAGGAACGGCCGTGGGCTTCGGAGGCGCTGGTGCGGGCCGTGGCCGCGGAGGACGCGGAGGGGCTCGCGGACCTGCTGCGGGCGGCGGCCGGCGGCAAGCAGCCGCGCGGTCCGCTGCGCGTGCGCACCGCCGAGGGCGCGCCCCGGGTGGTGGAGCTGTGGAGCCCGGACGCCGCCGTGCACGGCCCGGACCAGCCGGTCGGCGGAATCGTGCTCGACGCGAGCTCGATGGCCGACGCGGCCGCCGACCAACTGCCCCAGGGCGTGTTCTGCATGGACCGGCTGGGGCTGATCGTCTACGCCAACCCGCGCGCCGCCGAACTGCTGGCCGAACCGCGGGCGCGCTTCCTCGGGCGTGCGCTGTGGGAGGGCGTGCCGTGGCTGGGGCAGTCGGCGTGCGAGGACCATCTGCGGGCGGCGCTGCTGTCCCCCGAGCCCGTGCACTTCCACGTCAGACGGCCACCGCCGGGCGAGCGGGAGACCTGCGCCGAGCCGTCCGAACCGTACGACGGTGACTGGCTGTCCGTCTCCGTCCACCCCGGCCCGGACTTCCTGACCTGCACCGTCGCCCCCGCCAGTCGCGGCACACAGGTCCCGGACCCGCCCGAGGCACCCGCCGACGTGGCGACGGCCGACGTGCCCGGCACCGACGTGGCCACGACCTCGCTGGTGCTCCGGCCGATCGTCCTGGCCATCGCGCTCACCGAGGCGACCACCGCGCGGCAGGTCTCCGCGGTGGTGATGCAGGAGCTGCTGCCCGCGTTCGGCGGCCGCCGCCTCGCCATCTATCTGCTTCAGGAGCGGCACCTGTACCTGGCCTGGGAGACCGGCTTCCCATCGGGCTTCCTCGCGCCGTTCGAGGGGGTGGGCCTCGACGCCCGGCTGCCCGGCGTGGAGACGCTGACCACCGGCCAGCCGCTGTTCTTCGACTCCATGCACCAGCTGGCGGACACCTACCCGGGCATCCCCCTGGACGCCACCGAGGGGGCACGCGCCTTCCTGCCGCTGATCGCGTCGGGACGGCCGGTCGGCTCCTGCATCCTCGGCTTCGACCGGCCCCGCAGCTTCAGCACCGAGGAACGCACGGTCCTCACCGCGCTCGCCGGGCTGATCGCGCATGCCATGGAGAAGGCCCAGCGCTACGAGACCGAGGCCGCGCTCGCGCGCGGCCTCCAGCGTGCCCTGCTCCCCCGGCGGCTGCCGGTGCATCCCCGGGTGGAGACGGCGGGCCGGTATCTGCCGGGCACGCAGGGCATGGACGTCGGCGGCGACTGGTACGACGTCGTCGAGGCCGGGGACGGACTCGCCCTCGTGATCGGCGACGTGCAGGGGCACGGGGTGCAGGCCGCGGCGACCATGGGTCAGCTGCGCAGCGCGGTGCGCGCGTTCGCGCTCGACGACCGGCCGCCGGACGAGGTGCTCAGCGGCACCAACCATCTGCTCATCGACCTCGACCCCGGCCAGTTCGCGACGTGCTGCTACGTCCGTCTCGACCCGCTCACCGGCAGGGCCATGGTGGCCCGCGCGGGGCACCCGCCGCCGCTGCTGCGCCGCCCGGGCGGCCGTACGCTCGTGCTCGACATTCCCGGCGGTGTGGTGCTCGGCGTGGATCCGCTCGCCCATTACCCGGTGACCGAGCTGGTGATGGACCCCGGAGCCGTGCTCGCGCTGTACACGGACGGCCTCGTCGAGCGGGCCGGCGCCGACATCGACGAGGGGATCAGCGCGCTGCGGGTGGCGCTGGCCAAGGCGGGCGGCGCCGCGGCGAGCGGTCGGGGCGGCCGCTCCCTGGTGACTCTCGCCGACCGGCTGACGGCCGTCGCCCGGCATTCCGCGAACCGCCCCGACGACATCGCCCTGCTCCTCGCGGCCCGCCGGCCCGGCAGGCCGAGCTGAGGGCCCCGGACCCGGGGCGGTGCCGTACAGGCAGGCCGGGCATCGTCCCGCCGCCCCGGAAAGGCGGCCAAGGACCGTATCTCCGGGCCCCGTCACATGGCACAAGCGGCTCACCACACGGCGTGACTTCCCTCGCCTCCGCGGGCTCGGGAGTGTAGACAGGGCACATGGTCCGCCCCCTGGGCCGATCGCGGACTCGGCCCACCCGTCCTCCCGCAGCAGAGCACGCCGCACGCACGCCTGTTTCCGGGCCGAGCGAGCGGCGGACGCGGTCTGCCGCGAACGGCGGGCCCGACGGGCCGCTGCGCGGCGGCCGTTCGCGGTGGAGTCCCGCCACGGCGGTGCGCTCCGCGCTCAGCGGGCGCAGCGTCGCCGGACAGGTCTTCGTCTTCCAGGTCCTCATCGTGCTGTTGCTGGTCGTGGTGGCCGTGGTGGCACTGGTCCTGCAGAGCCGCAGCGACAGCACCGAGGAGGCCCGCAACCGGTCCTTGGCGGTCGCCGAGACCTTCGCCAACGGGCCGGGCACCCGCGAGGCGCTGGAGAGCCCCGACCCGTCGGCCATCCTGCAGCCGAGCGCCGAAGCCGCCCGCAAGGCGACCGAGGTCGACTTCATCGTCGTGATGAGCACGGACGGCATCCGCTATTCGCACCCGATCCCGGACCGGATCGGCAAACCGTTCGTCGGCGATGTCGGGCCCGCGCTGGCCGGCGGGACCGTCGTCGAGGAGGTCGAGGGGACGATAGGCCAGCTGGTGCAGGCCGTGGTGCCGGTCAAGGACCCCGACGGCAAGGTGGTCGGCCTGGTGTCGGCCGGCATCACCACCGAGCACGTGGGCGGCGCGGCCAACCGGCAACTGCCCCTGGTGCTGTTCACCGCGGCGGGCGGGCTGGTCATGGCGACGGCCGGCACGGCGCTGGTGAGCCGGCGGCTGCTGCGCCAGACCCGGGGCCTCGGCCCCCGCGAGATGACCCGGATGTACGAACACCACGACGCGGTGCTGCACGCGGTCCGCGAGGGCGTGCTCATCGTGGGCGCCGACGGCGGCCTGCTGCTCGCCAACGACGAGGCCCGCCGGCTGCTCGGCCTGCCCGACGACGCCGAGGGCCGCGGCGTCCACGACCTCGGCCTGCCCGCGGACATCGCCGAGCTGCTGGCCTCGGGGCAGGTCGTCACGGACGAGGTGCGGCTCGTCAAGGACCGGCTGCTGGCGATCAACCAGCGGCCCACCCATCTGCGCGGCGGCCCGCACGGCAGCGTCGCGACCCTGCGCGACTCGACCGAGCTGCGCGCCCTGTCCGGCCGGGCGGAGCTGGCGCGCGAACGTCTCGACATGCTGTACGCGGCCGGTGCGGGCATCGGCACCAGCCTGGACGTCACCCGGACCGCCGAGGAGCTGGCGAATCTGGCCGTGCCCCGGTTCGCGGACTTCGCGACCGTGGACCTGTTCGACGCCGTGCTCAGCGGTGAGCAGCCCGAGGCCGCGACCGAGATGCGCCGTACGGCGCTGGCGGGCGTACGCAAGGATCCGCCGCTGTACCAGGTCGGCGATCGGATCCAGTTCGTGCGCTCCTCGCCGCAGGCCCGCAGCCTGCGCGCCGGGCAGGCCACCCTGGAGCCCCGCCTGCGCGACGCGCCGGGCTGGCACGCGCAGGACTTCGAACTCACCTCGCAGGCCCTGGACTACGGAATCCACTCGCTGATCACCGCGCCCCTGCGGGCGGGCTCCCTGATCCTCGGAATGGTCACCTTCTGGCGCGGGGCGGGCTCCGAACCCTTCGAGCCGGAGGACCTGACCCTCGCCGAGGAACTGGTCGCCCGCGCCGCCGTGTCCATCGACAACTCCCGCCGCTACACGCGCGAGCACACGATGGCGGTGACGCTCCAGCGCAGTCTGCTGCCGCGCAGCCTGCCCGAGCAGAGCGCCCTCGAGATCGCCTACCGGTATCTGCCGGCCCAGGCCGGGGTCGGCGGCGACTGGTTCGACGTGCTGCCGCTGTCCGGTGCCCGCGTCGCCCTCGTCGTGGGGGACGTGGTGGGGCACGGGCTGCACGCCGCGGCCACGATGGGCCGGCTGCGCACCGCGGTGCACAACTTCTCCTCCCTGGACCTCGCGCCCGACGAACTGCTCGGCCTGCTCGACGAACTGGTCGCCCGGATCGACCAGGACGAGGAGACCGAGGGCGGCACCGCGCCCGTCACGGGCGCGACCTGCCTGTACGCGATCTACGACCCGGTGGTGCGGCGCTGCGCCATCGCCCGCGCCGGGCATCCGCCGCCGGCACTGGTCCGGCCCGACGGCAGTGTGGAGTTTCCCGACGTGCCCGCCGGCCCGCCGCTGGGTCTGGGCGGTCTGCCGTTCGAGACCGCGGAGATCGAGGTGGCGGAGGGCAGCCGGCTGGTCCTGTACACCGACGGGCTGGTGGAGGACCGGGACCGCGACATCGACGTCGGCCTCGAACTGCTGCGCACCGCGCTGGAACAGGCCGGGCCGTCGCCGGAGGACACCTGCCGGGCGGTGCTGGACTCACAGCGGCCGGCCCGGCACAACGACGACATCGCCCTGCTGGTCGCCCGCACGCAGGCCCTCGGGCCGGACCGGGTGGCCGCCATCGACGTGCCGTCCGATCCGGCGGCCGTCGCCGAGGTACGTGCCTCGGTCACCCGGCGTCTGACGGAGTGGGGCCTGGAGGACCTGGCGTTCACCACGGAACTGATTCTGAGCGAGCTGGTCACCAACGCGATCCGCTACGGCGGCACGCCGATCCTGGTACGGGTGCTGCGGGACCGGAGCCTGATCTGCGAGGTGTTCGACGGCAGCAACACCGCCCCGCACCTGCGGTACGCGGCCATGACCGACGAGGGCGGCCGGGGCCTGTTCCTGGTCGCGCAGCTCGCCGAACGCTGGGGCACGCGCTATCTGCCGGGCGGCAAGGTGATCTGGGCCGAGCAGCCGCTGCCCTGAGCTGAATCGCGCACTGGTCCGTACCTGATTCCGTCCGAGGCGTTCTCAGCTCGCCCGGCTTCTGGTAGGAAACTTTCCTGTCGGTCCCGGGTCACACATGAACCACGGAACCCGCAGCACGGCACTTCCCCCACCCCCCACCTCACCGGGAGCCCCCGTGACACCCCCCTCGCACGAGCGCGTGCCTCGCGCCGTACCGTCATCGGACTCATCGGCGCCTCCCTGGCCGCCGTCCCGCTGCTGGGCGGCGGATCCGCCTCCGCCGCCGTGACTCCCGGGACACGGGCGCCGGGACTGGACGACCCGGCCAAGAAGGAGATCGCCATGAAGCTGGTCTCCAGCGCGGAGAACTCCTCGCTGGACTGGAAGGCCCAGTACCAGTACATCGAGGACATAGGTGACGGCCGCGGCTACACCGCCGGCATCATCGGCTTCTGCTCCGGCACCGGCGACATGCTCGACCTGGTCGAGCTCTACACCTCCCGCAAGCCGGGCAACGTGCTGGCGTCCTACCTTCCGGCACTGCGCAGGGTCGACGGCACCGACTCGCACACCGGACTCGACCCGAACTATCCGAGGGACTGGCGCAGGGCGGCGCAGGACACCGCGTTCCAGCAGGCGCAGAACGACGAGCGCGACCGGGTGTACTTCGACCCGGCGGTCGGGCAGGGCAAGGCCGACGGGCTGCGGGCGCTGGGCCAGTTCGCCTACTACGACGCCATCGTGATGCACGGCGACGGCACCGACCCACTCAGCTTCCGCAACATCCGCGAGCGCGCCCTGCGCAGCGCGGTGCCGCCGGCGCAGGGCGGCGACGAAGTGCGGTACCTGAACGCCTTCCTGGACGCGCGGGTGTGGGCGATGAGGCAGGAGGAGGCCCACAGCGACACCAGCCGGGTCGACACGGCCCAGCGCGTGTTCCTGCGCAACGGCAACCTGGACCTGAACCCGCCGCTGGACTGGAAGGTGTACGGGGACAGCTTCCACATCGGCTGACGGCGCCCGCACGTGCGAGAGCCCGGACACCGGCGCGTCGTCGGTGTCCGGGCCCCGGCCGCCCGGCGGGCCGCGTCGACGTCCGGGCAGGCCGTGCCGCGGACGGGATCAGCCGCCGCCGAGGCGGGAACGCAGCAGGGCCTTGCCCAGTTCGGCACCCTTGCGGCTGTCCGCCTGGGCCTTGCGGAACAGGTCCGCGACCTCCGTGTCCTTGTCGCGCTCCGCGTCCGCGATGTACGTGTCCAGGCGCAGCGCGTTGTTGAGGCACGCCTCCACGTACCAGATCAGGTTGTAGTCCTTGTCCGGGGTGCCGGTCACGCCGCCGGCCTCCGTGCCGCTGGTCATCCTGGCATCCTCCTTCACCGGTTCGGCGAGGCCCTTCGGGGGTGGGCCCCTCGGTGCGGCTCGGGTACCCCTGCGACCCCCGGGCACACCGCTGGGCCCACGCGGCGGGCGTCGCGCAGACGGCCGAACGTCGAACGGAACCGCCATGAACGCCAGCCCGCGCCACCCCTTCCGCCGCATAGAAATATCTACCAGCATGCATATGCCGGATCGGCCCCCGCCGGGACCGGACGGCCATCCCCCGGAGCGGAACATGAGCGATCTCGGCTGGACGCGCGGAGTGGAGTGGCTTGCCGCCGCCGCTCCGGATCCCAGGGCATGCAAGCGCGACTGGGACCGGGGCGAGGGCGTCGCCCTGCTGGAGGCCGGGCGCTTCTGGGACGTGCTGAGCGTTCCCGACCAGTTGGGTCTGCTCGCGCTGGACCTCCTGTGGCGGCCCACGCTGCCCCTGCCGGGACCGACGCTGGTGGACATCGCCGCCCACCGGGTCGGCTTCTTCCTGCCGCCGGACCCGGACAGCAAGTGGATCGGCGCCGGCCTGCGCAACGCCGGTCGCGGGGCGTGGGTGGCGGTCCCGCCGCCGTACCGGTCCACCCGGTGCCTGGAGTGGCTGGTCCCGCCCGACGGAACGGGCGCGCTGCACTCGCCGACCACCCTGGAACTGGCGCTGCGCCAGGCGAACAGCAGCCTCACCGTGCCGGCACCGCTCTGCGGCACCTGACGCCGCTCGCAGATCAACTCACTTGCTGAGCACGGCATTTCAGACAGTTGCCACAGAAGCGAACAGCGGGCGAGCGGATTCGGAACCAAGTACCACCTCACCGTGCGAGATCGGTCGCTGACGGTTGTACTGTGCTCCGAGTGCCTCGCCCCGGGGCCTCGGATTCCGCTCTGCCCGACCTCCCCTGGAACCGTTTCGATGATCGAACTACCGGACCTGGCCGCCGGTGCGCTCGCCGTCGGCACACTGTCCGCGCTCGCCCTCGGTGGCGGGCTCGTGCGGGCCCGCCGTCAACAGGCCCGGCAGCGGGTCCAGATCGCGTCATAACGGCGGCCCTTCGGCATGACCGGCCGCCCAGGCGGCCGCCCCCTGGTACCCGCGTATCTGGCGACGGGCGGCGTGGCCCGGCCGAGCCGCCCCCGGCTGGAGCGGCTCTCGGTGCTCACCGGCACCGGCGAAGCTCCACCGGCCGATCTGCCGGCCGCTCAGCTGGCCCTGCTGGACGAACTGGCCGACGGCGCGCTGACGGTGGTGGAGGCCGCGGCGCTGCTGCGGCTTCCGGTCTCCGCGGTGCGGGTGCTGGCGGCCGGGCTCGTCGTGTCGGCGTAGTAGCGGTACGGGCCACTACACCGAGGAGCAGCTGCGCACCGCGCTCGACCTGGATCCGGGCACGCCGACGGTGACGTGCGACGCCCGGGAGCGCGACTCCTCCCTCGACGCGCTGCTCGCCCTGGTACAGCATCTGATCGACCGCCATCTTCCGGAGTCCCGGTGACCACCTATCCCCCTGCCCTCGAGGCCTTCTCCCGCTCGGTGCCCGTGCGGCTGTGGGAGGACGGCTTCGCGCTGGATCCGTACCGCTACTACGCCGACCTGCGCGCCCAGGGCCCGATCGGCTGGGCCGAACTGGCGCCGGGCGTACCGGCGTACGTCGTCGTCGACCGGCGGGCCGCACTGGACCTGCTGCACGACACCGGGACGTTCTCGCACGACCCCCGGCCGTGGGAGGCGACCGTCGCCGACGACGCGCCGGTGCTCGGCATGATGCGCTGGCGGCCCAACACCCTCTTCGCCGACGGTGCCGACCACGTGCGCTACCGCAGCACGCTGATCGACACCTTCGACCTGGTCGAGCCGCACGACCTGCGGGCGCGGGTGCACCGGGCGGTGCATGTGCTGGTGAGCCGGTTCGGGCCGCGCGGCGAGGCCGATCTGGTGGCCGACTTCGCCCGCCCCCTGATGGCGCTGGTCTTCAACAGCCTCTTCGGGATGCCGGACAGCGAGAGCGAACGGCTCAACGCCGCCCTCGGCAAGGTGATCGAGGGCGGCGCCGGGGCCGCCGAGGGCGAGGTGGAGTTCGGCGACTACGTCATCGGGCTGATCGCCGCCAAGGTCGAGCAGCGCGGCGACGACCTGCCGAGCCGGCTCCTCGACCACCCGGCGGGACTCACCCCCGAGGAGGTCACCTGGCAGGTGTTCCTCACCCTCGGTGCCGGGCACGAACCGACCTCGAACCTGGTGTCGAACGCCCTGTCCCGGATCCTCGGCAACACGGCGTACTACTCGACCCTCACCAGCGGGGCCCGGCCCGTGAGGGCGCGGTGGTGGAGGTGCTGCACCACGAGACGCCGCTCGCCGACTACGGCATCCACTTCGCCCGCAAGCCCGTCTCCTTCCACGGCGTGTGGATCCGGGCGGCGGTGCCGGTGGTCATCTCCTACGGTGCGCTGGCGCACTTCGCGGAGCAGGAGCACGGCGACACCCGGCGCCCCGGGGACGCCTCCCACCTGTCCTGGTCGGCGGGCCCGCACGCCTGCCCGGTCAAGCAGCACACGCTGCTCATCGTCACGGAGGCGATCGAGCGGCTCACCCAGTGGCTGCCCGACCTGGAGCCCGTCGTGCCCCGGGAGCGCCTGACCTGGCGGCCGGGTCCCTTCCACCGGTCGCTGACCGCCCTGCCCGTGCGTTTCACCCCTCGCTCGCCCGACCAGCCAGGAGACCGCCAGTGACCGAGACCGAGCGCATCGCCATCGACCCGTTCAGCGCCGACATCTCCGCCGAGACCGCCCGGCTGCGCGCCCTCGGCGCCGTGGTGCCCGTGGAGCTGCCCGGCGGCATCCCCGCCTGGGCGCCCACCGGCTACGACGTGCTCAGGGAACTCATCCTCGATCCGCGGGTCAGCAAGGATCCCCGGCTGCACTGGAGGCTGTGGCCCCACATCGCCGGACATCCCTCCTGGGGCTGGATCCTGGGCTGATCGGCGTGGTCAACATGCTCTCCACCTACGGCGCCGACCACGCCCGGCTGCGCAAACTGGTCTCGCCGAGCTTCACCCACCGGCGCACCGAGGCGATGCGCCCGCGCGTCGAGGCGGTCACCGCCGAACTGATCGACGCGCTGGAGACGGCCGGGGCGGACGGTGGTGTGGTGGACGTGAGGGCCGGGTTCGCCCAGCCACTGCCGATGCGGATCATCTGCGACCTGTTCGGTGTGCCGGACGAGATGCGGGACGACACCAAACGGATGATCGCGGCGATCATGGACACGTCCGACCCCAGCCCGGAACACGCGGCCTCCGTGCAGCGGCAGATCGGCACGGTGCTGCCGGCCCTGATCGCCCACCGCAGCGAGCACCCCGGCGACGACCTCACCACCGAGCTGATCCGGGTGCGCGACGAGGACGGCGACCGGCTCAGCGACGAGGAACTGCTGTACACACTGCTCCTGGTGATCGGTGCCGGGTTCGAGACGACCGTGAACCTGATCGGGAACGCGGTGGTCGCCCTGCTGCGTCGGCCCGAGCAACTGGCGGCGGTGCGGGCCGGGGAGATCACCTGGGACGCCGTGGTGGACGAGACGCTGCGGGTGCACCCGTCCATCGCGTCGCTGCCGCTGCGGTTCGCCGTCACGGACATCGAGGTCGGCGACGTCACCGTTCCGGCCGGGGACGCCATCATCACGACGTACGCCGCCGCCGGTCTCGATCCCGCGCACTACGGGCCGGACGCGGACGTCTTCGACGCCACGCGGGGCGCGGACGACCATCTGGCGTTCGGGATCGGCGTGCACCGGTGCATCGGCGCGCCGCTGGCCCGGTTGGAGGCGCTCACCGCGCTGCCCGCGCTCTTCGAGCGCTTCCCGAAGATCCGGGCGGCCGAGGGCGAGATGCGACAGGTGCCGTCGTTCATCGCGTTCGGCTGGCAGGAGGTGCCGGTACGGCTGCGGGGCTGACACGGGGGACCGCCCGGGGCGCGACCGGTCCCCCGTTCCGGTCGTGCCCCTGCGGCCCGACTCGAACCTACGTGCATGGTCGGCTCCTTGTGAATCGCGTCCATGCCCGTTCCGGCGCCGCGAGGACTCAACCGTGCACAGGTGCGTCCGGATGGCCCGAATTCGCCCCCTGCAGGTCGGGCTGGTCGAGGTCACCGAGCGCCAGGTGGGCGAGCACAACCTCGTAGAGGTCACTGCCCCCGGCCAGAAGCTGCCGTTCGAGGACGGGCTCGGCGCTGCGGACGTGCTCGCGCACGGTCTGCGCGTGGACGCCCAGGAGCTGCGCGGCGCGTTCGGAGTTGCCCCCGGCCGCGATCCAGGTGCGCAGTGTGCGGCGCAGGTTGCGGGTGTCGGTGTCCAGGCGGCACAGCAGTTCGCCGGCCCAGGTGCGAAGGGCGGGACCGGCCAGCAGATCGGCCAGCCGGGTGTCCGCGCCGCCGTCGCCGTCGGGCAGCTGGGCGTGGCCGGCCTGGGTGTTGAGGGCCAGGTGGACGGTGGCCCGGACGGTGAGGTCGGACAGGTCGGTGCCCAGCAGGCCCTCGGCACGTTCCATCCGGGCGCGGACGGTGTTGCGGCTGACGCCGAGCACCGCGGCCGCGTTGACGGCTGTGAACTCCAGCCCCAGCCGGGTGGTGGCGAGGAGTTCGGCGCGGGTGTGGTGGGGCAGCGCGTCGAGCGGGCGCAGGACGCGGGCCGCCCAGTCGCGCAGGGCGGCCGGGTCCATGAGCCGTTCGGGGTGCGTGCGTTCGGCGTACACCGCCGACCTGTCCGGGCGGAAGTGCGCGACGGCGAGGGCACTGACGGCCTGGCCGTACGCGGTGGCGGTCCGGGCGAGGCTCTGCCGGGCGCTGCCGCCGAGGAAGGTGCCGGGGCGGTCGCCGACCAGCTCCCGCAGCTCCGCGGCGGCCCCCTCGCCCGGCGTCACGACGATCACGTGCGCGTCGACGGCCGGGCAGCGCACGACGAGGGCCTGCTCCGACGTGGCGCTGACGCACTCCTCGGCCAGCCGGTCGCGGTCCTCGGTGCGGCTCTCGGCGACATAGACGCAGGCCGTGTCCGTGTCGAGGAGGCCGGGCCAGAGCCCGGCGGCGACCCGGCGGGCGGAGACGGTGTCCTCGACCATCAGAAGCTGCAGGATGGCCAGCCGCAGGTCCGACGTGGCGCGCCGCAGCCGGCGTCCGGCGGCCGCGGTCTCCCGGGCCCGCAGCAGGAGTTCGAGCACCCCGGCGGTGTGGGTGACGATGTCCGCGGTGCGCCGGTCGAAGGGCGCGGGTCGGGCGACGGCGAGGACGCCCGCCGTGGCGGGGTGCGGGAGTTCGACCCGGACCAGCCGCAGATGGCGGTCGTGGTCCTGGAGCGCGGCGGAGGCGATCCGGCCGGTGGTGATGTCGGCGACCAGGGCCTCGTCGAGGGGTGTGCGGATGCCGGCCAGGAGGTTGCCGGCGTCGTCCTGGAGCGCCACGTCCGCCTGCGCGGCACCGGCGAGCCAGGCGACCACCTTGCGCACGTCACGCCCGGACGGCCGCAGATGGTCGAGCAACTCCTGCGCCCATGTCACGTCCGCGCCGTCCGCCATCTCCGCGCGACGGCCCTCGCCCTCTCGCCCGGCCACGTCGTCTCCCTGCCCCTTCACCTCGCTTTGCGCCCGCACCGGGCACACCGGTCGGGGACCTTACCTCACGGTGGGCCACGGAGCTCCGCGACTCTTGCGTGACGGACGGCCGAGCGGGCGGGGAAACGGGCGAAGAACGGGCATCGCACGGCGCGCCGCCCCGTCAGCCGGGCGGCGGCGTGGAGGCGGCCGGTCAGCGAGGTGGGCGCGCCGAGGACCATGAACACGCCGCGGCGGCCTCACGCACGCACCGGAGCCAGGAGGTCGCCCCGCGGCCTCCTGGACCGCCGCCCCGCCCCGCCCGTTCGGCCTCGCCCGCTCCCGCGGCATAAGCTCGGCAGATGGCGAAGTACTACGACGTGCACCCCGACAACCCCCAGCCGCGCACCATCACCCAGATCGCCGACAGTGTCCGGTCGGGGGCGCTCATCGCATACCCCACCGACTCCTGCTACGCGCTGGGCTGCCGGCTGGGCAGCAAGGACGGCACCGACCGGATCCGGTCCATCCGCCGGCTGGACGACCGGCACCACTTCACCCTCGTGTGCCAGGACTTCGCGCAGCTCGGCCAGTTCGTGCGGGTCGACAAGGACGTGTTCCGCGCGATCAAGGCCTCCACGCCGGGCAGCTACACGTTCATCCTGCCCGCGACGAAGGAGGTGCCGCGCATGCTCCAGCACCCCAAGAAGAAGACGGTCGGGGTGCGCATCCCCGACCACGTCGTCACCCAGGCGCTCCTCGCCGAGCTGGGCGAGCCCCTGCTGTCCAGCACGCTGCTCCTGCCCGACGAGGACGAGCCGATGACGCAGGGCTGGGAGATCAAGGACCGGCTCGACCACGTCCTCGACGGGGTGGTCGACTCCGGGGACTGCGGGACCGAACCGACGACGGTGATCGACTTCTCGGAGGGCGAGGCCGAGATCGTACGGCGCGGGGCGGGTGACACCACCCGGTTCGAGTAGCCCGGGCAAACGGCAAAGGCGGGCGGGTCGGCCGACGGGGCTCTTACCTGCGCGTGTCACGATGACCGCCGTCGGGCCCGCCGAACCGGCGGGCCCCTCGTCGTCGAACGCGCAGAGAGGCAGCCCCGCCATGACAGCCGCACAGGGAACGGACATCGACATCCCCACCGAGGACGGCATCGCCGACGCCTATCTGACCCGCCCCGGTGACGGCGGCCCGCACCCGGGGGTCCTGTTCTACATGGACGCCTTCGGCCTGCGGCCACAGCTGAAGTCGATGGCCGACCGGCTGGCGGGGGCCGGCTACACGGTCCTGGTGCCGAACCTCTTCCACCGTCATGGGCGCGCCCCCGTACTCGAGTTGCCCGAGTTCATCGACGACGCGTCACGCGGCGGACTGTTCCAGCACATCCTGCCGATGATGCAGCCCCTGACGCCCGAGGTGGCGATGCGCGACGCCGGGGCGTACCTGCGCAGGCTGGCGGAGCTCCCCGAGGTGGCGGACGGCCCGGTCGCGGTGACCGGCTACTGCTTCGGCGCACGGCTGTCGCTGATGACCGCCGGGGCGTATCCGGAGCGGGTCGCGGCGGCGGCCGGTTTCCACGGCGCCCAGCTGGCGACCGACGCGCCGGACAGCCCCCATCTGGTGGCCGACCGGGTCACCGCGGAGCTGTACTTCGGCCACGCCGACCACGACCCGTCGCTTCCGCCCGAGCAGGTCCAGCGCCTGGAGGACGCGCTGACGGCCGCGGGCGTACGGCACCGCTGCGAGGTCTACCCGGACGCGCCGCACGGTTTCACGCAGGCCGACACCGCGTCGTACCAGGCAGAGGGCGACAAGCGGCACTGGGCCGCCCTGCTGGACCTTCTCGACCGCACCTTCTGAACCGCCGCTTCTGAACCGCCGCTTCTGAACCGCGCCTTCCGACCGACCCCGTCCCCTCTCGGCAACGACGCACGGCGGCGCCCGCAACAGACGGGCGCCGCCTTTCTGTTGTCGGAGTCATTGACATGTTCGCGCCCTGGCGTAAATCTGAGAGCGCTCTCAAAATCAGGTACGGACCAACTCCCCCCACACCCGCACGGAGGTGGAGAGTGCTCGCAAGCCTCAAACACCGGCTCCTCACGGCAGCCGCGGCGTCCACCCTGCTCGGCGCCCTGCTCACGTTCGGCGCCTCACCGCCCGCGGACGCCGCGGTGCCCGCCACGATCCCCCTGAAGATCACCAACAGCTCCGGCCGGGGCGACCCGGTGTACGTCTACACCCTCGGCACCTCGCTGACGACGGGTCAGCAGGGCTGGGCCGACGCCAACGGCACCTTCCACGCCTGGCCGGCCGGCGGCAACCCGCCCACCCCGGCACCGGACGCGTCGATCCCCGGCCCGACCGCCGGGCAGTCCAAGACGATCCGGATCCCCAAGCTCTCCGGCCGGATCTACTTCTCGTACGGCCAGAAGCTCGACTTCCGGCTCACCACCGGCGGTCTGGTGCAGCCGGCCGTGCAGAATCCCAGCGACCCGAACCGCAACATCCTCTTCAACTGGTCCGAGTACACCCTCAACGACTCCGGCCTGTGGCTCAACAGCACGCAGGTCGACATGTTCTCGGCGCCGTACTCGGTCGGGGTGCAGCGCGCCGACGGCAGCGTGGGCAGCACCGGCCGACTGAAGGCCGGTGGCTACACCGGGGTGTTCAACGCCCTGCGGGCCCAGTCGGGCGGCTGGGGCGGCCTCGTCCAGACCCGCTCGGACGGCACGGTACTGCGGGCGCTGTCACCGCTGTACGGGGTGGAGACCGGGGCCCTTCCGGCGTCGGTCATGAACGACTACATCGACCGGGTCTGGCAGAAGTACGCCACGACGACGCTCACCGTGACCCCGTTCTCCAACCAGCCGAACACGAAGTACTTCGGGCGGGTCTCCGGCGGCGTCATGAACTTCACCAACAGCGCCGGCGCGGTCGTCACCAGCTTCCAGAAGCCCGACGCGAGCAGCGTCTTCGGCTGTCACCGGCTGCTCGACGCCCCCAACGACCAGGTGCGCGGGCCCATCTCCCGCACCCTGTGCGCGGGCTTCAACCGCTCGACGCTGCTCACCAACCCGAACCAGCCCGACACCTCGTCGGCCAACTTCTACAAGGACGCGGTGACCAACCACTACGCCCGGATCATCCATGACCGGATGGCCGACGGAAAGGCGTACGCCTTCGCCTTCGACGACGTCGGCAACCACGAGTCCCTGGTCCACGACGGCAACCCACAGCAGGCCTACCTGACGCTGGATCCGTTCAACTGACGCGGGGCACTTCGCACCGCCAGGCCGGGGCCCGCGGGCCCCGGCCCTCGCCGTCCGTCCGCGACGTCAGTGGACGACGGAGAAACTGCGCCACAGGCCCGTGGAGCGGACCGCGTCGTCCGATGTTCCCGTGGTCAGGTACACGCTCTGCCCGCCCCGCGGTTCGGTGCAGTCGGGCGTCGTGTACAGGATGATGTCGTTGAGCGTTCGATTGTTGACGTGCACCACCCCTTCACGGAAGCGGTGGCACCCGTCGACCGACGGGTCCGAGAGGGTCTCGACAGTCTCGCGCCCGGTACGCAACTCGATCGTGCCGAGCGCGTGATCCTCGCAGGCTGTCACCACGAGGCAGAGCACCACGACGCCGGTGAGCGCGGTCAGCGACCGTCTGGCGGCCATCGAACCTCCTGTGCGTGGCGAGAGCCGGCTGGGACGTCGTCCCGGCACCACTATCCGTCGGCGTCGCCGGATGCGCCCGGCGGAGACGGCCGTTGCGGGGACACGGGCGGCCGACGGCCGGCTCGCGCGCGGCGCGCGCGGACGTATCAGGTGATAGTGGACTCAAGGGCGTTTCCGGTGTCACTGCGGGAGGCTGGTTGGCCGACATGGTCCCTAGGGCGCGGGTGGTGATCGTCATGGGTGTGTCGGCCTCCGGGAAGTCCACCGTGGGCGCCCGCCTCGCGCAGCAGCTGGGCGTGCCGTTCCTGGAGGGCGACGACCTCCACCCCGCGGCCAACCGTGCCAAGATGGCGTCCGGGCACCCCCTCGACGACGCCGACCGCCGGCCCTGGCTGGCGGCACTCACCGAGTGGATCCGGTCGGCCGCGGCCACCGGGCGCGGGGGTGTCGTCACCTGTTCGGCGCTCAAGCGGGAGTACCGGGACCAGTTCCGGCGCACGGGGGCGGACGTCTGGTTTCTCCATCTGGCACTCGACCGTGCGGTGGCCGCGGAGCGGATCGCGCACCGGAAAGGGCACTTCATGCCGCCGCGGCTGCTCGACTCACAGTTGGACCTGCTGGAACCGCTGCAGGCCGACGAGCCGGGCGCGACCGTCGACGCGTCCGGCAGCCCGGGACACGTCCTGGCGGCGGCGCTGCGGGTGGTGGCCGAGCGCGACAGGCAGCGGGCGGCGCGCCGGACCGACGGCCCTGGAACCTAGGCCTCGCCCTCGGGAGGTGTCCGGATGAACTTGATCCACTTCCGCATGGTCATGCCGCGCACCCTCACCCAGCCGGTCGTCGATGGGCTCGGTGCGAACAGCCATGTGCTCAACCTCGTGGTCGTCACGTCGGCCCATGTGCCGGACCGCGACGCCCTGGAATGCGACGTGGTGCAGGGCGCCGCGAACGACGTGCTGGGCGAACTGCGCGAACTGGGCGTCGACCGTGCCGGGTCCATCGCCGTGGACGGCGTCGGCCTCATGTTCTCGCGGCAGGCGGAGCAGATCGAGGCGGGGCAGCCCGGTGTGCTGGTCCGGACTCCGCTGTGGGCCGCCGTGGACGCGCGCATCCGGGCCGAGGCCACGTACGCGCCGTCCTTCTACCTGTTCCTGGTCGTCGCCGGGCTCATCGGCGCGGTCGGCATCATGACGAACTCGCAGATCCTCATCGTGGCGGCCATGGTGGTCGGCCCCGAGTACAACGCGATCACGGGCATCGCCCTCGGTCTGGACCGCCGGGACCGCCGCAGGGTCCGGGAGGGGACACGTGCGTTCACGCTCGGTTTCCTGCTCGCCATCGTGGTCACGCTGGGTTTCGCCGCGCTGTCCCGGGGCGCCGGACTGCAGTCCGAGGCCTTCGAGCTGGGTCTACGGCCGGTCTCCCATCTCATCGGCACGCCGAACATCTTCTCCGTCGCCGTGGCGTTCCTGGCCGGCGTCGTGGGGATCGTCTCGCTCACCGAGGCGCGCGGCAGTGCCCTGCTCGGGGTCTTCATCTCGGTGACCACCATCCCCGCCGCCTCGGACATCGCCGTCTCGCTGGCCTTCGCCGGCTGGCACCAGGCGTGGGGCTCGCTGATCCAGCTGCTGCTCAACGTGCTGGTCCTCGTGGCCGTCGGCATTCTCACCCTGCGCGTGCAACGCCGCGTGTGGCACCGCGCGACACGCCGTGCCACCGCGCGGCCAGCGCGGTAGCGGGCCGGGATCGCCGTCCGCCGGGCGCTCCCGGCCGACAGGCCGAACCCGTGCCTGCGGCTTACGCTGATCCGGGGGGCGCATTCGGGTGAATCGCACACCGGAAGGGGCCGCCCCGATGGACGACTACCCCCTGATCGAGGATCACGGGCTCATCGGCGATCTCCAGACCGCGGCGCTGGTGACGACCCACGGGACCGTCGACTGGCTCTGCGTCCCGCGTTTCGACTCGCCCAGCGTCTTCGGCGCGCTCCTCGACAAGGACAGGGGCGGCGAATGCACCGTCCGGCCGCTGCACACGACGTACGCGACGAAGCAGTTGTACTTCCCCGACACGGCGATCCTCATCACCCGGTTCATGACCGAGGCCGGGGCCGGTGAGGTGATCGACTTCATGCCCGTGACCGGCAAGACGGCCGCGGCGAGCCACCGGCTGGTGCGCATGGTCCGCTGTGTGCGCGGCAGCATGACGTTCGAGATCGGCATCTCCCCGCGCTTCGACTACGGGCGCACCCCCCACCGGCTGCACCTCACCGAGCAGGGCGCGGTGTTCGCCGCGGAGGACGGCACGGAACTCACCGTGCACCCCATCCGCGAACCGGAGGACGAGCGGCTGCTGGACATCCTCATGGACCGGCAGAACGACCTGCACCTCAAGCTGACCCTGCAGGCCGGGCAGCAGCGCGGACTGGTGCTGGAGTCGGCCGCCGCCGGGCCGCCCCGCGAGATGCGCCTCACCGAGTACCAGCAACTCCACGACGACACCGTCCTGTTCTGGCGCTCCTGGCTGCGGCAGTCGCAGTACTCGGGGCGCTGGCGAGAGGTCGTGGAACGTTCCGCGATCACGCTCAAGTTGATGACGTACGCTCCCAGCGGCGCGCTGGTGGCCGCCCCGACGGCGGCGCTCCCCGAGCAACTGGGCGGCGAGCGCAACTGGGACTACCGGTTCACCTGGATCCGTGACGCGTCCTTCTCGGTGTACGCCCTGCTGGGGCTGGGCTTCACCGACGAGGCCCGGGCGTTCATCCAGTGGATCGGCGACCGAGTCAAGGAACGGGCCGGCCGGGACAGCGACACCGGTCCGCTGAACATCATGTACAAGGTGGACGGCTCCTCCGACCTGGACGAGGAGACCCTCGGCCATTGGGAGGGCTACGCGGCTTCCGCGCCGGTGCGGATCGGCAACGGCGCCGCCACCCAACTCCAGCTGGACATCTACGGCGAGGCGCTGGACAGCATCTACTTCGCCCACCGGCACGGTCTCCAGGTGGGGCACCGCGGCTGGAACGCGCTGCTGACGGACCTCGACTGGGTGTCCGACCACTGGGACAGGGGCGAAGAGGGCCTGTGGGAGACGCGCGGCGGCCGGCAGGACTTCACGTACGGCCGCGTGATGTCGTGGGTGGCCTTCGACCGTGCCCTGCGGCTCGCCGAGGCGACCGGCCGGCCCTCCTCGGCCGCACGCTGGAGCGGCACACGGGACGAGATCTACGAGCAGGTCATGGCCAAGGGATGGAGCGAGGGACGTCAGGCCTTCGTCCAGCACTACGGCAGCGACGTGCTCGACTCCTCGCTGCTGCGCATGGCGACGGTCGGGTTCATCACGCCCGGGGACCCGCTGTGGACGTCGACCCTCGACGCCATGGAGGACGAACTGGTCAGCGACAGCCTGGTCTACCGCTACAACCCCGAGGCCTCGCCCGACGGGCTGCGCGGCTCGGAGGGAACGTTCTCGCTGTGCACCTTCATGTACGTCGACGCGCTGGCCCGCGCGGGGCGGACCGAGCAGGCGCGCCTGGTGTTCGAGAAGATGCTGGGATACGCCAACCACCTGGGCCTGTACTCGGAGGAGATCGATCCGACAGGCCGCCAACTGGGCAACTTTCCGCAGGCGTTCACCCACCTCGCCCTGATCGACGCGGCGATCACCCTGAACGCGTCCCTGTGCCGGACGTAGCCGGCCGCGCCCCCCTTCAGCCGGTGGGCGTCCGCGCGGGCCCCAGGAGCACCAGCGCGTCGCCCTCCCCGGCGTCGGCCGGCACGGCCCCGGTGACCGGTTCCAGCCGGCCGTCACGCCGGACGACGAACAAGGGCTCGTACCCCGGCGGGGGTGGCACCGTCGCGGACCGCACGTGGAACGCGGCACCCTGCTGGTGACGCGTCGTCAGGGCGTGACGGGGGAGCCGCGGCCCGAAGACGGTGTCGCCGGCGGTGTACGGGGCGACCACGCCCTCGCTGTCCGGGGGCGGGCCGACCCGGTGGACCGGGCCGTCGACAGCGTCCCGCATGACGACCGAGGCGAGCGCGTTGAAGTCGTCGTCGTCCGTGAGCAGGTAGACCGACGTGACCCCCTCCAGGCGGGTCTCCGGCTCGGTGGCCACGGCCATGAACTCCCCTGCGGCCAGTTCGATCCCCGCGTCCTTGATCCGGCCGCGCTCCTCGGCGGCCCCCGCCCACATCAGCACACCGACTCCGGCGGCGCGCAGCGACCGGGCCAGATCGACGGCCCAGGGGGCGCCGCCCACCAGCAGCGGCCGGGCGCGCGAGGGCCGCACGACGCCCAGCCGGGCGGCCATGGGACCGGCGGTCAGCGCGTAGAACACGACCGTGCCGACGATCACCAGGAACGTGATGGGGAGGATCCGGTCGGCACCACGCAGTCCCGCCGTGGTGAGGGAGGCGGAGAAGGTCGTCGCGGTGGAGGCGGCGACGATGCCACGCGGTGCCATCCACCCGACGAAGGCACGTTCACCGGTGGTGAGGTCCGTCCTCATGGTGGACAGCAGGGCGACCAGGGGCCGCACCACCAGGACGAGCACCGCGACGAGGGCGAGCGCCGGCAGCAGCACCGGGGCGAGGGACATCGGCGTCACCGTGGCCGAGATGGAGACGAACAGCAGACCGATGATCAGCTGCACGAGCGTCTCGAAGAACGGCCTGCGTGCGGGCATGTCGAAGCCGGGCACGTTCGCGACGACGAGGCCGGTCACGATCGCGGCGATCAGCCCGGTGTCGTCGTACGCGAGGTCGCAGCCCGCGGCCACGACGACCACGGTGGCGAACTGTGCGAGCGTGCCGAGCGTCTCACCGAGGCGGAGCAGCCGGAGGGTGAGCCAGAGCAGCACGGCGCCCGCCACTCCTCCCACGAGTCCGATGGCGATGCCGCCGAAGAACACGCCCACCCGGAAGTGACCGGTCTGCAGCCCGCCCGCGAGCAGGGAGTGGAAGACGACGGCGCCGAGGATGCCCCCGACGGGGTCGATGAGGGACCCCTCCCACAACAGCACGCGCCGCACCTTGTCCGAGGGGCGGACATGCTCCAGCAGGGGGCCGACGACGGTCGGTCCGGACACCACGAGGATCACGCCGACCATGCTGGCCGCGGCCGACGGCAGACCGAACAGGACCGGCCCGAGCCCGAGGACGGCCGCCCACGTGAGGAACGCGCCGCACAGCAGCAGCCGCAGGACGACGTTGCGCGTCGCGCCCTCGAGGCGGCGCAGGTCCAGCGCCAGCCCGGCGTCGTAGAGGATGAGCGCCACCGACAGCGACACCAGGGCGGAGAAGTCGTCCCCCACGAGCTGCTCGGGGTGGACGACGTCGGTGAGGGCCCCGGCGGCGAAGCCGACCGGCAGCAGCACGATCAGGGCCGGGATCCGCAGCCGGCTCGCGAGGATCTGGGATCCGACGGCCAGGGCCACGGTCAGGCCGAGGCCCAGCAGGATCTCGTCCTCCGTCACGGTGTTCCCGCCCCTCGGGACGCACTTGGCGGCACCGCGGGCTCAGCCCTCGTCACCGGCACCACCGCGCCGCAGGTCGGCGTCGGTGAGGCCCTCCAACTCCCCGCGGGTGTCCAGCCAGTACAGCAGGGCGACCGCCGGGAGGATGAGCACCACCGCGACGAGGGTGACGAGGCCCAGCCAGCGCAGTGAGGTGTGCGCGCCCGCGCCGTCGGCGACGGTCAGGGAGGTCGGGACGAGGTACGGGCGCTGCGCCGTCCCCCAGGCGAGGACGGCCGACGCGACCACACCGACCGCCGCGACCCGGGACCAGGCGCCGGAGGGACGGATCAGCAGCCAGGCGGTGAGGAGTGTGGCCAGCGCCGCCAGGACGACGAAGAAGAGCCCCACGCCGTGCGTGAGCCCGTGCCAGACGTAGGGCGCGTCCTGATGGGTGACCGCCAGGGTGATCACGGCGAGCACGGCGACGACGGCCAGGGCGCCCAGGGCCCGCCGGCGGAAGTAACCGTCCAGGTCGGGCGTCTCGAACCGCCGGGCGTCCGCGGCCAGGAACACCGCCCCGAGCAGGGCCGTGGTCGCCACGGCGAGCAGGCCGAAGAGCACGGAGGTGGGGTTGGACCAGGCGTCCGCCGACGCCGTCGTCCCGGCCGCCACCCGGCCCGACGCCACTCCCCCCGCCGCGGCGCCGAGGAAGAACGGCGTCATAAGGGAGGCGACGGCGAAGATCGCGCCGTACAGGCGCCGCCCGGCCAGTCGCCGGGCGGGCTTGCGCAGGGCGAAACCTGCGCCGCGCAGCACGGTGCCGACGGCGGCCAGCGCCAGCGGCAGCCACATCGCGGTGAACACCTGTTGGAAGAGGACGGGAAAGCCGGTCCACATGATGACCAGCACGAAGATCAGCCAGACGTTGTTGACCTCCCACACGGGGGCCATGGCGTGGTCGATCAGCCGGCGGGGGCGCTTGCCGCGCTCCGCTCCGCCCGCGGTCAGGTCCCAGAATCCCGCGCCGTAGTCGGTGCCCCCGGCGCAGGCGTAGGCGGCGACGGCGAGCAGCAGTACGACGGCGATGACACCGGCGATCACGGACGCTCTCCCGGCGACGTGGCGGTTCCGTCGCCGCCGGGCCCGGCGGCGCTCCCTGCCGGAATCGTGGAGCGCGGTCCGTAGGGGGTGTCCGTCTCCGGTGTCCGCGCCGACGCCCCTGTCCCGCCCGCCTCGTCCGAGAGCCGCCAGTGAGTGCGCATCCGGAGCAGCACCGCGAGGAACGAGGCGAAGATGAAGACGTAGACCACGACGACGAGGCCGAACATGATCCACAGGCTGGTGGAGCGCGTCGAGGTCACCGCTTCGGCGACCCGCATGTTCTCGTAGACGATCCACGGCTGGCGGCCCACCTCGGTGGTGATCCAGCCGCATTCCACGGCGACGACGGAGGCGACCCCGGCCACGGCGGCACCCCGGTAGAACCACGGCGAGGCGGGCAGCCTGCGGCGGCGCAGCCACACCAGGCCGTACCAGAGGGCGAGCAGCGCCAGCAGGGAGCCGATGCCGACCATGATGTCGAAGGCCCAGTGGGCGATGGTCGCCTGGGTGGGGTTCGGCCGCTGGTCGGCGGGGACGGAGGTCAGCCCGGTCACCCTGGTGTCCGGGCTGAACCCGGCGAGGATGGAGTCGAGTTGCGGGACCTTGATGCCGCCGGAGACGGTCCCGTCCGGATGCAGCCGGCCGAAGAGGTACTCGGGGACATGCGTGTCGGTCTTCCAGACGATCTCCATGGCGGCGAACTTCACCGGCTGCTTCTGGAACACCTGCCGGGCGATGGAGTCGCCCAGCACGAACTGCACCGGTGTGAACACCGCGGCGACCGTGAAGGGGATCGTGAAGCCGAGCCGGTGGTAGCGGTCACGGCGGCCGCGCAGCCAGCCGACCGCGTAGACGCCGGCCACGACGTAGCCGGCGGTCAGGAGCATCGCCACGACGAAGTGCCAGTACTGGGGGCCGAACATGGGCGTGAAGATCGCCTTCCAGATCCTCACGTCCACCGGGTTGCCCACCGCGTCGAGGGTGAAGCCCCGCGGGGTGTTCATCCAGGAGTTGGCGGCCAGGATCCCGAAGGCACCGAGCAGGGCCGCGGCCGGCAGGGGCAGCCCGAGCAGGAAGTGGGTGCGGGCGGGCAGCCGTCGCCAGCCGTACAGATAGATGGCGATGAGGACGGCCTCCAGGAAGAAGGCCCATGCCTCGACCCCGAATCCGATGCCGAAGACATCGCCCCACCGGCCCATCAGGCCCGGCCACAGCAGCCCGAACTCGAAGGACAGCACCGTGCCGGTGACGACACCGATCGCGAACTGCACGGCCATGACCGCCGACCACCGCCGCGCCAGCAACAGGGCGGTCGCGTCGCCGCGGCGCAGCCCGTAGCCGTGCATGATGAGCGTGATCAGCGGCAGCGCCACGCCCAGGGGCACCAGGATGATGTGGGAGGCGAGGGTGAAGGCCATCAGCGATCTGGCCGGGAGCAGTTGAGCGGGGGCGTCCGCCAGCAACTGGACCGTGTCGTGCATATGACTCCCTCAGTAGGGCCGGCCGGTGGCAGCCGAGGCGAGTGAGGTGAGTCAGCCGCCGGTCGCGAAGCCGGGGAAGAGAGTCATCCCGCCGTCCACGTAGAGGGTGGTGCCCACCACGTAGTCCATGAGGTCGGAGGCGAGGCCGACGGCCACGTGGGCGATGTCGTCGGGCTCGCCGATGCGCTCGTAGGGGATCAGCTTCAGGAGATCCGTCTGGGCGTCGGGGGTCTCCCAGGCGCTGCGGTTGATGGGGGTCTTGATGGCTCCGGGGGCGATCGCGTTCACCCTGATCTTCTTCGGCGCGAGTTCCTGGGCCAGCGTCTCCATCATCATCTGCACGCCGCCCTTGGACGCGGCGTAGTTGACGTGTCCGGCCCACGGGATGATCTGGTGCACGGAGCTCATGCAGATGATCTTGCCCGCGGCGCGCGACACCTCGGGGACGACCCCGCGCCGCACGAACTCCTTGACCGCCTCGCGCGCGCAGAGGAACTGCCCGGTGAGGTTGACGTCCAGGACCTTCTGCCACTGGGCGAGCGTCATCTCGGTGAAGGGGGCGTCGCGCTGCATGCCGGCGTTGGCGACCAGGATGTCGATGGTGCCGAACTCCTCGACCATCCGGTTCGTCATGGCGACGACCTGGTCCTCGTCGGAGACGTCCGCCTGGTAGGCGGCCGCCCGCACGCCGAAGGAGGCGATCTCCTCGACCACCTTGTCCGCCTCCTCGGGGCCGGCCACGTAGTTCACCACCACGTCGGCGCCGGCCCGGCCGAGGGCGACGGCGGTGGCCTTGCCGATGCCGGAGTTGGCGCCCGTGACCAGAGCCTTCTGGCCCCTGAGCAGTTGTGCGGGGATCATGCCCTGGGGTGCGCCCTCGGGGGAACTCACGATGACTGTCTCCTCGGCTGGTGGCCCGGACCGGCCGGGCCACCGGGCCCGGACGTTCAGCGGCACACAATCACCGGGGCCGGGCGGCGGAACGCCGGGCACGTGCCCGTTGCGCCGACCGGCGGAGGATCTTCACCCGGGCGGAACGCCGCGCCGGCGGGGGCTCTCAGCTCAGGCGCTCCACCAGGTGGTCGCCCACGCGCAGGGCGTTCGCGATGGCGGTGAGGGACGGGTTGACCGCCCCGATGCTCGGGAAGAAGCTGGTGTCGACGACGTACAGGTTGTCCACGTCGTGGGCCTTGCAGTCGACGTCCAGGGCGGAGCTCGCCGGGTGGGTGCCGAAGCGCACCGTGCCCGCCTGGTGGGCGGTGGCGCCGATGGGCATGCCCTTGTGCAGGTAGATGCTGTGCGACAGCAGTTGGTGCTCGTGCATGCCGAGGCGACCGAGCATCTGCTGGAGTTTGTGCCGCAGGCGCGCCAGGCCGGCGGTGTTGTTGTGCTCGTCGAGCGTGAGCCGGATGCGGCCGTCGCCGTCGAGGGTGATCCGGTTGCCGGGCTGCGGCAGGTCCTCGCCGCACAGCCAGAAGTCGACGGCGTGATGGGCCAGGACCTCGAAGGGCATGTCCGGCGCCACCGCGCCGGCCCAGCGGGGTGCCTCGCCGTGGATCTGCTCGGCGTCCGACTTGCCGAGCATCTGGATGCCGCCGAGCGGGTACTCCCAGTCGTCCGCGCCCAGGTACCAGTCGTGCAGGGCGAGGGTCTTCTGGAACTGGGTCTCGTTCGGCTCCTTCGAAACGGCCATCAGGGCGAGGTTGTTGTGCCGCATGTAGTGCCGGCCGACCACGTCCGAGCTGTTCGCCAAGCCGTTCGGGTGCGCCTCGCTCGCCGAAGCCAGCAGCAGGGCGGCGGAGTTGACCGCGCCGCAGGCGACGACCACGACATCCGCCGAGAAGCGGGCCTCCTCCTCGCCCTCGAACCGCACGACGGCCGCTGTGACGTTGCGTCCGGTCGGGTCGGTCTCCAGCCGCGTCACCCGCGCATTGGTGATCATCTCGACATTGGGCTGCAGCAGGGCGGGCTCCACACAGATCACCTGGGCGTCCGACTTGGCCCGCACCAGGCAGGGGAATCCGTCGACCCGGTTGCAGCGGATGCAGGCGCTGGTGTGCGTGGGCCGGCCGCCGTCGCCCTGGGTCAGGTCGACCCCGATGGGCAGGTGGAAGGGGTGCAGTCCCTGCTTCTCCAGGTCGTCGCTCAACTGCTGGATACGCGGCTCGTGTTCGACCGGCGGATGGGCGTACTGAGCGCTGCACCGCCCCTCCCAGGGGTCCTCGCCGTGCCGGCCGTGCACACGGTAGAGGTGCTCCGCCTGCGTGTAGTATGGCTCCAGGTCCTCGTAGCGGATCGGCCACGCGGGAGAGACGCCGTCGTGGTGGCGCAGATCCCCGAAGTCCTCGGGGCGCAACCGGAACAGTGCCGCGCCGTAGAACTTGGTGTTGCCGCCGACGTAGTAGTTCACCTCGGGCGGGAACTCGTTGCCGTGTCGGTCGAGCCAGAACTCCGGGGCCCGGTACTTGCCCTTGACGAACACGGCCGTCGAGTCCCAGTTGTCGCGTTCGCGCGGCAGGTAGTCGCCGCGTTCGAGGATGAGGACGCGCTTACCCGAAGGGGCGACCCGGTGGGCGAGCGTGCCGCCGCCCGCACCGCTGCCGATGACGATGACGTCGTAGTGGGGGAAGTCGCCCATGGCGGCCCCCTTTCCTGCTTTCGCGCTCTCCGGCGGCTGCCGGAACGCTGCGGCCCTGGCCCCTTTTCGAACGTACGCGCCCTGCGGTGATGCGGCACTTCGGGGCCGGGCGCGGGCGCGGCAGGCTCACAGGACGGCGATCGGGTTCACCGGGGAGCCGGTGGCCGCCGGCAGCCGCAGCGGAGCCGCCACGCACAGGAAGTGCCATCGGGACAGCCGTTCACACTCCGCCGCCAGTTCCTCGAGGTCCAGGTAGTCGAGGAGATGCACCCCCATGGCGTGCACGGCGAGGACATGCATCGGGAACTCGATCCCGGCCACCGCGCTGGGTGCCGTGTCGTTGTTGCCGTCCGAACCGAGGACGGCCACGCGTCGCTCGGCCAGGAAGCGCGCCGTCCCGGGGTGCAGGCCCGCCCGTGCCCGTGCCGCGTCCCAGGCGCCGAGACCGCGGCGTCGGAGACGGTGCCCGACGCGCACGAACAGCAGGTCGCCCGCGCCGACCGTGACGTCCTGCGCCGCCTCGGCCGCCACGAGGTCGTCGGTGGTCACCTGGTCGCCGGGCTCCAGCCACCGCACCCCGCGCAGCCGCGGGACGTCCAGCAGGACGCCACGGCCGGTGATGCCGTCGGCCGCCAGGTCCACCGTGAGCGCGCCGGCGCCCTCCGGCGTGACGGTCGAGGCCGGGACACCGCCATAGAGCGTGCCGTCGAACATGACGTGACAGAGCGCGTCCAGGTGGCTGTCCGCGTCCCCGTGCACGTTCATGGCGAACCGGTCGCGGGCGAACGCGAGGCCGGCCGAGGGGCGTTCCTCACCGGCGGCCGGTGCGGTCATCCGGTGCGACGCCGGTTCCGCGTCGTCCGGGCCGGGACGTGTCTCGACGGGGGCGGCCAGCGACACGGCGCGTCCGTGGCGGACGTCCTGGGCGGCGGCCACCACATCGGCCGGTGTGATCCGGCTCAGCGCGCCGCGCCGACGGTCCGCCTCGTCCAGGTCTTCCGCCGCGAGCTCGCGCACGCTGCGGTACAGCGAGCGGAAGGCCGCCTCGGACATGCGCTGCGGCGCCTCGGAGCGCGGCGCACCCGAAGGCGGCGGTGCGGGAGGCGGCGGTGCGGGGGGCGGGCTCATGGCGACCGACGACCTGAAAGGGCGGCGTGGCCCAGCCCGTCGGGACGCCACACCGGGCGCCGCCGTGACATGGGTCGTACGTCCGGCCCGCGTGCGTCTGCCCCTGCGGGCAGACCGGTTGCCCGCACCACCGGCACACCGACTCCCCGCACCACCGGCACACCGACTCCCCGCACGACCCGCACACCGACTCCCCGCACCACCGGCACACCGACTCCCCGCACCACCGGCACACCGACTCCCCGCACGACCCGCACACCGACTCCCCGCGCCACCGGCACACCGACTTCCCGCACCACCGGCACACCGACTCCCCGCACCACCGGGGCCGGTCGTTCCCCGGGAGCTCGCCGGGCGGCTGTCACGTCGCCCCCTTCCGGCCCACCGCCGGTGGCACAGGGCGCCCGGCCGGCAGCAACTGGACCGTCACGAAGGCCACGACGGACGCGATGATCACCACGGGGATCACCTCCTCGCTGCGCAGTACCAGGACCACCAGCACCACGCTGCTGACCGGCAGCTGCAGCATGGCCGCCGCCGCGGCCGCCATGCCCGCCGCCATGCCGGGCGCGACTCCCAGTCCGGGCAGCGGTGCCACCAGCACGCCCACCGCGGCACCGAAGAACAGCGCGGGAAAGATGGGACCGCCGCGCAGGCTGCCGAGACACAGCCCGTACGCCACTCCCTTGCACAGGAGCACGGCGACCAGGGCTCCGACGCCCCAGGAATGCGGTTCCTCGGCCATCCGGGCCAGCAAGGCCTGGCCGGACGACGCCACGTCCGCGGGACTCCGCCCGACGGCCAGTGTGTACACCGCGGCACACGCCCCGGCGGCGAGGGCGCAGATCACCGTGCCGGTGATCGGCCGCCCCGAGACGAGTCCCGCCGCCCGCCGCCCGGTGGCCCGAACCCTGTGAAGTGCGACGGCGATACCGACGGCCATCACCACGGACCAGAGCACGTCCCCCGCATCGAGGCGGGGGATCGGAACGCCCAAGGTCAGTGAGAGGTTTCCCGTGGAAAGTCCGGTCCAGCGGCCGAATCCGGTGAAGACGAGGGCCCCGATCCCGCTGGACAGAAGTGCCGGCAGCATGACCGCGAACAGCTGGGGGCCACCCACTCCGGCCATCTCGATGAGGATCACGGCGGCGGCGAGCGGATTTCCGAAGATCGCGGCCAGCGCCGCAGCGGCACCGGCCGCGCCGAGGAGCGCCGAGCCCTGCGGTGTCTTCAGCGACCGCATCAGTTCCGCGAGCAGCAGTGCGAGGCCGCCGCCGAGTGCGATCAGCGGAGCTTCCGGGCCCAGTGTGGCGCCGAGCGGCAGGCTGACCACGGCCGCGAGGATCACCCCCGGCAGGGCGGCGGGAGTCGTCCCCTTGGCGTTCAGGCCCGCGGCGGGGATGTGGCCGCCGGCGCCCGGCAGGTGCTTGACGACGAGCCCGACGGCGACGCCGGCGACCGCGAGCAGGGGCAGGGGCCACCACCAGGGAGGAATGCCCCAGCCCAGCCGCGCCGGCAGTTCCGCCCACATCAGGTGCTCCAGCTCATGGAGCGCGGCGAGGAACCAGAACGCGGCGAGGGAGACCGGGACACCGAGGAGCGCCGAGAGGAGGAGGGCCTTCTGATAAGCCGGGGTGCGCAGCAGATCACGTAGCCGCTCCGCCTCGTCCGGCTGGGTACCGGCGGGGGCCGCGGTGGCGGGAGCCGGATCCCGCGCGGCTGCTCGCCCCTCCGGCTCAGGCAAGGACCCGGCGCTTCTGGGCGTCGAACTCCTCCTCGGTGAGCACTCCCTGGGCCTTGAGGTCGGCGAGCTGCTTCAGTTGGTCGATCTTGCCGGTCATGTCGGCGGCGGCAGGCTCGGGCGCGGCGGCAAGGGGTGGTGCGGCGGCAGGAGGTGCGGCCGGCTGCTGATACGCGGGTTGTGGCTGGCTGCCCTGTTCGGCCCACCGGCCCGCCTGCCGCCGCGAGACGCGGTTGGACACCGCGGTGGCGGTACCCGCGACCACGGCGGTGCGGGCCACGCCACGAAGAAGTCCTGGCATGCTCACTCATCTCCCATGCGGTCGGTACGAAGTGCGGCGAGGTGCCGGCGGAGGTCCGGCTCACCGGAGGGCCAGGGGTCCGCTCAGGGCGCCGCCGACTCGGTCGCGTCCAGCGACGCCACCAGCGCGTCCACGGAGATGCGCCCGCTCGCCACCAGTTGGGCCCCGCCGCGCCGCAACGCGCGGGCCATCGGCGCGGCCCACACGTTCTCGTACACGAGGATCGCCGCGGAGTTGCCGGCGTCCAGCGCGGCACCGGCGTCGTCCAGGTCGCCTTGGTCCAGCAGCCCGGAGGAGGCCCCCTCGAACACCGTCAGATCGAGCTCGTCCCCGACCTCACGCAACTCGACGACGCCCACCGACCCGTCGGCGTCCTTGCGCACGAAGACCAGGTCGATGATCCGGATGATGCCGCGCTCCACCAGATCGACGAGCAACGGGAACCCCTCACCCGTCATACGGTTGCCGGGGAACTCGATGATCAGATAGTCGATCGGCCCCATTTCCTCGATGTCCTGGTTCACGGCCACTCCTCGGAGACGGATACGGGCCCGGCCGACGCCTCCTTCGACGCCGGGCGCCCGGGCGCGGCCGGGAGGTGGCACCTCCCGTCATTGCAACACCCGATCAAGGGCCCCGCACTTCCACGCCTGCCCCGGGCGGGGAACACCGCAGGCCGCCTTCCTGTTGGCACCGCTGCAGAACAGGTTCGACAGACCACGGAGGAACCGGGTGCCGCCGACATCACGACCGCTGCGCAAGCTGGGTTTCCTCACGATCGGGCTGTTCGACGAGGCGGACCCGCGCCGGGGCCACGAGTCCACGCTCCAGCTGATCGAGCTGGGCGAGCGGCTGGGCTTCGACAGCGCCTGGCTGCGCCACCGCCATCTGCAGTACGGCATCTCCTCACCCGTCGCCGTCCTGGCGGCCGCCACGCAACGCACCCACCGCATCGAACTCGGCACCGCCGTCACCCCGCTCGGCTGGGAGAACCCGCTGCGGCTCGCCGAGGACCTGGCCACCGTCGACATCCTGTCCGGGGGCCGGCTCAACCCGGGCGTCAGCGTCGGCCCGCCGATGCACTACGACCAGGTCAAGGACGCGCTCTACCCGGACACGGCGGACGCCGAGGACTTCGGCTACGGGCGGGTGGAGCGGCTGCTGGACTTCGTCCGGGGCGTACCGGCCACCGGCTTCAGCGGGGTCGAGGGCATCGAGGTGTTCAGCGACCGGGTGCAGCCCCACTCGCCGGGGCTGGACCGGCGCATGTGGTACGGCGGCGCCGGCCTCCGGTCCGCCCGGTGGGCCGGTGAGCACGGCATGAACCTGCTGACCAGCAGCGTCGTCAAGGCCGAGGGCGGCGAGGACGAGCCCGTGGACTTCGCCGAGATCCAGCTCTCCCACATCCGGGCCTTCCGCGCCGCCCACCCCGACGGCGAGGCCGCCCGCGTCTCCCAGGGGCTCGTCGTCATCCCCACCGACTCCGCGTCACCACAGCAGCGCGCCAAGTACGAGGAGTACGCCGCCGGGCGCCTGGCCCGTACGGCGTCCCCGCAGGGCCCGGCGCGGCTGCTGTTCGCGCCGGACCTGGTCGGCACGTCCGAGGAACTCGCCGAACGCCTCGCCGCGCACGCCGCGTTCCGGGAGGTGGACGAGGTGGCGTTCGCGCTGCCGTTCAGCTTCGCGCACGAGGACTACGAGCAGATCCTCACCGACGTGGCGACGAAGCTGGCCCCGGCGCTGGGGCGGCGGCCGGGCGCCTGACTCACCAGCGTCCCGGCTCGGTGCCGGTGATCGGCTCCGAGGGCTTGCCGTCCACGCCGACGGGGACGTCACCGGCGAGCATCACCCGGTGCATGATCCGGGGGTGATCGAGGTGGGCGTTGTCGCTGGGCGCCAGATGGATGGTGGCGCGGTTGTCCCAGAAGGCCACGCTGCCCGGCTCCCAGCGGAAGCGGACCGTGTACTCGGGGCGGACGGCCTGTTCCAGCAGCATCTCCAGCAGCAGCCGGCTCTCGGGGCGGGAGACGTCGGTGATCTGCTCGACGTAGTAGCCGTTGACGTACAGCACCCGCTCACCGGTCTCGGGGTGGACACGCACCAGTGGATGCCGTGAGGCGACCTGACGGTCCAGCAGGTGGCGCAGGTAGGCGTCGTCGCCGGGCCGGGGCTGGTAGCCGACGCCGAGCCGGTGCTCGGCCCGCAGCCCGTCCACGAAGTGCCGCACCGGCGCGGACAGTCCGGCGTACGCCGCCGCCAGGTTCGACCAGGTCGTGTCGCCGCCGTACGGCGGGACGGTCTCGGCGCGCAGGATCGTCGCGGCCGGCGGGTCGATCCGGGCGCCGTGGTCGCAGTGCCAGCCGCGCAGCAGGGTGTGGCGGCGGCGCTGGAGCCACTCCTCGTGCTCCATGCCGAACCGGCCGCCCAGCTCCAGCCGGTCGGCGGTCGTCTCGATCTCCGGGAAGCCAGCCGGTGAGGCGCTGCCCCGCCGCCCCAGGACCACCGGCTCGCCGAACCGCCGTGCGAACGCCACATGCGCGGCGTGGTCCAGGCGCTGCCCCCGGAAGAACACCACCTTCCAACGCAGCACCGCCTCGCGAATAGCGGCCACCTGGGCGTCGTCCAGCTCGCCGGCCAGGTCGACACCGGTGATCTCGGCTCCGATGTACCCCGCGACGGGGTTCACCTCGACTCCCGCGGCCCGCTTCCCCGCCATGGCCCTGTCCGTCGTCATGCGCACTCCGTTGGTCGTCCGGCCGGCTCCGTCGAAGAGCGTGACAGCGATCATCCACCGTGGGCAACGAGGCGGGCCGTCGGCCGTTCCGGGCGGCGGCCCGGCACGCGGGTTGCCGGTCGCGGCGGCGGGCCGGGCCGGGCCCGCCCATACTGGCGGTACGGCACAGCAGAGCGGAAGGGTGGACCGTGAACGGCATTCCGGCGCACACGCTCAACGACGGCACGACGCTCCCCGCCATTGGCCTGGGCACCTGGCCGCTGGACGACGCGCACGCCGAGCGGGCGGTGCTCACCGCCCTGGACCTGGGCTATCGCCTGATCGACACGGCGACGAACTACCGCAACGAGACCGGCGTGGGTCGCGCGATCGCCCGCAGCCCGGTCCCGCGCGAGGAGATCGTGGTGACGACGAAGCTCCCGGGCCGCCACCACGGCTACGAGGAGACCCTCGCCTCCTTCGAGGAGTCCCGGCGTCGGCTGGGCGTGGAGCAGGTGGACCTGTATCTGATCCACTGGCCGCTCCCCCGCGTCGGCAAGTACGTCGACTCCTGGCGGGCCATGATCAAACTGCGCGAGGAGGGCCTCGTACGGTCGATCGGGGTCTCCAACTTCACGGCCGAGCACATCGAGCGCCTGGAGAAGGAGACGGGCGTGCTGCCCGCCGTGAACCAGATCGAGCTGCATCCGTACTTCCCGCAGGAGGAGGCACGGGCCTTCCACGCCGACAAGGGCATCGTCACCGAGAGCTGGACCCCGCTCGGCCGGGGCACCGACCTGCTCCAGGATCCCGTCGTCGTCACCATCGCCGAGACGCACGGTGTGACGCCCGGTCAGGTCGTGCTGCGCTGGCACACCCAGTTGGGCGCGCTGCCCGTCCCCAAGTCGGCGGACGCCGAGCGGCAGCGGCAGAACCTCGACGTCTTCGGGTTCACCCTGGGCCCCGCCCAGATGCAGGCCATCGCCGACCGCGCGCCGCAGCGCACCGGTGGGGATCCCGAGGTGCACGAGGAGTTCTGAGTCCGGTGGGCCCGGGTACCCGGCGGCGCGGACGCACGGAAGGAGTCACGGGTGGTGACGGCGACCGGCTGCGGACCTACCGCGGCAAACGTGATTTCGGACGGACCGGCGAGCCCGAGGGGCGTGCGGGCCCCCCGGGCGACGCCCCCCGGTTCGTGGTGCAGATCCATGACGCGAGCACCTTGCACTTCGACTTCCGGCTGCAGGTCGACGACGTGCTGAAGTCCTGGTCGGTCCCGAAGGGGCCGTCCGCCGACCCGAAGGACAAGCGGCTCGCGGTGCCGACGGAGGACCACCCGCTGGAGTACGAGGAGTTCGAGGGCGTCATCCCGGCGGGCGAGTACGGCGGCGGCACGGTGATCGTCTGGGACATCGGGACGTACGAGCCGATGAGCCACGACCGCAAGGGGCAGCCGGTCGACTTCGGGGAGTCGCTGGAGCGGGGGCACGCCACGTTCCGGCGCAACGGCTCGAAACTGCACGGCGAGTACGCGCTCACCCGGTTCCGGGGAGATCAGGGCGACGCGGAGGCCTGGCTGCTGGTGAAGGCCGGGCACACGGGTGCGGGGCGGGGCACGCCGGACCCGCGGCGGGCCCGTTCGGTGCGCAGCGGCCGCACGCTCGCCCAGGTCGCCGCGGACGACCGGGAGGACTGACCCGCGTGGCCCGATGCGGAGTGCCCCGCCCGGCGTCAGCGCAGGTGTCGTCCGAAGAAGTCCATGGTGGCGTCCATGGAGGCCCGCCAGCGGGCGTAGAACGTGTGGCCCTCCCCCGGCTGCTTCACCAGCCGGACGTCCTTGCCCGCCGCCTCGAACGCGGCCGCGGTCCGCTCGGACCACTTCAGCGGGCAGGTGGCGTCGGCGGTGCCGTGCTGGATGAGGAGCGGTTCGGTCACCCGGTCGGCGTAGGTGACCGGTGAGACCTCCCGCCAGAAGTCGGGGTTCTGCTCGGGGGTGCCGTGCGCGGCCTCGATCTCGGCGACCACCGGGTCGCCGTCGGGGCGCTGGAACCGGTCGATGTTCTCCTCGGGACGGGAGCTGACCGGGGCGTGGACGACGGCGGCGTCCACCAGGCCCGGCGCCACCACCAGCGCGTTGTACACGACGCCGCCGCCCATGGAGCGGCCCAGCAGGCCGATCCGGTTCCCGTCGATCTCCGGGCGGCCGGCGCCGCGCAGGGCCTTGACGGCGGCGATGACGTCCTCGGTGTAGCCGAGGCGGAGGGTGACGTCGTTGTCCGGGTCGTCGTCGGAGCCGGCGTGGTTGCGGTAGTCGGTGTGCAGGACCACATAGCCGTTGCGGGCGAGCAGGTCCTGCTCGCGGGCCAGTCCGCGGCCGGTGGTGTAGACGGCGGGGTCGATGTAGCCGTGCGCGAGCACGAGCGCCGGGAAGGGGCCCTCTCCCTCGGGCACGTTCATGAGGCCGGAGATGGTGAGGCCGTTCGCCTCGTAGGTGACGGCGTACTGGGTGTAGGCGCCGGTCCGCATCCGCACGGCGCCGAGGCGCAGGCCGGAGCCCGTGTGCTCGCGGGCGATGAGACCCGGGAGGGACACGGGGTCGGGCGGTTCGGGCGTCGGGGTGGTGGCGGTGGCCGGGCGCTCGGTGCGGGTCGCTGCCGGTTCGGACTTCTCAGGAGCGGCGGCTTCGCCGTTCGTGCAGCCCATCGCGGCCGCCAGCACCATGCAGGCGGTGACGCAGGCCGTGCCTCGCAGCCGCATGGGCCCAGTATCGCGGATACGACTCCGTCAGTCAGTGGCTCCCGCGCCCCGGTGCGCACGCAGGGCGGCGAGGGCCCGGTCGGCGTGGGTGTTCATACGGAGTTCGCTGCGGACGACCTCCAGGACCGTGCGGTCCTCGGCGATGACGAAGGTGACCCGCTTGGTCGGGGCCAGCTGGAAGCCCCGCTTCACACCGAACCGTTCACGGATCGCGCCGTCCACGTCGGACAGCAGCGGCATGCCGAGCGTGTACCGTCCGGCGAACTCCGCCTGCCGCTCGACCGGGTCACCGCTGATGCCGACGGGCCGCCCGCCGGCGGCGGCGAACTCCGCCGCCAGATCCCGGAAGTGGCAGGCCTCCGTGGTGCAGCCGGCGGTGAGGGCGGCGGGGTAGAAGAACAGCACGACGGGTCCGTCGGCGAGCAGTTCTGTCAGCAGGCGGGGCGTGCCCGTCTCGTCCGGCAGCTCGAAGTCCTCGATCTTGTCGCCGACCAGCGGCTGGGACGGGGGCACGGTTCCTCCTCGGATCGCCTGCCGCGAGATACTACTCGCCGGTAAGGCGATGGCGGCACCCGTGTGTGCCCGCGGCTTCAGGAAGTGCCCGCCTCCGCGGTGGCCCGTTGGTCCGAGTCGTCGTCGATCGACACCGCGAGGAAGTCGTCGACCATCCGGTGGAACAGCGTCGCGAGCCGGCGCAGTTCCTCGGGTGACCACTCGGACAGGGCCAGTTGCATGCCGCGCGCGCCGACGTCGCGGATCCGCTCGATGGCCTCGCGCCCGGTGTCGGTGAGTTCGATGCGCTGGGCGCGCCGGTCGTCGGGGTCGGGGACACGGGTGACGAACCCGGCGCGCTGCAACTGCTGCACCGTGCGCGTGACATGCGAGGCCTCCACGCCGAGCCGGTTGGCCAGCTCCCCCGGGCGCAGCGGCTCCGAGTCCGCGATCTGCCGCAGCAGCGCCACTGCCGCGCGGTCCAGCGGCACTCCGGCCAAGGCCATCAGGCGGTCGTGCTGCCGGGCGCGGGTGCTGAGGTACGTGATGCGCGTGAGGGCCCGCTCGATCTCGACGATCTCGGGGGACACGGGGCCCGGGGGGAGCGGCGGTGAGGGCATGCCACCCACTTTACCATTTATTGCCTAACTCAAGTAATTCGCTGTGCCCGCGGTCGGCGGGGCGGCACGGCACGGACGATCAAGCGGCACCCGCTCCGGCCGCGGCGGGCCGCATGGACTCCGCCCAGTCGGCGCCCGACGCGATCGCCTGCCACCACGTCCGGATCGTGCGCGGCGGCGTGCCGACGGCGAGCACTCCGGTCAGCCGGTCGCCCCGGCGATACGCGGCCACGAACCGGCACTCCCCCACGTCGCCTTCCACGAGCGCCACTTCGTCGTGCCCGCGCAGACTGCCGTAGGCCTGCACCTTGAGGTCGTACTGGTCTGACCAGAAGTACGGCACCGGCGCGAACGGCTGGCGCGCCCCGGCGCCGAGCAGGTTCCGGGCGGCGGCCATGCCCTGCTCGGCGGCGTGGGTGCGGTGCTCGATCCGCATCGGCGCCCCGAACAGCCGGTGGTGCCAGCGGGCGACGTCACCGGCCGCGTACACGCCGGGCGCCGCGTCGCAGACCACGCCGTCGCCCAGCGTCAGTCCACTGCCGTCGAGCCACTCGGTGTTCGGCTGCGAGCCGAGCGCGACGAGCACCTCGTCGGCCCGGACGACCTCGCCGTCCGCGAGCCGTACGCCGCCCTCGGGCACCTCGGTCACGGCCACCCCGCAGCTCCACGCCCCGGTCCAGGTGGACGGCATGCCCAAGTGGTGCGCGGCGTGCCGCGAGGTCCGCCACGCGCGAGCCACACCGGGCGGGCGACGCGCCGCCGAGGCCCCCACGCACGAGCCCCCCAGCGGGCGGCGCGTCGCGCAGGCGCCGTGCCCGTCCGTCACACCCCGTCAGGCGCAACGGCCGCCGGGGCGCTTGCCGAGATCCGCCACCTGCAAGGCACGCCCGGTCCGTGGCCCGCCCCTGAAGCCGCCACCTGCACGCCACGCCCGTCCGTCGCCCGCCGCGTGCAGGCCACGGGCGGTGCGCGACGCGCCAGGGGGCGGGGTACCTCGCGCGGATGACATGTGCCGACGGCAGGGGAAGCCGACCGGCCTTATCCGTGGAGATCGCCCACCATGGGACAAGACACCCGATCGGAGATCCCGGCCGGCCGGGATCACGTCACCGACGAGGTCACCACCGCGCCGCCGCCGCACCCCCGCTCCCCAGGCAAGGGAAGAACGCACCTCATGACCATCCGCGTGTTGCTCGCCGACGACCAGGCCCTGCTGCGGGCCGCCTTCCGGATCCTGATCGACTCCTGCGACGACATGGAGGTGGTCGGCGAGGCCGTCGACGGCGCCCGGGCGATCGAGCTCGCCCGGGCCCACCGGCCCGACGTCGTCCTGATGGACATCCGCCTGCCCGGCAGTGACGGACTGGCCGCCACGTCCGCCATCTGCGCCGACCCGGACCTGTCCGCGACCCGTGTACTGGTCCTCGCCACCTCCGAGATCGACGAGGACGTCGCCGAGGCACTGGCGGCCGGGGCCAGCGGCTTCCTCGGCAAGGAGGCCACCCCCGACGCCCTGCTCGACGGCGTCCGGACCGTGGCGGCCGGCGAGTCCCTGCTCTCCCCGCTCGCCACCCGCGCCCTGATCACCCGCTTCCTGTCCGCGCCCGAGGAGGGCGCACGGCTCGCGGCTCCAGAGGACCTCGCCGCGCTGACCGCCGAGGAGCGCGAGGTGATGGGCCGGGTGGCCGAGGGCCGGACCAACGCGGAGATCGCGGAGAAGCTCCTGGTGAGCACGCCGGAAGTGCGCTCCCACGTGGACCGGGCGATGGCGAAGCTGGGCGCCCGCGACCGTGCCCAACTGGTCGTCATCGCCTACCAGTCAGGGCTGGCGGGAGCCATGCCGCCGCCGTCCGCGGCGCTCTGACCGCGCCCTCCGTTCAGGGGAAACCTGCGGGCGGGGCGCGTGGCGCCGCCCCGCCGCGTCGACACCTCAAGCCGTGACCCTGCCGCTGATCGCCCCCATGCTCGCCACACCCGGCGCCCTGCCACCCGCCGCCCAGGACGCGCGGTGGGCGTACGAGACCAAGCAGGACGGCCAGCGCGCGGTGGTGTATCTCCCCGGCGACGGAAGCGTGGTGCTGCGCGCGAGGTCCGGCGAGGAGATCACCGGCGCCTACCCCGAACTGCTGCCGCTCGGTGCCGCCCTCGGCGGTACGGCCGCGGTGCTGGACGGGGAGGTGCTGGCCCTGGACGAACAGGGGCGCGCCGACTTCCAGTTGCTCCAGTCCCGTATGGGCCTCGCCCATTCGCCCGTACGGGCGGCGCGCCGGGCGGCTCAGGTGCCGGTCCATCTCGTGCTGTTCGACGTGATGCACCTGGCCGGGCACTCCGTGACCGGGCAGTCCTACGCCCGGCGGCGTGCCCGGCTGGAGGAGATGGGCCTGGCCGGACCGTTCTGGTCCACGCCGGGCGCGCTGGTGGGCCATGGCGCACAGGCGCTCCAGGCCACCCTCGACCACGGTCTTGAGGGCCTGGTCTGCAAGCGGCTGGACTCGGTGTACGAACCGGGTGTGCGCTCCCGCGCCTGGATCAAGATCCGCAACATGCGCGGCGAGGACGTCGTCGTGGGCGGCTGGCAGCCCGGCAAGGGCCGGCTGACCGGCCTGCCCGGCGCGGTGCTGGTCGGCCAGCGCGACGCCGCCGGACGGCTGCGGTACGTCGGCGGCGTGGGCACCGGCTGGAGCGAGGCCGAACGGACTGAACTCGCGGCGCTGCTGCGGGAGCACGCGAGCGACGTCTGCCCCTTCGATCCGGTACCGCCGGCGCCGGGAGCGCGCTGGGTGCTGCCCCGGCTGGTCGGTGAGGTCCGCTACAGCACCCGTACCCGGGCCGGGCTGCTGCGCCAGCCGTCCTGGCTCCGGCTGCGGCCCGACCTGACGCCCGAGGAGTCCACGGCCGACCTGCCGGAGCACCTCGGCTGACGTCGTTTCAGCAGACAACTATTGGGCTGTCCTTCACCAACGGGACGCCTGCGACCTCTTGGCGCGGAAGGGCATTCCGGGGAAGCTGAACTGCCTTTCCCCCCACAGCCCTTGGGCTGCGCCCGAACCAGGAGGAGGACGCAGTGTCGTCACAGAGGTCCGTCACACACCGCAGGAGATGGCTCACCGTGCTCGGTGGTGCCGCCGCGCTCGTCATAGCCTTTCCCGCCACCGCCTTCGCCGCGCCGCCGCCGGCGTTGCCCGGCAACGCCGACAGCCTGGAGCGGACGTTCCAGCCGGCCTTCGACTACGACACGGACGGCTGTTACGCGACGCCCGCCATCAGCGCGGACGGCACCGTCAACGGCGGCCTCAACCCGACCGGGGCGCTGAACGGCAACTGCCGCGACGCCTCGGACCTGGACAACACGAACAGCTACTCGCGCTACAAGTGCAACAACGGCTGGTGCGGCATCGTGTACGGCCTGTACTTCGAGAAGGACCAGGCCCTGCCGGGCAGCAGCATCGGCGGGCACCGCCACGACTGGGAGCACGTCGTGGTGTGGGTGCAGGACAACCAGGTCAAGTACGTCTCGACGTCCAACCACGGCTCGTTCACCGTGCACAACGCCTCGGCCATCCGCTTCGAGGGCACGCACGCGAAGGTCGTCTACCACAAGGACGGCATCAGCACGCACTGCTTCCGTGCCGCCAACTCCAACGACGAGCCGCCGGAGAACCACAAGGGGACCTGGCAGTACCCGACGCTGGTCGGCTGGAGCGGCTACCCGGCGGGCGTGCGGGAGAAGCTGACGTCGTACAACTTCGGCAGCGCGAACTTCGGCCTGAAGGACAGCAGCTTCGCCTCCCACCTGGCCTCGGCGAAGCCGTCCGGCATCCCGTTCGACCCCAACGCCTGACAGGCGCTCTCGTGCACGGCGGGGGCCGGTGACGGTCTATCGTGTCCGCATGCCGGTCCCCGCACTGATCCGCATCGTCTCCCGCGACTCCCCGATGGCGCTCGCCCAGGTGGCCCGCGTCCAGGCCGGGTTGACCGCCCGCTACCCCGAGGTGAGAACCGAGGTGCTGCCGGTGAAGACCACCGGCGACAAGTGGCTCGGCGATCTCTCCCTGGTCGAGGGCAAGGGCGCGTTCACCAAGGAGGTCGACGCGGCACTGCTGGCCGGTGAGGCCGATCTCGCGGTGCACTGCGTCAAGGACGTGCCCGCCGACCGTCCGCTGCCGGCCGGCACGGTGTTCGCGGCGTTCCTGAAGCGCGACGACATCCGTGACGCCCTGGTGCATCCGGGCGGGCTCACCCTGGACGAACTCCCGTCCGGCACCCGTATCGGCACCTCCTCGGTACGCCGGGTCGCCCAGCTGGCCGCCACCCATCCGCACCTGGAGTGCGTGCCCTTCCGCGGCAACGCGGGCCGACGGCTGGACAAGCTCGCCGCCGGTGACGCGGACGCGCTGCTGCTGGCCGTCTCCGGTCTGGAGCGCCTGGGCCGCCAGGACGTGATCAGCGAGGTCCTCTCCCCCGAGGTGATGATGCCGCCCATCGGCGCGGGCATCCTCGCCCTCCAGTGCCGCGAGGGCGACGGCGATCTGATCGACGCGATCAGCGCGCTCGGCGACCCCGGCACGCACCGGGAGGCGACGGCGGAGCGGATGTTCCTGCACGTGCTGCAAGGGCACTGCAACAGCCCGATCGCCGGGTTCGCGCGCATCGACCACGGCGAACTCTCCCTGCGGGCCTGCGTGTTCACTCCGGACGGCAAGACCCGTCTGAACGCCCACGAGTGGGCGGGGCGGCTCGACCCGGCCACCCTCGGCACATCGGTCGCCGTGGCACTGCTGCGTCAGGGCGCCCGCGAGATCATCGACGGCATTCCGCACTGACCGTCGTCGACGACCGTCGTCAGGCGGTGCCCTCCTCGGCCTGGTCGCGCAGGAACTTGCTCACCTGGTGGGCGAGGCTCTCCCGGCCGGCTCCGGCCGGAGCGCAGGGGGTCGCCTCGTCCAGGCCGATGCCGCCCGTCCACAGCCGGCGGTCGGCCCAGTCGTCGTCCACCCGCATCTGGATCTGGACGTCCACCTGTCCCAGGGCCGCCTCGGGCGCCGCCCCGTACATCACGGCGGTGGCCCGGCGCAGCGGGTAGACGTCGTAGCCCTCGATGAACTGCGAGTTGCGCCAGTCGACGAACGCGCTCTCCCCGTCGGGTCCGATGCGTACATCGATCTGGCCGTCCTCCAGGTGGATGCCGAAGCGGTTCTCACCGCGGTTCTCGACGGTCACCCGCAGCCGGAAGTACGTCAGTCCCTCGGCGGCGTCGTCGCGTCCGCGCGGCGGCTCGGCCCGCTCCAGACCGTGGACGCGAACGCGCAGACCGGCATGCTCGTCGTACTCCTGCCAGTCCCCGACCACGTTCGGCTCGTACACACTCCACCTCTCGACCTCTCGAAGCTGCTTCCTATCCGTGGGCTCAGCGCAGTGTCAAATGAGCGGAATGGGCTGTGGCCAGGGATTTCCCGCACGTGATCGCTGATCAAGCCGTGCGCAGGGAGAATCCGCACCGTCCCCCTCCCGGGCGTGCCGCACATCACGTTCGCGCCCCGGGTCAGCGGGCCGGCCGGCCCAGCGGGAAGGAGGCCGCGGCGATGCCGAGCGCGGCGGCGACCGCCGGCTCAGCAGTCGCGGGGCGCTGAACGAACGCCTGGGCCAGTTCCTGCCGGCGCACCATGCCGCCGGAGCAGGTATCGGCGAGCCGGTCGGCGGCGTCGGCGGGACCGACGGCGGTCAGCGCCAGGGGGACGCGTTCTGCACGTTCGGGGGCGAGCACGTCGAAGATGAGAAATCAAGACGGAGAACACACTGCAGACCTGAAGTGTGTTTCGTGTGTGTTTATGCCGGGGAAGACCTATTTGAGTGCTTCGGACAGGAGGCACGTCCGTGGGACCGCCAGCCGTTCCCGCACTACTCCTGTGCGCGGTGCGGGCGCGGCGCCCACGGTGTCTGTCCACCCGGCACCTGCTGAGGGAGGCGCGCACATGCGTACCGCCAGCAGAACGAAGCAACATCCCCACGACGACGCACCAGACACGGCCGCCGATTTCGTACACCTGCGCGAGCTGCCGGACGGCCCCGAGCGCAAGGCGCTGCGGGACGAACTGGTCCGGGTCTGGCTGCCCATGGCGGAGCGGATCGCCGTCCGCTTCCGGGGCCGCGGCGAGGCCCTGGAGGATCTCTACCAGGTCGCCGCCCTCGGTCTGGTCAAGGCCGTCGACCACTACGACCCCGAACGCGGCCGTGCCTTCGAGGCATACGCCGTGCCGACGGTCACCGGCGAGATCAAGCGCCACTTCCGTGACCACATGTGGACGCTGCACGTCCCGCGCCGCGTCCAGGACCTGCGCAACCGGGTGCGGCGCGCCACGAAGGAGCTCTCCCAGACCACCCCTGGGCGGCCCCCCACCATCGCCGAGATCGCCGCGTACGCGGAACTCAGCGAGGACGAGGTGCGCACCGGCATGGAGGCCTTGGAGTGCTTCACGGCGCTGTCCCTGGAAGCCGAGATGCCCGGGACCGACGGCTACGCACTCGCGGACGCGATCGGCGGGCTGGACCCGAGCTACGACATCGTGGTGGACCGGGTCGCCGTGGCGCCCTGTCTCCAGGCCCTGCCCGAGCGCGAGCGGACCATCCTCTATCTGCGCTTCTTCCAGGGGATGACACAGAGCTGCATCGCGCAGCAGCTGGGCATCTCGCAGATGCACGTCTCCCGGCTGCTCAGCGCCTGCTTCGCCAGGCTGCGCGAGGAACTGCTCGCGGGGACACCCCGCTGAGGCCAGGACGAGTCACTCCTGCGGAGGTGCACCGGGGATCTGTGTCGGACCGTAGCGGTCCAGGGCGTCCTCCAGTTCGGCGCGGATCTCCGGGGGCATCTCCCCCTCGCGGCCCCAGGCCAGCACCAGCTCCGCGACCGTGCGGAGCTTGGTGTTCGTGTGCTGGGACACCTCCTTCAGCACCGCCCATCCCTCGTCCGGCGTCACCCTTCCGAGTGCCACCATCATGCCGATCGCCTGGTCGACCACGGCATGCGAACAGACGGCCTCCTTGAGCTGGACGATCTCGTCCTCCAAGGCCCGGAGCCGGTCGGTGTCGCCGGCGGGCTCGTGCGGTACTCCTGCCATCCCCCCATCCTCCCCATTGGGAATGACGCCTGCCACCGGGGTACTCGGCAGGCGCCATGACCGGTTCCGGTTGGACACTGGTGTCGAACCGGTGGCTACCGGTCGACGAGACCAGGACGACTGCCATGCGACATGACTCGACACCCACGGCCCGCGCGACGGACGTGGTCTCCACGAAGGACGCCTTCGGTGCGCCCTGCTGGGTGAGCCTCACCAGCCGGGACATCCGCGCCACCGAGGAGTTCTACACCGCCGTGCTGGGCTGGGAGTGGCGGAAGGCCAAGCTCGGCGACCACTTCCGGATCGCGCTCGTGGACGGCGCGCCGGTGGCCGGAATCGCCGCGGTCGCCGCCATGTGGCAGATGGCCGTCGCCTGGACGCCCTACTTCGCCGTCCCCAGCGCGGACCTCGCGGTGGCCAGAGCGCAGGAGCGCGGCGGTACGGCGGCGGTGGGACCCATCTCGCTGCCGCCCGGCCGGGCGGCGCTGCTCGCCGACCGGGACGGCGCGACCTTCGGCATCTGGGAGGGCGAGCTGGTCACCGACTGGGAGACCTGGCACCGCGCCGCGCCGGCCTTCATCCGGCTGCACACCCGGGACGCCTTCGACGCCGCGATCTTCTACGGCGAGGTCCTGGAGTGGGCCTCGGCGGCCCGCGGCCGCTGCGAGATCAACTACGAGGGCGAGGAGGTCGTCCTGCGCAGCGGAGGCGATGTGGTGGCCCGTATCGAGTCCGGCGCCCTGGGAGCGGCTCCCGATCCGACGATCCGCCCGCACTGGCAGATCCACTTCGCCGTCGCCGACGTGGCGGAATGCGCCCGGGCGGCGGAACACCACGGCGGCAGCGTGCTGCGCATGAGCGCCGAGGAGGCGGTGCTGCGCGACCCCGACGGGGCGCAGTTCACGGTGACGTCGCGCCGGGCACCGTGAGGGCCTCCCGGCGCGGGCACCGAACGCCGCCTACGAGGGTGGCGCGCTCCGTGACGGCCGGGACAGCAGGACGAGGCTGCGCGCCTCCACCGTGAGGGCGGTCGCCGCCTTGTGCTCGGTCTCGTCCGGCGGCCCCTCAGGGTCGGCGGTGTCGATGAGGGTGGTCCAGCGTTCGCCGTACGTGCTGTCCGGGAGCCGGAAGTCCACCGGCTCCCAGTAGCTGTTGAGCAGCAGCAGGAAGGAGTCGTCGACCACGCGGCGCCCGTAGGCGTCGGGCTCGGCGATGGCGTCGCCGTTGAGGAAGACACCGACGGTGTGCGCGTCGGAGCGCTGCCAGTCCTCGTCCGCCATCTCGGTCGCGTCCGGCTGCAGCCACACCAGGTCCGGCAGCGGCTGCCCGGCGTGCCTGACCGTCTCGCCCCGGAAGAAGCGCCGCCGGCGCAGCACCGGGTGGGCGGCGCGCAGCGCGATGACGTACCGCGTGAATTCCCGCAGCTCCCGCTGCTCACCGGTCAGCCGCCAGTCGATCCAGGAGACCTCGTTGTCCTGGCAGTAGGCGTTGTTGTTGCCGCCCTGGGTGCGCCCGATCTCGTCGCCGTGACAGAGCATGGGGATGCCCTGGGACAGCAGCAGGGTGGCGAGGAAGTTGCGCTGCTGGCGGGCACGCAGGGCGAGCACCCCCGCGTCGTTCGTTTCGCCCTCGGCGCCGCAGTTCCAGGACCGGTTGGTGCTCTCTCCGTCCCGGTTGCCCTCGCCGTTGGCCTCATTGTGCTTGTCGTTGTACGACACGAGGTCACGCAGGGTGAATCCGTCGTGCGCGGTGACGAAGTTGACACTGGCGCGGGGGCGGCGCCTGCTGTGCTGGTACAGGTCGGAGGAGCCGGTCAGCCGGGACGCGAACTCGCCGAGCGTGTGTTCCTCGCCGCGCCAGAAGTCCCGTACGGCGTCGCGGTACATGCCGTTCCACTCCGACCACAGCGGCGGGAAGTTGCCCACCTGGTAGCCGCCCTCGCCGACGTCCCAGGGTTCGGCGATCAGCTTGACCCTGCTGATGACGGGGTCCTGCTGGATCAGGTCGAAGAACGCCGACAGCCGGTCCACCTCGTGGAACTGCCGCGCCAGCGTGGCCGCGAGGTCGAAGCGGAAGCCGTCGACATGCATCTCGGTGACCCAGTACCGCAGCGAGTCCATGATCAGCTGGAGCACGTAGGGATGCCGCATGAGCAGGCTGTTGCCGGTGCCGGTGGTGTCGTAGTAGTGCCGCCAGTCCCCGTCGACGAGGCGGTAGTACGAGGAATTGTCGATGCCCCGGAAGGAGAGCGTGGGGCCCTTCTCGTTGCCCTCGGCGGTGTGGTTGTAGACCACGTCGAGGATCACTTCCAGCCCGGCCGCGTGGAGCGCCTTGACCATCGACTTGAACTCGGTGACCTGCTGGCCCCGGGTGCCGTGCGCGGCGTAGGCGTTGTGCGGAGCGAAGAATCCGATCGTGTTGTAGCCCCAGTAGTTGGCCAGACCGCGGTCCTGGAGCACACCGTCCTGCACGAACTGGTGCACCGGCATCAGCTCGACCGCCGTCACGCCCAGCGAGGCGAGGTGCGACACGACGGCGGGGTGCGCGAGTCCCGCGTAGGTGCCGCGCAGCTCGGGCGGCACGTCGGGGTGCGTGCGGGTCAGTCCGCGCACGTGCGCCTCGTAGATCACCGTGTCGGCGTACGGCCGTCCGAGTGGGCGGTCGTCGCCCCAGTCGAACGCCGGGTCGGTGACCACGCCCAGCATGGTGTGCCCGGCGCTGTCGGCCGGGTCCGGCCCGGACGCCGCGCGCTCGTACAGCGAGGGGTGGTTGTCGAACTGTCCGTCCACGGCCTTGGCATACGGGTCGAGCAGCAGCTTCGCGGGGTTGCAGCGCTGACCGGCGGACGGATGCCAGGGCCCGTGCACCCGGTAGCCGTACCGCTGGCCGGGCTTGACGTCGGGCAGGCAGCCGTGCCAGACGAAGCCGTCGACCTCGGTCAGGGGGACCTCGCGGTGGTTGCCGCGGTCGTCGACCAGGACGAGGTCGACGCGTTCGGCGACCTCGCTGAACAGCGCGAAGTTCGTGCCTTTGCCGTCGTGGGACGCGCCCAAGGGATAGGGGTGCCCGCTCCACGCGGGCACCCCGTCCTTGCCGTTCGGCTTCTTCTTCGTCACCGCGCGTCCTCCAGGGCGCCGTCGGCCGGCAGCATCGGGGTGGCGAGGGCGGCGACCGGCATCTCGCGGGGCACCTGCAGCCCCTCGCGCAGATCGGGGGCGGGCGCCTTCGGCACCAGCGGGACGCGCTCGCCGGCGCGGGCCCGCTGCGAGAACCAGATGACCTTGCTGCCGGTCTCGGTGGCGCAGCAGCCCCAGCCGTCGCTCATCGCGGCGATGTGCTCCAGGCACGCCCGCAGATCGAGGTCGGGGCGGAGTGCCTGGTCGTTGTCACCGACGGCGGTGATCAGGTGCTGGCCGTTCCACCACATCTCGATGGATGTGTGCTTGTCCGTCGCGTGCTCGTCGATGGCCTTCAGCAGCAGCTCGGCGCTGCCGCAGACGGGCTTGACCAGCGGGTCGAGGTCCCAGTACTTCAGGTGGGCCGCGAGGATGCGGCTGACCTGTCCGACGCGTTCCGGGCTGACTTCCACGTCGAGGTGGTAGTAGCAGGGCACTGCGGTCTTCATCGTGGCTCCTCACCGGCGAGGCTCTCGCACCCTCGCCCTCGCAAGCCGATCCCCGAACACGAAGTGTGAGCACTGTTCGCCTCGGAGTCACAACTACAGTGCGGGTGCTAGTCCATTCGTGCAACACGAGCGAACCATCGTGATGGTTGAAGCTCTAACAAGACGCTGAGTCGTCGTACGTGCACCATGAGTGAAGGTGCCTCGATCGCCGTAACGGATCCGTGCCCCCTCGCGGGCACGGCCGCCGGCCCGACCGTCGGGAACGTGCCCATCGAGCGCCCGGAAGGTGAACGGCGCCATGCTGCTACCAGCCAGAGCCGAGGTCACCCGGCAGCTGCGGCGGTACCGGGCCTGGGAGCGTGCGACGCTCGCGGCCCCCACCGACAGCGCGGTGCGGACCGGCTTCGAGGACTCGGGCTACACCCTCTGCGTGCTGATGGGAAAGCGCTGCGCGCGTGAGGCCGCCGAGGCGGCCGAGCGCTACTTGCGCACGACGCTGGCCACCTACCTGCGGGACGAGACCTGCCGACCGCGTCCGGGCCGGGTCCCCCGGAGGGGACCTCCCTCGGGAAAGCGTTCCCGGGCGGGGCTCTAGCCCCCTTTTCAGGTGCAGTATCCCGAGCCGGGCCGAGGGGCCCGGCTTCGAGTACGACGGAGGTGAGACCCATGAGTACGACTGAGGCCATCGGCCGCATTCCGGTCCGGGACGTCCATCCCGCCGTGGAGTGCGGCAGGCGCCCGGCGAAGGCCGTGCCCGGAGAGACGTTCCAGGTCACGGCCACCGTGTTCCGCGAGGGACATGACGCGGTCGCCGCCGATGTCGTCCTGCGGGATCCCGAGGGCCGCCCCGGCCCCTGGACACCGATGCGCGAACTCGCCCCCGGCACCGACCGCTGGGGCGCCGAGGTCACTCCGGACGCCGTGGGCCTGTGGACGTACTCCGTCGAGGCGTGGAGCGATCCCGTCGCCACCTGGCGGCACATCGCCGGGATCAAGGTGCCGGCGGGCATCGACACCGGGCTGGTCCTCGAAGAGGGCGCCGAACTGTACGAGCGGGCCGCCGCCGGAGTACCCGAACGCGCGGCCCGCAAGGTCGTGCTCGCCGCCGCGCGGACCCTCCGGGACGACTCGCTGCCGGTCGCCACCCGCCTCGCTGGGGCGCTGACGCCGGAGGTGGACGCGGTGCTCGCGCGGTATCCGCTGCGGGAGTTGGTGACCGCGTCGCAGCCGCTGCCGCTGCTGGTGGAGCGGGAGCGGGCGCTGTTCGGGTCCTGGTACGAGTTCTTCCCCCGCTCCGAGGGAACGCGGGAGCGCCCGCACGGCACGTTCCGCACCGCCGCGCGGCGTCTCCCGGCGATCGCCGCGATGGGTTTCGACGTGGTCTACCTGCCGCCGATCCACCCGATCGGCAGCACCTTCCGCAAGGGCCCCAACAACGCGCTGTCCGCCGGACCGGACGACGTCGGCGTGCCGTGGGCGATCGGCTCGTCCGAGGGCGGGCACGACGCCGTCCACCCCGACCTGGGCACCCTGGACGACTTCGACTGGTTCGTCGCCCAGGCCAGGGCCCACGGGCTGGAGATCGCACTCGACTTCGCGTTGCAGTGCTCACCGGACCACCCCTGGGTGGACAAGCACCCGGAGTGGTTCCACCACCGCCCCGACGGCTCCATCGCCTACGCGGAGAACCCGCCCAAGAAGTACCAGGACATCTACCCGCTCGCCTTCGACCGGGACATGGACGGCCTGGTCACCGAGACGCTGCGGGTGCTGCGGCACTGGATGTCCCACGGCGTGCGCATCTTCCGCGTCGACAACCCGCACACCAAGCCGGTGGTCTTCTGGGAACGCGTCATCGCCGACGTGGGCCGCACCGACCCGGACGTGATCTTCCTGGCGGAGGCCTTCACCCGCCCCGCGATGATGCACACCCTGGCCCAGATCGGCTTCCAGCAGTCGTACACCTACTTCACCTGGCGCAACACCAAGCAGGAACTGACGGAGTACCTGACCGAGCTCTCCGGTCCGGCCTCGGCGTACATGCGGCCCAACTTCTTCGTCAACACGCCCGACATCCTGCACGCCCACCTCCAGCACGGCGGCCGGCCCGCCTTCGAGGCCCGTGCCGTCCTCGCCGCCACCCTCTCCCCCACCTGGGGCGTCTACTCGGGCTACGAACTCTGCGAGAACGTCCCCCTGCGACAGGGCAGCGAGGAGTACCTCGATTCGGAGAAGTACCAGCTCAAGCCACGTGACTGGGACGCCCCGCACAGCATCGCCCCCCTCATCACGCGGCTCAACGCGATCCGGCGCGACCATCCCGCCCTGCACGGGATCCGCAACCTCCGGTTCCACCACACGGACAACGACGCGGTCATCGCGTACAGCAAGCGCACCGGCTCCGACATCGTCCTGGTGGTCGTCAACCTCGACCCGCACCACACCCAGGAGGCCACGGTCTCGTTGGACATGCCGCAACTCGGCCTGGACCGGCACGCCTCCGTGTCCGTGCACGACGAACTGACGGGTGAGACCTATCAGTGGGGCAGCACCAACTATGTGCGCCTGGAGCCCGGCCGGGCTCCCGCCCACGTGCTCCATGTCCACAGGCCGCCCGTCTCGCCGCAGAACGGAGGGTCAGCAGCGTCATGACCGTCAACGAGCCCGTGCCGGACACCTTCGAGGACACCCCCGCCAAGGACCGGGACCCCGAGTGGTTCAAACGTGCCGTCTTCTACGAAGTCCTCG
>NZ_JBHWJQ010000046.1:0-62365 GCF_042731435.1 Streptomyces sp. NPDC059861 | reverse complement strand
CGCCCGGCCGGTACCGGACGCGGTGCGGCGCGCGGCGCGACCCGAGCCGGCCGCCCACCCGGCCGCGGCGTCCGCGCCCATCACCCCGGGCGCGCTGGGCGCCCTGCCCACCGCACCGTCCGCCGCGCGGCCCCGGGCCGCGGACACGGCGGCGGCCCGGGACGCCGTACGGCAGGCCGCCGCGCGCCGGTCGGGGCGGACGCCCGAGCAGGTGGTGCAGGTGCAGATCGGGCGGCTGGAAGTGACGGCGGCACCGGGGCCGTCCGACGGCAACCGGCAGCGCCCGTCCGCGAACCGGCGGCCGGGGACGACGCTGAGCCTCGCCGAGTACCTGGCCCGGGGGCGCGAATGAGCGGCACAGCAAGCATCAGGACGACAGGGACCGAGGAACTCACGCCATGAGCAACGCACTCGCCATCGCCCATGTGACCCAGGCCCTCGCCCTGCTGATCGAGACCAACATCGGGCCCGAGACCGACATGGCGGTGAAGGTCGAGGCGCGCAGGCCGCCCGCCGAACCCGCGCTCGACCAGCCCACCATCTCGGTCTTCCTGTACCAGGTCACGCCCAACGTCTCGCAGCGCAACAACGACCTGCCGACCCGCGCGGGCGACGGCACGGCGGTCAGGCGCCCCGCCGCCGCGCTCGACCTGTACTACCTGATCAGCGCGTACGGCGACGAGAACGAACTCGTCGGGCAGCGGCTGATCGGCTCCGTGGTGCGCACGCTGCACGAGATCCCGATCCTGCCGAAGGACATCATCGAACTCGCCGGGGAGAAGCCCTACTTGGCGGCCAGTGACCTCGCCGAGGCGGCGCAGCGGGTGCGGTTCACGCCGACCGTGATGGACATCGACGAGACGTCCAAGCTGTGGGGGATGCTCCACCAGACGCCGTACGCGCTGTCCCTGGTCTACCAGGCGTCGCTGGTCCTCATCGACGGGCGGGAGATTCCCGCGCCGCGCAGGCCCGTGGACCGGGCGGACGTGCGGGTGCTGCCGTTCGGGGCGCCGGGAGCACCGCGGCCGGGGGGTGGCCCGCGGGACGGGTCCGGGTCCGGGACGCCGGGGGAGGGGACGCGTGCCGGGGACGGGGCGCGGGAGATGACGCCTGTTCCGGCCGAGGCCACCGCCACGGCGCCGCCCGCCAAGAAGACCGCGAAGGCGCCGGCCAGGTCCGCGACGCGCTCGAAGGCGCCGGCGAAGACCGCCGCCAAGGCACCGGCCAGGACACGCAGGTCGACATCCAGGGGCGGGGCGGGCGCTGCCTCCGCCGGCGACCCGAAGGGCACCGAGACGGCCGAGAAGAGCGGGACGGGCGAGAAGAGCGCGAAGGCCGAGAAGGCCGAGCACACGGACAAGACGGAGCACTGAGGCGGCATGGGAACTACGGGGGCAGGTGAGGACATGGGGACGCACGACACGGCGGCCATCGGCGGTGACTTTGCCGCGCTCGCCGCGGAGATCCGCCGCGTCCTGGCCCGCGTGGACGCCCACGCGGTGCACGCCACCGAGCCGGGTACGGACGCCGAACCGGGCGGGGGCTCCGGTGTGGACGCCGGTTCCGGTGCCGACCGGGCGGAGGCGGCCCGGTCCCGGGTCACCGCCTCCCTCGACCCCGTACGGCCGTCCGCCGTCCCCCTCGATGCCCTCGTCGCCTGCTTCGGGCTCACTCCCTTCGAGCGCGACCTCGTCCTGCTCACCGCCGCCCAGGAACTGGAGCCCACGACGGCCGCCCGGTGTGCCGCCGCCAGCGGTGACCCGGAGCGCGCGCACCCCACGTTCAGCCTCGCCCTGGCCGCCCTGGCCGAGCCGCACTGGAGCGCGCTCACGCCGGTGGCACCGCTGCGGCGCTGGCGGATCGCCGAACTGGACGACGAGACCCGGCTCACCACGTCCCGGCTCCGGCTGGACGAGCGCATCCTGCACTTCCTGCTGGGCTCGCCCTACCTGGACGCCCGGCTGCACGGCCAGGTGCGGCGCGCCCCGGCCCCGGACCGGCTGCCGCCGTCGTACGACCTGGCCGCGAACCGGGTCGCCGCGGGCTGGACGACGGCCCCGGGCCCGGACGTACCACCGCTCGTCGAGGTGACCGGCGGGGACCTGCGCAGCCGGGCCGACATCGCGGCCGCCGCGGCGAGCCGGTGCGGGCTCGGGCTGTACACGACGAGCGCCGAGGACCTGCCCACCGACCCCGCCGGACGGGACCGGCTGGCCCGGCTGTGGCAGCGCGAGGCGATCCTGCTGCCGGCCGCGCTCCTCGTCGAGGTGGGCGAACTGGACCGCGACCAGCGGGCGGCGACCGAGGCGTTCCTGGCCGGGGCGGCCGTACCCGTAGTGGTGTCCAGCGAGGATCCGCTGCGCTCCGACCGTCCGCACGGGGCGCGCGTGACGGTGCCCCGGCTCGACGACGACGAGCAACTCGCCCTGTGGTCGGAGGCGTTCGGGGACGTCGACCTGGAGGAACGCGAACTGCGCTCCCTGGTCGCCCAGTTCCAGCTGCCGCCGCACGTCGTCAGGTCCGCCGCCGCCACGGTACGGCGCGACCTGCCCGGCGAGGAGGACCTGGACGTCGCGGGACTCGCCTGGCGGGCGGGCATGCAGGAGGCCCGGGTCGGCATGGACGAGCTGGGCCGGCGCATCGAACCGCAGGCCGGCTGGGACGACCTGGTGCTGCACGAACGGCAGGTCGCCGTGTTGCGCGAGATCGTCGCGCATGTACGGCAGCGGCCGACCGTCCACCAGGAGTGGGGCTTCGCGGGCACCCTGCGCCGGGGGCTCGGTGTGACCGCCTTGTTCGCGGGCGGCTCGGGCACCGGCAAGACGCTCGCCGCCGAGGTCATGGCCAGGGAGCTGGGCCTCGACCTGTTCGTCATCGACCTGTCCCAGGTGGTCAGCAAGTACATCGGCGAGACCGAGAAGAACCTGCGCCGGGTCTTCGACGCCGCCGAGCGCGGTGGCGCGCTGCTCCTCTTCGACGAGGCGGACGCGCTGTTCGGCAAGCGCAGCGAGGTCAAGGACAGCCACGACCGGTACGCCAACCTCGAAGTGAGCTATCTGCTGATGCGGATGGAGGCCTACCGGGGCCTCGCCGTCCTCACCACCAACATGAAGAAGGCGCTCGACACCGCCTTCCTGCGCCGGATCCGCTTCGTCGTCGACTTCCCCTTCCCCGCGGAGCACGAGCGCGCGGAGATCTGGCGCCGCGTGCTGCCGCCGCAGGCCCCGGTCAAGGACATCGACTGCGACCTGCTCGCCCAGCTCACGGTCGCGGGCGGCTCGATCCGCAACATCGCCCTGTCCGGGGCGTTCCTGGCCGCCGAGGAGGACGACCGCCTACAGATGCGGCACATGCTCGCGGCGGCGCGCACCGAGTACCTGAAGCTGGAGCGGTCCCTGACGCCGACGGAGGTCCGCGGATGGGTGTGACCAAGGGACCGCCGGGGACCGGGATGGCGGAGGCCGGGACGTCGGCGCCGCGGCCCTCGGCGAACCGGCTCTCGGCGAGCGAGCCCGCGGTGATCCGCGTGGAGATCGGTGAACTCGCCCTGCGCGGTTTCCGCGTCGACGCGGAGCGGGTCTCCGCGGAGTTCGCACACGAGCTGACCCGGCTGGTACGGGAACGCGGGGTGCCGCTGGCCACGGACGGACCGGTCACGCTCGACGCCCTGTCCGGGCTGCCACCCCTGCCCGCCGGCCTCACCGCCCGTCGCCTCGGGCAGGAACTGGCGCGCGCGGTGCACGACGGGCTGAGCGGCCGCGGGGAGGTGACCCGGTGAGCAACTCACAGACGCAGGACAACAGTTCCGAGCAGTCGGCCGAGCAGCGGCGGCGCAAGCGCAGGGAGCAGGCCGCCAAGTCCCGTACGCCCGAGCCCAAGACCATCGTCAGCGGCGCCGGCCAGCCTCTCGACCCCGGCGTACGGCGGGACATGGAGGAGCGGCTCGGCCACGACCTGGGCCGGGTCCGGCTGCACACCGGCCGCGACGCCGGGAAACTGACGGAACTGCTCGGCGCGGACGCGGTGGCGGTCGGCCAGGACGTCTTCTTCCGCGAGGGCGCCTTCAAGCCCGGCACGGACGAGGGCCGCCGCCTGCTCGCCCACGAGTTGCTGCACACCGTGCAGAACCCGCACGGTCTCGGCGCCCTGCGCGCCGGACGCGAACCCGGCGCCGTCAGCCTGCCGCAGCAGGCGATCGAGCGGGAGGCGGAGTCGGCGGCACAGGACGTCGTGCGCGACCGGGAGGCCCCCGAGATCGAGGAGGGCCAGGCCACCCCGGGCTGGCTGCGCTACGCCACCGTCGACGCCGACCGCAGTCGCACCGAGGCCGTCGACCCGGCGACCCTCCTTGACCGGCTCACGAACTCGGTCGTGCGCTCGCTGCGCAGCGACCCGGAGGACCTGTCCAAGCGCACCCGCAAGCAACTCGCCCGGCTGCCGGGAGAGTTGCTCGACGGCGTCCTGATACGCCTGGAGAGCAGGCTGCTCGGTTCCGAGCAGGACCGGGTGTTCGACCTCGTCGACGAGATCGAGGCGTACGACGACTTCGCCGACGACGGCCTGGAACGGGACGCCCACGAGGCTCCCGCGCTCGCACCGGACCTGGCCGAGGAGGTGCGGGCCGAGCGGGAGCGCGCCGACCGGGCCGCGCGCGAACGGCGGACGGAGGAGCGGACGCCGGAGATGACGGCAGGGCCGGAGAAGGAAGGGGTTGCGCCGGAGGGGGCGCAGGGGGCGTCCACGGCCGGACCCGATGCCGCGTCCGGCGGGACGCGGCCGTCGGGTGCGGAAGGCGGCCAGGAGAAGGGCGGTCTGGCCGGGCAGGCGCGGTCCGGCCAGCAGGAGGAGCAGGCCGACAGGGCGGAGCAGGAAGCAGCCAGGCCGGAGCAGGAAGCCGGCGGCAAGGAGAAGGAGGCCGGCGGCAAGGAGAAGGAGGCCGGCGGCAAGGAGAAGGAGGCCGGCGGCAAGGAGAAGGAGGCCGGCGGTCAGGAGGCGACCGAGCGGCAGGAGACGCCGGCCGCGAGCAAGGAGGAGTCGGCGGCGCGCAACCGCCCGGGCGCGGCCGAGGCAGCTGTCGCCGGCGGGCAGGTCAGGCCGCAGGACAGGCGCGGTCAGCGGAGGCCGGCCGGTTCGCCGGCCGCGTCCGGCAAGGACACCCAGCTGCCCGGCGCGTTCAGCACCCTGGACGGCCGGCGCGACCAGGACCTCGAAGGCCAGGAGGAGGAGACCGACGAGGACCCCTTCGGCACCGGCAGCGAGTCCGAGGTCGAGGTCGGGGGAGAGGAGCCGAGCGCCTGGGACGTGAAGCTCCAGCCCGAGGACTTCCTGCCGAAGGACGACCTGGACGTCTCCGGCGTACCGACCGCCGACGAGCTGGACCCGTCGTCGTCCGCGTCCCCCTCCGTCCCTTTCTTCCCCGCGCCACAGCCCACCAGGGCCGACCAGGTGCAGGCGGAGCGGGAGGCGGAGGACGCGGAGGACGCGGCGACGGAGGCGGAAGCGGAGGAGGAGACCGTCACGGCGGAGGACGCCGGGTCCTCGGCCCCGGAAACCGAAGGCGGACCGCAGGGCGCGGGCGCGCCGGGTGCCCCGGCCGTCGAGCGGGCCGCCGCGCCCCCGACCGCCCCCACCACCGGCGCCCGGGACCCGAAGCACGGCGACGACCCCAAGGCGGGTCCGGTCGCGGCCCAGACCACCGTGCAGGAGGCGCCGAACAAGGCGGCGTCGAAGTCCGAGGGCGGCAGCGCGGTCAAGGAGTCCGCCGCCAAGGAGGAGAAGGGCACCGCGGCGGCGGGCGACCACGCACCGGCGGCTCCGGAGAAGGAGTCCCCGCAGGCGGCGGGCGGTCGGTCGGCGCAGTCCGAGGCGGGGGCGGGTCCCGCGGACGCGGGGACGGGTGCGGGTGCGGCGGCGCAGGCCCCGGCGGCCCAGGAGTCCCGTACGGACTCGGCGCCTCGTACGGAACCGGGACCTGAGCCGCGTGAAGAATCGAACCCGGAACCACGTACCGAGACCGAGCCCCGCACCGAACCCCGAACCACCGCCGAAGCCGCGTCCGGCACCCGTGCGGAATCCCCCGCACCCGCACCGAAGTCCGCACCGGTGCCCGCTGCCGCTCCCGCGTCTGCCGCCCCCGAGGCGGCACCGGAGAGCGCGCCGGCCGCCGAGAAGCCCTCACCGGCCCGAACGGGCGGTGGCGGTGGGGGAGGAGGCGGAGGCGGAGGCCGGGGTGCCGCCCCCGCCGGGCGGGGCAAGGGCAAGAAGGGCTCCGCCCCCGCACCGGACCTCTCCGGCGTCTCCCCCGAAGCGGGCCTCGCCACGGCGGCGAAGCTCAAGCCGCACAAGGCGCTTCAGGCGATGGGCGGTGTGGGCGGCGCGGTGGACCGCACGGTCGGTGACGAGCACCGGACGCTGGCGGCCGCGCCCCCCTCGATGGAACGCCCGGCGGGCGCCCCGCAGACCCTTCAGGGCAGGCCGAGGGCGGACGCCCCGGCGCAGTACTCGCAGGACCCGGCCCAGCAGGCCCAGGAACCGGACCGCGGACACGCGGAGGTCACCGGCGAGAAGGCGCCCGAGGGCCAGATCGAGGCGGAGAAGGCCGAGGAGCCGGGCGGCTGGGACACGTTCAAGATGGCGCTGGGCTTCGGCATCGGCAAGGTGGCGAGCTGGCTCGGCTTCGAGGTGGACGCGCAGGAACTGGCGGCCAAGTTCGCCGGGTTGCCGACGAAGGACGAGGCCCTCAGGCAGGCCCAGGCGGGCAACGCGCCCGGCGTGCAGATGCAGGGTGCGGCCGATCAGAAGGCCGGGGAGCAGAGCGGGCACGTCGACGCCAAGGGGCAGCAGACCGTGTCGACGGCGCGTGACGACTCGGGCCGTGCGATGGGCGAGGACCAGGTCTATCCGAACGCGCCCAAGGAGCAGCTCACCGCCCAGGTGCCGGGCGGCAAGGGCGGCGGTGGTGAGGGCGTCGGGGCGACGGGCGCCGGCGGTGCCGTACCGGCGGAGGCGGCGTCCGAGGTGGCGGAGCACGAACGGGGGCCGCAGTTCCAGGCGGCGTTCTCGGACGGGCAGAAGGGCGTCTCGGAGGGCCGGCAGGCCAAGGACCGCGACTTCCGGGGCGCCCAGGACAAGCACCAGCAGCAGGTGGACGCCGAGATCGCGGCGAACACGCGGACGCAGGCGGGCGAGCGCGAGAAGGCGATGGGCGAGGTCACCGCCCAGCGCGAGGACTGGCGTACGCAGCAGGACGAGGAACTGCGGGGCCTCGGCGACAGGAAGACGCAGCGGCACGACCAGGTCCGCAAGGACGTCGAGGACCAGGAGAAGAAGACCGACGACAACGTCGAGAAGGAGAAGGAGGGCAGCGACAAGAAGATCAAGGACGAGGGCGACAAGGCGGAACGGGAGGCGGAGCAGAAGAAGGACGCCTCCGTCCAGGAGTCCGGCAACTGGATCACGAAGGCCTTCGACTGGATCAAGCAGAAGGTCATCGAGATCAAGAACGCGATCGTCCGGGTGATCCGGGCGGCGCGGGACGCGGTCGTCGGCTTCATCCGCACCTTCAAGGAGACGGTCGAGCGCTGGATCGACGAGGCCCGCAAGGGGATCGTCGAGGCGATCAAGAAGTTCATCACGGACCTGATCGAGTTCGCGAAGGCGATGGTCCGCGCGGTCGTCGAACTGGCCCGTCGTGTCCGCAAGTTCATCACCGACCTGATCGCGGCGGCGATCGCGCTGGTCAACCGCCTGGCCCAGGCCCTGAAGCAGGTGATCACCGACCTGCTCGACGCCATCGGCAAGCTGCTCAGCAGCATTCTGGACTTCCTGAAGAAGACTCTCCTGGCCGCGGTCCAGGCGGTCGTGGCCGCGGTGAAGGCGATCATGGACTTCGCCTCCGGCCTGCTGAGCGCGCTCGGCGACTTCATGCTGATCGCGGTCGACTTCCTCTCCGATCCCGGCGGCTGGCTCGGCGGCGCGAAGAACTCCGCGGTGGACGGCGCGAAGAACCACCTCTTCCGCGAGGTCAGGTCGGCGGTCAAGGAGTGGTTCCAGTCCAAGATCGAGGAGATCCTGGGCGTCCCGCGGGCCGTCCTGGACAAGCTGATCAAGGGCGGTATCACCCTCGAACAGATCGTCAAGGAGACCTGGGACGCGATAGTCCCGCAACTTCCCCTGATCATCGGCGAGATCGTCATCACCAAGGTCATCGCCAAACTGATCCCCGGCGCCGGCTGGGTGATGGCTGTCATCGACGCCATCCGCACGGCCATCGGCGCCCTCGGCGAGATCCTCCGCGCGTTCGGCGCGGTCCTCGACTGGCTCAAGGCCGTCCGCTCCGGCGGCGCGGGCATCCTCTTCGCGAAGGCCATCGCCGCCGGCATCGTCGCCCTCCTCGAACTGGCCTACGAGGCCCTCCTGTCCGGCATAGGCAAGTACGTCGCCAAGGTGGGCCGCCGCCTCAAGGGGGTGGCGGAGCGCCTGGGCAGGGGCAGGAACACCGGCAAGAAGCCCGGCGCGGCGGGTACGGACGACCACGGCGCCCCGAAGAACGAGCAGCCGACACCGGAAGCACCGACGCCCACCCGCCCGGGCCCCGGCACCGCGAAGGCCCCGGCGGCTCCCCACCGCCCCCGCCCCACGGGCCCGGCCACCGGCCGCCCCACGGGCCGGGCCACCGGCCCGGGCGGCCCGGGCCGCCCGACGGACCGAGGCCGCCCCCAGCCGGGCAAGCCGGACCCACGCAACAGCGCCGCCTCCACCCCGGCACGCCCCCGACCGGATTCCCCCGAACGCCCCAGGCCGGAGCGGGAATCCCCGAACAGGCCCAGGGACATCCGGCCTGATCCGGCCCGCTCGGGGACCGACAGGCCGTCTCCCGCCCGCACCGGTGACAACCACAACTCCCCCCGCCCTACCGGTGACGGGCCGCAGAACCGACCCGGCACGGACCGGGACTCCACGCGCCCGAAGGAGGGCCAGGACCCCACGCGCCCGGGGCCGGAGGATCGCCCTGACGGCAGCCGCCGCCCCGACCGGGACCCGAACCGCCCGAAGGACCAGGACCCGACCCGGCCCAAGGAAGGCAAGGAGAAGCACCCCGAGCACACAAATCGCCGCAATCCCGGAGCCGGGGACCGGGGCCCGAAGAGGCGCCCGCGCGACGACAGCAGGAAGAAGGACAGGCACTCCAGGAAGGAGCAGCAGGAAAGGCAGGAGAAGAAGGCCCGGAGGAAGAAGGAGGAGGACTCCAAGGAGTCCAAGGAACTCCGGCTCCAGCAGATCATCGCGCGCATCCGGCCCAAGCTCTACGGGCTGCTGTCCGTGGGCGTTCCCCAGCGGGTTCTGAACCCTGTACTGACCGGCATGCGTACGTGGTACCGGCTCACGGCGCTCCTTCTCGACGGCGCCGACCGGGGCCGGCTCATGGCCGAGCTCAACCCGCGCGGAATGGTGCTCCCGTTCCACAGTCACGACTCGCTCATCGAAGGATCGGGCGTCACCCAGGCCCGTGAGGACGCGCGCAAGCTGGAGGCGACCGAGGCCCGAAAGCTGCGGGAGCGCATGAGCGTGGCCGACCGGACCACCGGCCGGCACGACCGGACGCCCGACGGGACCGACGGGACAGCCGTCCCGGAGCCGCCCAAGGCCCTGTCTCCCGAGTTGAGGAGCATTCTCGCGGCACCCTTGCCGGGCCGTGGGAAGCGGCGAGGCCGCCGCGCGGGGCCGGTCAGCAAGGGCGAGAGCCTGACGTTCCGCAAAGCCAAGCAGCGTGAGGTGGCGGGCGACAAGCTCACCCCCGACCACATACCTTCGGGCGCCGCACTGATCCTCGCCGCGCAGCGAAAGTCCATCGCCCGGGAAGAGAAGGCACAGAACCGGAAGCTCAGCGATCAGGAGATCATCGATCTGCTGAAGACGGAGAAATTCATCACGGTGACTTCGCAGGGTGCGATAAAACGTGGAGAGAAGGCGGAAAAGCTCTATCGTGAAGCCCTGACGCTGATGGTGACCGGTAAGGAGCACGAATACCGGAAGGCCGATCCGGAAGGCGGTTCGCGCACGCATGGATCACGCAACACCGAGCAGCAAATCCTTCTCGATTCCAGGGATTTGGCCAGGGCGACCGAGGATGATTTCAGATTTTATCTGGTGAGCTGGGAAAAGAAGAACTTGCTGGTGAAGAGTCAGGTCTACAGTATGATCCTGCATTACAAGCGGCTGACCGACCGAGAAGAAATCGAGTACTCCGACAGGATCGACGATCTGTTGCTGCACTACTGGGAGAAGGCAAGAAATGACACCGACTGAGCAGATCGAGGCGATCGCCTTCGATCCGGACCTCTCGGTCACCGAGAAAGCGGAACGCATCAATGGGCTGCTCGCCCGAGCCGGATCCCAGGGTGTGCCCCTTGCGGTCGAATGCCTCAAGGACGTCAGCGATGTCGGACTGGCCGAATACCTGACCTCATTCCTGGAGTTGGTGCCGGACTCCGGTGCCGACAAGGCGCGTGCCGCAGAAGGGTTGCGGGGCAGCGGTGCACCCGCCCAGGCAGCCGCCCGGCTCGTGCCCTGGTTTCCGGAGTCCCTCGTCGATGCCTTCGTGCGGGACTATCTGGGGGCCGCCGACCCGCAGTCGCCTCTGACGTCAGTGATCTTCTCCCTCGCGGTCCACCACCCGGACCGGGTGCGTCCCTATGCCGACCGGATCGACCTCGACATCGCCCGGGCCGCCCTGCTCTCGGGGGCTCCCGACGAACTCGCCGACGCCCTCCTGGCCAGGTGGCGTGAGGAGCGCGATCTCGACGACCTGCAGGCCCTCGCGCTCATCCGGACACCGCGCGCCGCTGAACTGATCGCTTCTGTACGCGACGATGTGGACGACCCCGAGGACTGGGAGTGGCTCATGCCGCTCGCGGGACGTCTGCCCGACACCGGAGCCGGTGCGGGGTTCGGTCCGGCGCTGATGGGCTTCGTGGCGGACAAGGATGTGGCTCCACACGTCATGGGCGGCGACTACGCCGAGGACGTCCCCCTGTGCGCACGTTGCCGCAGGCCGGCGGAACGCCTTCTGTCCCTCTCGGTCGCGGCGCTGCCCCAGGACCTGAGTGGGGACCCGTCATTCTTCTGGTTCACCTGCGACTGCGACGAAGTCGATGTGCTGACCGTGCGGTTCACTCCGAACGGTACGCACGTGTACTTCTCGCCACAGGGCCCAGCAGCCGGTGCGGCTCGTCTCGTGCCGGGCGGCGAGCGGTCCATGGTGCTGGAGAAGCAGCCCAACCAGGTGGGTGTGAGCATCCCCGCCATCCCCGGACGCTCCCAGCACCAGGTCGGCGGTCTGCCTCGATGGCCGTCACCCGAGACGCACCCCATCTGCCCGGAGTGCGGAAACTTCATGCCCTTCCTCACGGCCGTGGACAGCGGCCCCACGCTCTTCGGTCCGATGGGCTTCGAAGGGCTGCTCTTCGGTTTCTGGTGCGACAGCTGCTCGGTGTCGACCACACGGATCCAGTACTGACGCACCGGACAGGAGGACACGTGACCCGTTACGCCGACATCCCCAAACCCATCCGCTCCGGCCTGGTGGTGGTCGACCCCGACACCGGCACCCCCCAGCGCATCATCGTGCTGCAGTTCAACCCGGACACCCTGGAGCGGAGCGTCGCGCCGCAGTCCGCCGGGGACAGTGGGGACGCCGGTGGTGGGGGGACCGGGAGCGGGGACCGGAACGAGGCGCTTCGGCTGAAGGGGCCCGCCCAGGAGACCTGGAAGTTCACCGCCGAGATCGACGCCACCGACCAGTTCGAGATCGCCGCGCCCGACGGCATCCATCCGCAGCTGGCGACGCTGGAGATGCTCGTGCAGCCGACCACCGCGCAGCTGCGCGCGGCGAGCCGGCTGGCGGAGAAGGGGACCATCGAGATCAGCCCGATCGAGATGCCGTTGACCCTGTTCACCTGGGGCAGCAAGCGAGTCATGCCCGTGCGCCTGACCGAGCTGTCCGTCAACGAGTCCGCCTTCGACGTGAACCTCAACCCGATCCGGGCCTCGCTCGGCATCGGCATGAAGATCCTCACGGTCAGCGACCTGCCCGCCGGGCACCGAGGCGCCGACCTGTACATGGCACACCTCGCGCAGAAGGAACGGCTCGCGGCCGCCGCGCGCGGCGGCGGTGCCGGCGCCCTCGGCCTCGGCGGCACCGGCGTACTGAGCGGAAGGGGCTGAACCCACATGGCCGGCATCGAGCCTTACGAGAACGCCTTCGACTCCATACCGGGCGCCCACCCCTACCCCCGGACCAGCCGCTACCACGACGCCGAGACAGGTGTCCACCGCAGGCCCGACGGCACCGAAGTGCGCTACACCAAGCGGCGGTTGCTGCCCCCGCTCGACGGCGACCAGGCAACGCGCGAGCACACCGTCGCCGCCGGCGACCGCCCCGACCTCCTCGCACAGCGCTACTTCGGCGACCCGGCCCAGTGGTGGCAGATCGCCGACGCCAACCCCGTACTCGACCCCCGGGAGCTGACCGACGAGGCCGGCCGGGTCGTCGACATCCCGCTCGACGGCGGCTTCCCCCGGGGCGACCGGCGTGTTTGACATGCCCGTGGGGCAGGGCCCCGTCCACGTCACGCTCCAGATGGGGCCGCGACTCGTCCGGCCCGTCCCGGCCGAGGTCACCCAGGCCCTGCTGTCGGCCCAGATCACCGCGACAGCGGGGGAGCGCAGCGGCTTCCAGCTGGCCTTCGACATGACCAAGAACGGCATCATCAGCCGGCGTCTGCTGCCCGAGGGCTTCTTCGACCCCAAGACCCGCCTCGTCGTCACCGTCACCGTCAAGGGCACCACCGAGGTCCTCTTCGACGGACTCGTCGTACGCCAGGAGGTCGGCGCCAGCAACCAGCCCGGGCACTCCACCCTCACCGTCACCGGCGAGGACCTCACACTCCTGATGGACCTGGAGGAGCGCACCGCCCGCTACCCCAACCTGCCGCCCTCCGAGCGGGTCCTGGCCATCCTGCGCCGGTACTCCGACTACGGCATCCGGCCCGACATCTACACCGAGAAGGTGGCCCAGCCGCCGCACCAGGACCTCCGTGTGCACTACCAGACCGGGACCGACCTGCAGTACGTCACCGAGTTGGCCCGCGCCAACGGATACACCTTCTACCTCGAACCCGGCCCCACCCCCGGCCGGTCCGCCGCCCGCTGGGGACCGGAGGTCCGCCTCGGCATCCGCCAGCACGCCCTCAGCGTGAACATGGACGCCAACTCCACCGTCGACCAGCTGACGTTCGCCTACGACGGCACCGCCCGTGAGGAACCCCAGGCCCGCTGGCAGGACCCGGACACCCGGTTGTCCACCCTGCTGCCGCAGCCGCCGATCAGCCCGCTGCGCCCGCCCCTGGGCAGGCGCCCCACGCCGGCCCTGAAGCGCCGCACCCTGTCCGGCACCGCCAAGCAGCAACGCGGGCAGGCCGAGGCGGAGTTGCTCGCCCGGGCCGCGATCTCGGCCGACGTCGTCTCCGGCTCCGGCTCGCTCGACGTCAACCGGCACGGCTACATCCTGCAACCCCGCCAGCTCGTCGGCGTACGCGGCGCGGGACGGGCCTACGACGGCGACTACTTCGTCAAGTCCGTGACGCACAACCTGCGGCCGGGCTCGTTCCAGCAGAACTTCACGCTCTCCCGCGAGGGCCTCGAAGCCCGCAGCGACCACGTCAGGCCCTAACACCCCTCAGGAGCACCCCAGCATGGCGGCACCCAGCAACCGCTACCTCGGCAAGTACCGCGGCCGGGTCGTGGACAACAACGACCCGCTGCGTATCGGCCGTATCACCGTCGAGGTCCCGGACGTCCTCGGCGACGAGCCGTCCACGTGGGCTATGCCCTGCCTGCCGTTCACCGGGCCCGAGTCGGGACAGTTCGTCGTACCGCCGCCCGGCACGGGTGTGTGGGTGGAGTTCGAGCAGGGAGATCCCAGCTTCCCGGTGTGGACGGGGTGCTGGTGGGGCGCGGCCGAGGAGCTGCCGCCCGATGCCCGGCGTGAGCTGCGGGCCGACGTCCCGAACAAGCCGGTCGTCGTCCAGACGCCGCTGGCGCACAAGCTCGTCATGAGTGACACGCCCAGTGCCGAGGAGGGGATCCTCCTCCAGGCCAAGGGCGGCGCGTACATCCGTATCACCGAGGAAGCCGTGGTCATCGCGACCGGCGCGGGCGCCCAGGTGGTGCTGCGCGGACGTGAAGTGACCATCAACGAGGGCCAGTTGACCGTGCTCTCGAAGCGTTAGCAGAAGACGGGGGAGATGCGAAGTGTCCGGGACATCCGGGGGGCTGCTCGGCGCGGCCGCCGTGATCAGCTGTCCGCACGGCGGCCGAGCCACCGCCGCGACCACATCCGACGGGACCGTGTTCATCGACGGAGTGCCGGTGGCGACCGCCGCGCACAGTTATGTCGTCACCGGCTGCCCGCACACCGTCGACCGGGTGCCCATGCCCTGTGTCGCGGTCCGCTGGACCGGCTCCGACACCGGCGTCACCGTCGACGGCACGCCGGTACTGCTCGACACCTCCACGGCCCAGTGCCTCACGGCGGCCTTCGTCCCTCAGGGACCACCCGTCGTCCAGTCCGCGCAGCGAAAGGTCACGGTCCGATGAGCCCGCCCGCGAGCCGCCTGGTGAGCCCCTGCACCTGCGGTCCGGTGAGCCCCTGCATCTGCGGTCCCGTGACCCGCCGCACCTGCGGTCCGGTGGGCCGCCGCATCTGCGGTTCCGTGGACGGTCGCATCCCCGGTCCCGTGACCCCGCGCACCCGCGGCCCCATGTGCCGCCCCACTCCCATGAGCCGCCCCACCCCCGGTCCCGTGAGCCGCCCCGCACTCCGTCCGACGAGCCGCCCCAGGGGAGGCACCCGATGACCAGCCCTGTCACCCCGACGACCGGTCCCGCGAAGCCGGCGGGCCCCCCTGGCCCGACGAGCCGGCCGCCCACCCCCCGACCCCTGATGAGCCGCCCGATGAGCGTCCGCACCCACCCCCGCACCGACATCGCCTTCCCCTTCCGCCCCGACCGCCGCGGCCGCACCGCCCACGCCACCCCCGCCGAACACGTCCACGACCTGATCGAGCAACTCCTCTTCACCAGCCCCGGCGAACGCGTCATGCGCCCCGACTTCGGCTGCGGCCTGCTGGACCTGGTCTTCGCCCCCAACAGCCCCGAGCTGATCCACACCCTGGAGCTCTCCGTCCACGCCTCCCTCCAGCGCTGGCTCGGCGACCTCATCGACGTGGAGGCCCTCGACGTGACCAGCGAGGACCACGTGGTCCGCGTTCACCTCGCCTACGTCGTCCGCGCCCCCGGCGCCCGGCGCGAGGACGTGTTCGAGGGGAGGGCCACCGCATGACGAGCACGACCTCACCCCGCCGGACCAAGGTGCGCGCCGCCCAACTGGGCGGCATCGACGCCGTGGAGGTCGGCGACGACGGGCTGCTGCTCACGGTCACGTTCCTCGGCAAGGCCCCGCACGGCCTCACGCCCCAGAACGTCCGCATCGACGGCGGCCGCCGCGTCACCGGCATCACCGCGACCGACGTCAGCGTCGAACGCGAGGACGACCCGGAACTCGACGACCGTCTCCACGTCACCCTCGACCGGCCCGGCGACACCTCCCGCTACCGCCTGTCCCTGGTCGAGACCGACCCGTACGGCCGCCCCGGCACGGAACCCTTCCGCGGCTTCGACCAGCGCTACCACAGCGCCACCTTCGCGTTCCGGCCCGACTGCCCGACCCCGTTCGACTGCGCCGACGGGCACGACGTGCGGCTGGAGTTCCCCGAGGCGCCGGTCGTCGACTACACCGCCCGCGACTACGACACCATCCGCAAGCTCCTGCTCGACCGGCTCGCGCTCACCACGCCCGACTGGCGTGAACGCAGCCCCGCCGACCTCGGCACCACGCTCGTCGAGCTGCTCGCGTACACCGGCGACCAGATCAGCCACCAGCAGGACGCGGTCGCGACCGAGGCGTACCTGGACACGGCCCGCCGCCGGGTCTCCGTACGCCGCCACGTCCGGCTCATCGACTACGCGATGCACGACGGCAGCACCGCCCGGGCGTACGTCACCGTCGAGACCGCCGGTGACCGCACCCTCGCCCCCGGCACGTTCCGTTTCGCCTCCGTGGACGTCCGCGCCCTCGACCCGCACGACCGCCCCGAGCCGGGCACCGTCATCGGGGACGCCGACCTGGCCGACCTCGACGAACGCGGCTCCGTCGAGGTGTTCGAACCGGTCGTCGCCGCCGACCCGCTCCAGCTGCGGGTCGCGCACAACGCGATCCGGCTGTGGACGTGGGGCGGCGAGGTGTGCGCCCTGCCGAAGGGCGCCACGTCGGCGACCCTGCGCGACGCCTGGGCCGACCCGGAGACCTGCCGGGACCGCCGGCTCGACCTGCGACCCGGCGACCTGCTCGTGCTGGAGGAGGTGCGGGGCGCGCGCACCGGCACCCCCGGCGACGCCGACCCGAGCAACCGCCAGGCGGTCCGCCTGACCTCCGTCACCCCGGCCGTCGACCGCATCGAGGACCAGCCGGTCCTGGAGGTCACCTGGGCCGTCGAGGACTCCCTGCGCCGCCCGTTCCGCCTGACCACCCGGGGCGGCCGCGACTGCCTGCCGGTCGAGGACGTCACCCTCGCCCGCGGCAATGTCGTCCTCGTCGACCACGGCCGCACCCTGCCCGCCCCGGAGACGGTCACCGTGCCGCCCGAGCCGGCCGTCGCCGCCCACTGCGACCCTTCCCCGCTCGCGTTCGGCTGCGCCGACCGCACCGAGGGCAACGCGCCCGCGCGGCTCATCGACGCCCTGACCGACCGTACGGAGTCGGGCGACGCCCTCCGCGCCGACGACGTACGCGAACTGTTCGAGGTGGTCGGACTCGCCGCCACCACCCGCGCCGGTCTCGGGCTGGAACGCGCCGGCCAGCGGCACGAGCGGGTCGTGCCGGGGACGGCGTACGCCCAGGCCGCCGCGCTGCGGACGCTGCTGGCGCAGTCCGTGTACCCCGGCATCCGGCCTCGCCTCCGGCCGGTCCTCGGGCACGCGCCCGTCGCCCAGGCGGTGCCGTTCCCCGACCCCGCGACCGTGGCCGCCGGGCAGGCCGAGCGGATCGCGGCGATCCCGGGGCGGGTCCGGCAGCGGCTCGTGGAGCTGTGGCGCAGCGCCCGTGACCGTGACGGGCTCGGCGACCAGGAGGTCTCCGAACTCGCCGTCGTCTACGGCCTGAAGGTCCTGGAGCGCCTCGAGCTGCGCCTGCACCCGGTCCGCGCCCTGCGGGAACTGCTCCACCGCAGCGACCAGTTGCTCGACGCCAAGCTCCGCCGCGCAGAGGTCCTCGCCGCCCGCGCCCGCGCGGGCACGGTCCTGGGCGGGCCCGTCGCATGGGAGATCGCGCACAGCTGGGGCCCGGCGTACGCGGCCGGACTGCACCCCGACGAGCCCGTGCTGCGCGGCCCGGCCGCCGCGGCCCTCACCCAGGACCCGCGCCACGCCCTGCCCGCCGTACGCGTCGAAGACACCGACGGCGGCTGGGAGCCGCGCCGCGACCTGCTCGCGAGCAGCCCGCGCGACCGCCACTTCGTGGGCGAACTGGAGGACGACGGCCGCCTGGCCCTGCGCTTCGGCGACGGCCGGCACGGCGCCCGCCCCACCCCCGGCGCCCGCCTGCACCTCCACTACCGGCTCGGCGGCGGCAGCGCGGGCAACGTCGGCGCGGAGGCCATCAACCACCTCGTCATCACCGACGACTGCGAGGCCCCGCCGGCCGCCGTGGTCCGCAACCCGCTGCCCGCCACCGGCGGCACCGAACCGGAACCCGTCGAGCAGGTACGCCAGCTCGCCCCGCTCGACCTGCGCCGCACCCGCCTGCGCGCGGTCACCGCCGCCGACTACGCCGCCCTCGCCGCCGCCCTGCCCGGAGTGCAGCGCGCCGCCGCCGAGCTGCGCTGGACCGGCAGCGTCCAGGAGGCGCACCTCGCGATCGACGCCTACGGCGAAGCCGCCCCGCCGGAGCGGTTGCTGAAGTTCGTGGAGCAGGACCTGGAGCCGTACCGGCGCATCGGTCACGACCTCGTGGTCGGACCCGCGCGCCTGGTGCCGCTCGACATCGCCCTGACGGTGTGCGCCGCGCCCGGCCACCAACACGGACAGATCCTCGCCGAGCTGTACCGCGTGCTCGGCGCCGGCCGCGGCGGCTTCTTCCACCCGGACGCGCTGACCTTCGGCGAACCGGTCCGGCTGAGCCGTCTGGTCGCCGTCGCCGCGGCCGTCCCGGGCGTCGAGAGCGTGCACGTCACGCGACTGCGGCGGCTGTTCGAGCAGGACCGAGGAGAAAGGGAGGACGGCGTGCTGCGGCTCGGCCCGCTGGAGATCGCCACCTGCGACAACGACCCCGACCGGCCGGAGAACGGCCGCCTGGCGGTTTCCCTGGGAGGTGCCCGATGACGTACGCAAGCCGGGAGACCCCGACGGCTCCGGGGACCCGGAGCCCCGTGACCGGCGACGAGCACCGCTCCTGCGGCGGCGCGTGCGGCGGCCACGACGAGCGTCTCGCGCCGGCCCCGCCGCACAACCCGCCCGGCCGCACCGCGCTCGACGTCCGCGTCGCCGAGTACGGCTCCTTCCTGGCCGCCCTCCGCGACCGCCTCGCCTCGCCCGCCTACCCGGCGCTGCGCGGGCTGACCGTCCGTACCGCGGACGACCCGGCGATCGGCCTGCTCGACGCCACCGCCGTCCTCGGCGACCTGCTCGCCTTCCACACCGAGCGCATCGCCGACGAGGCCTACGTCCGCACCGCCAACGAGCACCGCTCCCTGGTGCTGCTCGGCCGCCTGGTCGGTCACCGGCCGCGCCCCGGTGTCGCCGCCTCGACCCATCTGGCGTACACCCTGGAACGCGATCCGCGCGCCGAGACGGTGCCGGTCGTCGTCCCCCGCGGCGCCCGCAGCCACAGCGTGCCGGCCTCCGCCTCCGAGGAGTCCCTGACCTTCGAGACCGGCCGCGACCTGACGGCCCGCTGGGACTGGAACGAGCTGAAGGTACGGCGCCGGCGCCCCACCCTCGTCACCCCGGCGGACCTGGAACGCCGCTCGGAGCTGTTCGTCGAGGGCACCGCCGACTCCCTCCGGGCCGGCGACCAGTTGCTCTTCGTCTTCGGTGAGCGGGCGGGCGGCGAACGGAAGCTGCTGCCGGTGGCGCGGGCCCGCGTCGACCGCGAGGACGACGTCACGGCGATCTCCCTGCCCCGGTCGGCCCCGCCGACGCTGCGGGAACTCGTCGACGAGGTCCGCCGCTGGACCGCCGCGCCGGCCGCCCCGGGCGAACCCGGCGACGAGCCGCCGACCCCCGAGGTGCCGACCCCGCGCCCGGTCAGCAGGCTGATCGAGGACGTCGAGGACCAGGTCCTCGCCCCGCTGCGGGCCGACCTGGAGACCGTCCGGACTCCCGAACGGCTCGCGGCACGCCTGGCCGAGCCGGTCGAGCGGCTGGGTGAGGCCCAGGTGCTGGCGACGCCGTACGAGCACGTGGCGGCGTGGTTCGAGCAGCTTCAGGCGGTGCTCGCGGAACTCGCCGAGCGCGCACTGGAACTGGCCCCGGCCCAGTCCGGCGAGCCCGGCGAGGCCCGGACGACGGCGTCGGCCGACCCGCGGCACGCGGCCTACGAGACCCTCGCCTCCGTGCTCCCCGCACTGCGTCCCACCCCCCGGCGGACCACTGCCCGCACCCCGCGCCCCGCCACCGACCCGGCCCGTCTCCTGACCTCCCTCGACCCCGGTCTCGGCGCCCTCTACCCGGCCTGGCGCCGGGCCGCCGCACCCGGCACCCCGCAGCTCCTGCGCGAGCTGCTCGCCCTGCGCGTCACCGCGGCCCCCTTCGGCGCCACGGCCCCGCTGAAGCCGGTCCAGGACGACCGCGGCCGGGTCATCCGCACCGCCGACTGGCCGCTCACCGGTGCCGTGCTCGTCACCCTGCGGGTCGTCCACGACCCGGCGGGCAAGGTGCCGGTCCGGGCGGAGTTCCAGTACGTCGAGGGCGGCAGCTCCGACCAGCGCGCCGAGAACCTCCCGGTGCCGCAGCCGCTGACCTTCCCGCTCGGCACCGGCCAGGTCGAGCTGTCCACGCGCAGCGGGCAGGACCGCGACCTGAGCTGGCTCAACCGCCGTCCCACCGACTCCCAGGAACCCGGCGTCACGGCCCGCTTCCACTCCGGTCTGCCCGAGCGCACCCTGTTCGTGTCCCGGCCGGACGCGGACGGCCTGGTCCACGTCGGCGTGAACAACGGCACCTCCGAGCAGATCGCCCTGCGCCCGGGAGCCGCCGAGCAGTTCACGCACGGCGAGTACGAGGTCGGCGTCCGCTACACCGTGGGCAGCACCGAGCCCGGCATCGAGGTGGTCATCGCCGGCAAGCCCGAGCCCCTCAACCGGAAGGTGCTCCAGCTGGACAGCGTGCACACCGGCATCACGCCCGGCAGCTGGGTGGCGATCCGGCGCCCCGCCAAGGGCGCCCCGGACGGCGTGCCCGGCGACGCCGCGCTCGCCTTCGTCACCACGCAGGTCGTGGCCGCGCGCACGGCGGCGTACACCGACTACGGCATCACCGGCCGCGGCACCGAACTCACCCTGGCCGACCCTTGGCTGGACGAGTTCGACGTCCTGCTCTCGCACATCCGCGACACCACCGTGCACGCGGCGGGCGAGCCGCTGCGCCTGGCCGACGAACCGCTCGGCGAGGACGTGCACGGTGACGAGATCGAACTGGCCGAGTTGTACGACGGGCTGCGCCCCGGCCGCACCCTGATGGTCTCCGGTGAGCGCTCCGACGTCCCCGGCGTCGCCGCCACCGAGGTGGCCGTGATCGCCGCCGCCGAGCCGGCCGTGGACCCTCAGCTCCCCGGGGACCACGTCCACACCCGGCTCACCCTGACCGCCCGGCTAGCCCACCGCTACCGGCGAGGCACCGTCCGGATCCTCGGCAACGTCGTCGAGGCCACCCACGGCGAGAGCCGCGAGGAGGCCGTCGGCAGCGGCGACTCCGACCGGGTGAACCAGACGTTCGCGCTCTGGCAGACCCCGCTCACCTGGCTCGCCGACACCAGCCCGCTGGGTGCCAGGCCCGTCCTGGAGATCCGCGTCGACGGCGTCCTCTGGCACGAGGTCGACAGCCTCGCCGGACGCGGCCCGCGCGAGCGCGTCTACATCACCGGCAGCACCGCCGACGGCCGCACCACGGTGACCTTCGGCGACGGTGCGAGCGGCGCCCGGCTGCCCACCGGCCACGAGAACGTCCGCGCCCGCTACCGCTTCGGCACCGGCCGCGCCGCCAACGTGGCCGCCGGCCGTGTCACCCAGGCCCTCACCCGCCCCCTCGGCGTCGTTGCGGTCACCAACCCGCGGCCGGCCACGGGCGGTTCGGATGCCGACGGGCCGGGCCTGACCCGCCGTACGGTTCCGCTCGCCGTCTCCGCCCTGGACCGGCTGGTATCGGCCGGCGACTACGAGGACTTCGCCCGCTCCCGCGCCGGTATCGGCCGGGCGGCGGCACGCGAACTCTTCGACGGCAGGCGGCGCTTGATGCACGTGACGGTCGCCGGCACGGACGACGTGCCGATCGCCGACGACTCCGACACCCTGCGCGCCCTGCGCGGCGCCCTGACCGAGTACGGCGACCCGCACCTCCCCGTCCGCGTGGACGTCCGCGAGCCGGTCCTTTTGCTGATCGGCGCCAAGGTCAAGCTCGCCCCCGACCACGCCTGGGAGGTCGTCGAGCCCCGCGTGCGCCAGGCACTGCTGCACCGGCTCGGCTTCGAGGGCCGGGAACTGGGACAGCCCGCCCGCCTCTCGGAGGTGCTGGCCACCGCCCACAGCGTGCCCGGTGTCGACCACGTCGACGTCGACGTCTTCACCGGCGTCCCCGCCTCGGCCACGCCCGAGCAGCTGGCCGCCCGCCCGGGGACGCCGAAGCCCCAGGTCCCGGCGCACCCGGCGACGTACGAGGAGAAGGTCCACACCGTCCGCGCCCAGGAGGGCGTGACGCTCACCTCGATCTGTGCCCGCCACGGCGTCCCGCTCGCCGAACTGCTGCGCCTCAACCCCGACATCACCGACACCCGGCGCCTGCCCAGGGGCCGTTCGGTGTACGTCTTCCGCGGCATCCGCCCGGCCCAGCTCGCCCTGCTGTCGGCGCGCGCCGCGGACACCCTGATTCTTACGGAGGTCAAGTGATGTCCCGGGACGTCCCGTTCGACAGCTCCCGCGATCCGGACGCGCTCGCCGCGCTGCTGCCCCGCCGGCACCGGCTGCGGGACGCCGAGGAGGGCGAGCCGCTGCGCGCGCTGCTCGCCGTCGTCACCGAGCAACTCGACCGCGTCCGTGACTCGGTGGCACAGGGCTACGAGGACCTGTTCGTGGAGACGGCGGCGCCCTGGGCGCTGCCCTACCTCGGCGACCTGGTCGGCTACCGCACCCTGCCCGGCTACGAACGCGTCCTCACCACCGGCCTGCACGACGGCGGGCGCTCCGCCCTCGCCGAGGCGATCGCGCCGCGCGCCGACGTGGCCGCGGCCGTCGCGAGCCGCCGCCGCAAGGGCACCCTCCACCTGCTGGAGGAGCTCTCCGAGCGGGTCGCCGACTGGCCGGCGCGGGCGGTCGAGCTGTCCCGGCTGGTGGCCCACACCCAGCCGGTCAAGCTGTACGGCGACGGGGGCGCCCACCGGGCCGGCCGCGGCCGGCTCGCCGACCTGCGCGACGGCGCCGCACTGGACCTCGCGGGCGGCCCGTTCGGCGCCACGGCCCGCACGGCCGACGTGCGCCGGGCGAACTCCGGCCGCCGCCAGGGCGGCTGGACCCCGGCCGGGGTGGCCCTGTTCGTCTGGCGGTTGAAGGCGCACGCGCTGACGTCGGCCCCGGCGTACTGCATCGACCGCGCCCGCAACCTCTACACCTTCTCGATCCTCGGCAACGACACCCCGCTGGTCACCAAGCCGTTCCCGGAGCCCGCGCCGACCCACATCGCGACGATCGACAACGTCCCGGCGTTCATCCGGCGCCGCCAACTCCACGACCGGCTGCTGGACCACTACGGCCCCGGCAAGAGCTTCGTCATCCGGCGCGACGGCGAGGACCGGCCCGTGCCGCCGGCCGACATCGTCGTCGCCGACCTGTCCGACTGGCGCTACCGGCCGAAGCGCGGCCAGGTGGCGGTCGACCCGGAGCTGGGCCGCATCGCCTTCGGCTCGCGCACCGCGCCCCGGCAGGGCGTCTGGGTGGACTACCACCACGCCGCCGGCGCGGACATGGGCGGCGGCGAGTACGCCCGGGACGACCGCGTGCCGCGCCCGGACGCCACGTTCTACCGGGTCGGGCCGGGACAGCCGTACCGGCAGATCTTGGACGCCTACCGGGCCTGGCGGCAGGACCGGCGGGCGGACCGTACCGGCCCCGAGGGCATCATCGAGATCACGCACAGCGGTGCCTACCAGGAGCAGCTCGACTTCGACCTCGACCCCGGCGACCGCCTCGAACTGCGCGCCGCCGAGGGCACCCGCCCGGTCGTCCGCCTGCTCGACTGGTACAGCAACCGCCCGGACGCCCTCAACGTCCGCGCGGTCTCCGAGGACTGCGCCCCGCCCGAGCGCCCACGCCTCGTCCTCGACGGCCTGCTCGTCGCCGGCCGCGGCATCAACGTCACCGGCCCGGTGGGCGCCGTCGTCGTCCGGCACTCCACCCTCGTCCCCGGCTGGTCGCTGGAACCCGAGTGCGACCCGCACTCGCCCGAGGAGCCCAGCATCGTCCTGGAGCGCACCACCGCCTGCCTCCAGGTCGAGCACAGCGTCCTCGGCACGATCGAGGTGATCGGCGACGAGGTCGGCGAGGAGCCCCTCGACATCCATCTGCGCGACAGCGTCCTGGACGCCACCGCCGACGACCGCGAGGCCCTGTCCGCCCCGGACTGCCGCCACGCCCACGCGGTGCTGCATCTGCACCGCACCACCGTCATCGGCGAGATCCACACCCACGCCGTCCGCGTCGCCGAGAACTCGCTCTTCACGGGGCGACTGCACGTGGCCCGCCGCGGCATCGGCTGCCTGCGTTTCTCGTACGTCCCCACCGGGTCGCGTACGCCGCGCAGGTACCGCTGCCTGCCGGACCTGTCCGGCGGGGTGCGGCCGCTGTTCGTCTCCCGGCGCTACGGGACGCCCTGGTACGCCCTGCTCGCCGACCGCTGCGCCGAGGAGATCCGACGCGGCGCGGACGACGGCGCCGAGATGGGCGCCTTCCACGACCTGTACCGGCCGCAGCGCGAGGACGGCCTGCGCGCCCGCCTCGCCGAGTACACCCCGGCGGGCACGGACGCCGGGCTCTTCTTCGTGACGTGAGTGAGCGACGTGAATGACATGAGTGATGTGAGCGACGTGAGACCGATCGCCGACTCGAACCGCACCAACCTGAACCAGGGGGACCCCCTTCATGCACGCTGACCTCTCGCGCCTCACGTTCCGTCCGGAACGGCACTACTCCGCGGTCGTCGCCCAGCAGGGCCGCGTCCAGCTCGACGCCGACACCAACGAGCAGACGGCGATACAGCTCCACCGGGCCCGCACCCTCGCCGCCGACCTGATCGGCCCGCACGGCGGTCCGCGTGACGCGGCCGGTTTCCGCATCGAGTACGTCGGCGGCAAGCACGACCTGGACACCCTGCACATCCACGGCGGCCGCTACTACGTCGACGGCATCCTCTGCGACGCCGACCGTCCGGCACCCGGCGTCCCGGTCCTCGACGAGGACGACCAGGAGGCCCCGGAGACCCTCGGCCACTGGACGTACTGGGACCAGCCCGACGGACACCGCGACCCGGAGAAGCCCGGCGACCGCCTGCCCTCGCCCGCGCACTCGCCGTTCGTCGTCTACCTGCACATCTGGGAGCGCTCGGTCACCGCCGCCGAGGACCCGGCGCTGCGCGAGGTCGCGCTGGGCGCGGCGATGCCGGACACCGCCGCCCGTGTCAAGGTGGTCTGGCAGGTGCTGCCGCTGTCGCTGGCCGCGCTGGAGATCGAGGAGCCCGACCCGTCCCGGGAGGCCGTCCAGGCCGCCTTCGCCCGCTGGGCGCGGCGCGAGTCCGCGCCCTCGGCCCGCCTCGCCGCCCGCAGTGAACGCCCCGACCACGCCGACGAGGACCCCTGCCTGGTCAAACCCGCCGCACGCTACCGGGGCCTGGAGAACCAGCTCTACCGCGTCGAGGTGCACGCCGGCGGCGAGGCGAAGGACGCCACCTTCAAGTGGTCCCGCGAGAACGGCTCGGTGGTCTTCCCCGTCGACGAACTCGACGGCACCTGGGTGCGGTTGGCCACCCTCGGCCACGACGAGAAGCTGGACCTCGACGTCGGCGACCACGTCGAGTTCACGGACACCGCCCACGCCTCCCGCCTCGAACCCCTGCCCCTGCTGCGGGTGGAGGAGCTGGACCTGCCCGGCCGCGGGGTCCGCCTCTCCGCCGAACCGGCGCCGGGCGTCGGCCGGCTCCCGCACCTCAACCCGTTCCTGCGCCGCTGGGACCACCAGGCGGGCCCCCGGCGCAAGGGCCGTACGACCAACCTGCGCGGCGGCGCCGTGCCCGTCACCGAGGGGGAGTGGCTGCCCCTGGAGGACGGTGTCGAGGTCTACTTCGCCGCGGGCGGCACCTACCGCACCGGCGACCACTGGATCGTCCCCGCCCGTACCGCCACCGGCGGTGTCGAGTGGCCCACCGACCCGGCCCGCCGTCCGCTGCTCCAGGCGCCCGCCGGCATCGCCCGTCACTACGCGCCGCTGGCCCTGGTCAAGGGCGAGCACGGCGCCGTCGACCTGCGTCTCGCCTTCGGGCCGCTGGCCGCCGGCATGCCCGCCGCCGACGAGGCGACGCTCGCGGCCGAGAACCGGGCCCGCCGTGAGGAGCAGGCGGCCGAGAGCCGGTCGCGGACCACAGCGGAGGCGGACGCAACCGCGGAAGGAGACAACTGATGGCCAAGCCACTGAGCGCGTCCAAGATGGTGGAGATTCTCCGCGCCGAGGGCCTGACGGTCCATGAGGTACGCAACTGGCGCAACCACAACCGCAACAGCAAGGGTCCCTGGGGTCCCGTCAACGGCGTGATGATCCACCACACCGTCACCTCCGGCACCGCCGCCTCCGTCGACATCTGTTACGACGGCTACTCCAGCCTCCCCGGCCCGCTCTGCCACGGCGTCATCGACAAGCAGGGCCATGTCCACCTCGTCGGCAACGGCCGCGCCAACCACGCGGGCCTCGGCGACAGCGACGTCCTGCGCGCGGTGATCAACGAGTCGAAGCTGCCGGCCGACAACGAGGCCGACACCGACGGCAACCGGCACTTCTACGGCTTCGAGTGCGTCAACCTCGGCAACGGCAAGGACCCGTGGCCGGAGGCGCAGAAGGAGGCCATCGAGAAGGCGTCGGCCGCGATCTGCCGCCACCACGGCTGGTCGGAACGCTCGGTCATCGGCCACAAGGAGTGGCAGCCGGGCAAGGTGGACCCGCGGGGCTTCACGATGGACAGCATGCGCAGGCGGATAGCGGACCGGCTCGGCGGGAAGCCCCAGCCGCCGGACCCCAAGCCGCAGCCCCAGCCAGGGCCGAGGTACGAACCCTTCCCCGGCGGTGGCTTCTTCCACGTCGGCCAGAAGTCCCCGATCATCACCGCGATGGGCCGCCGCCTGGTCGCGGAGGGGTGCGACCGCTACCAGGAGGGCCCGAGCCCCGAGTGGACGGAGGCCGACCGCCGCTCCTACCAGGCCTGGCAGCAGAAGCTGGGCTTCAAGGGCAAGGACGCGGACGGCATCCCCGGCAAGTCCAGCTGGGACAGACTGAAGGTCCCGAACACCTGAGCCGCACTCTCCGGTGAGCTGACGGCGGGTGCCCGGGAAGCCCGGGGTCGTCGCGGGCCACGTGTGCCCGGACGGCCCCGGCCGGGCTCAGGCGCCGCTCGGCGGGAAGGCGGGCCGGACGGGAATGCGCACGTCCTGCTCCGGCAACGGCGGCAGCGCCCGCTCCCGCAACCACACCCGGAACAGCTCGTCCAGCGGCCCGGACGCGAACCGCGCCGCGTGCGCGGTGAACGCCGCCGTGGTGACCGCACCGCCCCGGTGCTGCCCGGCCCAGCCCCGCAGCATCCGGAAGAAGGCCTCGTCACCCAGCGCGCACCGCACGGCGTGCACCACGAGCCCACCCCGCTGGTACAGCCGGTCGTCGAACATCGACTTGCGTCCGGGATCGGCGAGCCTCAGATCCTGCGGCTGCCCCGAGAGCGACCGGTGGGCGGCGGCCGCGAGCTGCTGCGCGGTCGGTCCGCCCGAGCGCTCCGACCACAGCCACTCGGCGTACTTCGCGAACCCCTCGTTCAGCCAGATGTGCCGCCAGTCCGCGAGGGACACGCTGTTGCCGAACCACTGATGCGCCAGCTCGTGCGCTATCAGCCGCTCCCAGCCCCGCGCCCCGTCCACATGGTTGGCGCCGAAGAGCGACAGCCCCTGCGCCTCGACCGGCACGTCGAGCTCCTCCTCCGTCACGACGACGGCGTACTCCTCGAACGGGTAGGGCCCGAACAGCTCCTGGAACAGCTCCATCATGGCCGGCTGCCGGGCGAAGTCCCGCGAGAACTCCGGCAGCAGATGCGCCGGGATGTGCCCGTGCTGCGGCACGCCACCGAGGCCCGGGTCGCCCAGCAGCACCGTCCGGTACTTCCCGATGGCCAGCCCCACCAGGTAGCTCGGCGTCGGCGCGGGCTGCTCGTAGACCCAGGTCGTCGTCGAGGCCTTCGTCGTCCGCGTCAGCAGTCGCCCACCGGCGACCACCGAGTACGAGGACGGCGTGGTGACCGAGATCTGGTACGACGCCTTGTCGGCCGGCCGGTCGTTGCACGGGTACCACGAAGGCGCCCCGACCGGCTGACTCGCCACCAGCGCCCCGTCGACCAGCTCCTCCCAGCCGATCCCGCCCCAGGGGCTGTTCACCGGCCTGGGATTGCCCGACCAGTGCACCTCGACGGTGAACGCCGCCCCGGCCCGCACCGCCTTGCCCGGCCGCACCCGCAGTCGGCCACCCCGATGCGTGTAGTGCGCCTGCCGGCCGTCCACCCGCACCCGCCCGATCTTGAAGTCGGCCAGGTTGAGCTGGAACTCGGCGAGCGCGGCCCGCCCCGCGATGGCGTTGATCCGCGCCGTGCCCGCCAGCCGGTTGGGACCCGGCCGGTAGTCCAGCGCGAGTTCGTAGCGGTGCACCCGGTACCGGTGATCGCCGTTGGCCGGAAAATATGGGTCCGGACCCGCCGCCTGCTGAACCGCCACTGCCGCGTCTGCTCCCTGCGCCGTGCTCGTACGACCGCCCTCGTCCCCCGCCGCGGCGGGGGACCCTAGCGGCGCCATGCCTCGATCGGGTTGCCCAGCCACCGGGTGTCGTCGGGGACGGACTCCGCCGCCATCACGAGCGACGCGGGACCCAGTGTGGTGCGGGCCCCCACGGTGCTGCCGGGCAGGACGATTCCGCCAGGACCCAGCGTCGCGCCCTCACGGAGAACCACAGTATCCGTCCGCAAGATCCGGTCGTGGAAGAGGTGTGTCTGCAGTACACAGCCCCGATTCACGCAGGCCCCGTCCCCGAGGGTCACCAGGTCCGCCTCCGGCAGCCAGTAGCTCTCCACCCAGGTGCCCCGGCCGATCCGCGCACCCAGACCGCGCAGCCAGGCGGTCGTCACCGGCGTGCCCGGCACCGCGCCCGCCAGCCACGGCACGGCCAGCACCTCGACGAAGGTGTCCGCCAGCTCGTTGCGCCAGACGAACCCGCTCCACAGCGGATGCTCCGCGGTGCGGTGCCGCCCCACGAGCACCCACTTGGCCACCACGGACCCGGCGCCCGCGAGCACGCCCACCGCGAGCAGCACGACCCCGCCCAGCGGCCACGCCCAGCCGCCCAGCGCGCACAGCGCGGCCACCGTCAGCAGGGCCAGCCCCGCCGAGCAGAACACCGGCACGATCCGGCACAGCTCGACCAGCGCCCGCGCCCACAGCAACCGGGCCGACGGGTCGTACGTCCGGCTCTGATCGCCGTCGGCCGCGCTGCGCGGCAGCTTCACCGGCGGCAGCCCCAGATAGGAGCTGCCCTTCTTCGCCTTCTTCGGCGTGGCCGAGAGCACCCCGACCAGCCCGCCGTCCGGCACGCTGCGCCCCGGCGCGGTCATCCCCGAGTTCCCGAGGAACGCCCGCCGCCCGATCTCCGCGCGCCCGATCCGCATCCATCCGCCGCCGAGCTCGTACGGCGCGGTCAGCGTGTCGTCGGCGAGGAACGCCCCCTCGCCGACCGTCGTCAGGGTGGGCAGCGCCAGCACGGTCGAGACCTCGGCCCCGCGCCCGATGCGCATCCCGAGCAGCCGCAGCCACACCGGCGTGGCCAGCCCGGCGTACAGCGGGAACAGCGTGTCGCGGGCCCGGTCCATCAACTGCGTGACGGTCCATGCCTGCCACCCGGCCCTGCTGTGCGTCGGGTACGTCCCTTCTCGCAGCCCGAGGCTCGGCAGCCGCACCCCGACGAGGATCAGCAGCGCGTACGCCGCACCGAACGCGAGCGTCGCAGGCACCAGCGCGAGCGCGGCACCCCCGAGGGCCTGCGCGAGCCCCCCGCCCGGGGCGACGAAGCGGCTCACCACCAGCAGCGCGGCCCCCGCACCCAGCACCGGCAGCGCCGACAGCGCGAGCCCGGAAGCCCCGTACAGCCCCCGCCAGAACAGACCACGCCCCGGCCGCTCCTTGGGCCAATTGCGCTTCGCCTTGCCGAGCTTGACCGCGGGCGCGCCCGCCCAGCGCTGCCCGGTGGGAATCTGCCCGGTGACGGCCGACCCCGGCGCCACCTCGGCCCGCTTGCCGATCCGCGCCCCCGGGAAGAGGATGCTGCGGGTGCCGACAACGGCGTGCGCGCCGACCTTCACCGGCCCGATCTCCAGCCGGTCCCCGTCCAGCCAGTACCCGGACAGATCGACCTCGGACTCGACGGCCGCGCCCCGGCCCAGCTTGAGCATGCCGGTGACCGGCGGCAGCGAGTGCAGGTCCACGTCCGGCCCGACCCTGGCACCGAGCGCCCGCGCGTACCGCTCCAGCCACGCCCCCGTGAGCGAGGTCGCCCCACTGGCCTCGGCCAGCCGCTCCGCCGCCCACAGCCGCAGGTGCACGCTCCCCCCGCGGGGATATCTGCCCGGCCGCACGCCACGCAGCAGCAGCCTGGCCCCACCGGCGGCGACGGCGAGCCGCCCCGGCGGCGTGAACAGCAGCACGGCCAGGGCGCCGACGGCCCACCAGGGGGCGGTCGGCAGCCAGGCGTACCCGCTCAGCACATTGCCCACGGCCGCCAGGACGACCGTCCACCGCAGTCCGGTCAGCGCGAACAGCGGCAGCAGGGCGAGCAGCTGCACGACCTGGGCGCGCCGGGGCACCGGGGCGACCGTGCGCCGCACGCCGTCGTCCCGCGCCGATTCCTCGAGCCGCCGGGCCAGCTTCCGCAACGTGGGCCGCTGGTAGATGTCGAGCACGGCGGCGTCCGGGTAGCGGGTGCGCAGCCGTGTGGTCAGCTGGGCGGCGGCCAGACTGCCCCCGCCGATCGCGAAGAAGTCGTCGGACGCGGCCGTGACCGGGATCCCCAGCACCTCGGTCCACTGCTCGGCGAGCCAGGCCTCGGTGCCGTAGAGCTGCTCGGCCTTGGCGCCCGACCCGATCCCCTCCAGGGGCCAGGGCAGGGCGCCCCGGTCCACTTTCCCGGACGTCCGGGTGGGCAGCTCGGCGACCGGCGCGAGCAGCGGCACCAGCGCCGCCGGCAGCTCGGCCCGCAGCCGCTGCACCGCCGCTTCCGCGTCCCAGCCCTCCTGGGTGACGACATAGCCGACGAGCAGCTGATTGCCGCTGCGCGCGGTCCGTACGGCGGCAGCGGCACCTGCGACGCCGGGCAGCGCCTGCAGCGCGGCGTCCACCTCGCCCAGCTCGATCCGCCGCCCGCCGAGCTTGATCTGCTCGTCGGCCCGGCCGAGGAAGACCAGCCCCTCGGGCTCGGCCCGCACCAGGTCACCGCTGCGGTACGCCCGTTCCCAGCCCAGCGAGCGGAGCGGCGCGTACTTCTCCGCGTCCTTCTCGGCGTCGAGGTACCGGGCGAGCCCGACGCCGCCGATCACCAGTTGCCCACTGGCCCCCATCGGGACCGGCTCCCCGGCCTCGTCCACGACGGCCAGCTCCCAGCCCCGCAGCGGCAGCCCGATCCGCACCGGCTCCTCGCCGCCCATCAGCGACGCGCAGGCCACGACGGTCGCCTCGGTCGGCCCGTAGGTGTTCCAGACCTCGCGACCCTCGGTCACCAGCCGCTGCGCCAGCTCGGGCGGGCACGCCTCACCGCCGAAGATCAGCAGCCGTACGTCGTCGAGGGTCTCCGGCTCCCACAGCGCGGCCAGCGTCGGCACGGTCGACACGACCGTGACCTCCTGCTCGACCAGCCACGGCCCCAGGTCGGCCCCGCTGCGCACCTGCGCCCGTGGCACCGGCACCAGACAGGCCCCGTACCGCCAGGCCAGCCACATCTCCTCGCAGGACGCGTCGAACGCGACCGACAGCCCCGCCATGACCCGGTCGCCGGGCCCGATCGGCTCCTCGGCCAGGAACAGCGCGGCCTCCGCGTCCACGAACGCGGCGGCACTGCGATGGCTGACGGCGACACCCTTGGGCTTCCCGGTGGACCCGGAGGTGAAGATGATCCAGGCGTCGTGCTCGCCCCCGGGGCGCCCGGCGGCCGCCGCGGCCGCCGCCCCGTGGACGCTCACCTCGTGCCCGGCCCCGACGACGGCCCGGACCTCCGCCTCCCCGAACACCAACGCGGCCCGCTCGTCCGGATCCTCGGCATCCACGGGCACATAGGCGGCGCCGGCCGCGAGTACGGCGAGAATCGCCACGTACAGATCATTGGTCCCCGACGGGACACGGACCCCCACCCGGTCCCCGAGCCCCACCCCGGACGCGGCGAGCCGCGCCCGCAACCGCTCCACCTCGACGGCGAGCGCCCGGTAGGTGAGCCGGACCGCCCCGTCGTCCAAGGCGAGTTCGTCGGGATGCGCCCGCACGGACGCCTCGAAGACGTCCACGAGCGTGCGCGGGGAGGCGGCCGGTCCCCCGGAGAAACGTGCCCTGTCACCGAACCGTTCGCGGATCTCGTCGTCGAGCAGGCCGAGAGCACTGCTCTCGTGTATGGCTGCCATCGGGTCCTCGCGTCTCGATCCCGGAAGCCTCCGGGGCGCTGGCGGGCCCGCAGGTCTGCCTGGGGTTGTCCGGCTCCAGCTCCGTAACAAGCCGGAAATTTTAGTACGACGGTAAGTTCGTCGTCGTGCGGCGGCCACCTGCGGGGGCCGTTCGGGTCGCTCGGCCGGGGGTGTCGACGGCCGTGACCTCGGGGTCCTCCCGGTGGGGGAGAGATGGCCCACACAGCGCCGGGCGAGCCGTCCCGAAAAAAGCAGAAGACCCCTGGTGAACAGGGGTCTGAGCTGGTGTCCGAGGGGGGACTTGAACCCCCACGCCCGATAAAGGGCACTAGCACCTCAAGCTAGCGCGTCTGCCATTCCGCCACCCGGACAAGGTGTCTGTCGCGCTGGGTTGCCCCCGCGGCGACGACGTAAACATTACCAGGCTTTCGGGGGTGGCTGATCACACCCCCGGGCGGGCCCGGACCGCCGTGAACGCCGTGTGACGGGCCGGGAGCGGTCTTGGGGAGGCGGCGGGCTCGGGGGGAGGATGAGGGGGACCACCAGCGGCGACTGCGGAAGGAAGCGGCGTGAGCGACACGGGCACGGCCGAAGGCGTCACCGGCGAGGACGAGGTCGTCGACCTCTGCCGCGAGCTGATCCAGATCGACACCAGCAACTACGGCGACCACTCGGGGCCGGGTGAGCGCAAGGCGGCCGAGTACGTCGCCGGCAAGCTCGCCGAGGTGGGCCTCGAACCACGGATCATCGAGTCACACAAGGGCCGCGCCTCCACCGTGGCCCGGATCCAGGGCGAGGACCCGTCCCGGCCCGCGCTGCTCATCCACGGCCACCTCGACGTGGTACCGGCCAACGCGGCGGACTGGACCCACCACCCCTTCTCCGGCGAGATCGCGGACGGCTGCGTGTGGGGTCGCGGGGCCGTCGACATGAAGGACATGGACGCGATGACCCTCGCGGTCGTCCGCGACCGGCTGCGCAGCGGGCGCAGGCCCCCGCGGGACATCGTGCTCGCCTTCCTCGCCGACGAGGAGGCCGGCGGGACCTGGGGCGCGCGTCACCTGGTCGACAAGCACCCCGAGCTGTTCGAGGGCGTGAGCGAGGGCATCGGCGAGGTCGGCGGGTTCTCCTTCACCGTCAACGAGCAGCTGCGGCTCTACCTCGTCGAGACCGCCCAGAAGGGCATGCACTGGATGCGGCTCACCGTGGACGGCACGGCCGGGCACGGCTCGATGACCAACACCGACAACGCGATCACCGAGCTGTGCGAGGCGGTGGGGCGGGTCGGCCGGCACAAGTGGCCGGTGCGGGTCACCAAGACCGTGCGGTCCTTCCTCGACGAGCTCTCCGACGCCCTCGGCGTCGAACTCGACCCCGAGAACATGGACGAGACCCTCGCCAAGCTCGGCGGCATCGCCAAGATGATCGGCGCCACCCTGCGCAACTCGGCCGCGCCCACCATGCTCGGCGCCGGCTACAAGGTCAACGTCATCCCGGGCCAGGCCACGGCGCACGTCGACGGGCGGTTCCTGCCCGGCCACGAGGAGGAGTTCCTCGCCGACCTCGACCGGCTCCTCGGCCCCCGTGTGCGGCGCGAGGACGTGCACGCCGACAAGGCGCTGGAGACCGACTTCGACGGCAGCCTCGTCGACGCCATGCAGAGCGCGCTCAGCGCCGAGGACCCGATCGCGCGGGCCGTGCCCTACATGCTCTCCGGCGGCACCGACGCCAAGTCCTTCGACGACCTCGGCATCCGCTGCTTCGGCTTCGCGCCGCTGAAGCTGCCGCCGGAGCTGGACTTCGCCGGGATGTTCCACGGCGTCGACGAGCGAGTGCCGGTGGACGGGCTCAAGTTCGGCGTGCGGGTGCTCGACAGGTTCATCGACGCGTCCTGAATTGGCCCACTGAAACGACACTTCAGTATTCGCCCGTGTGTGCCCCGCGTGACCGTGAGGGGTGAATGCGCTCATCAGGTCGTAGCCCTATTAGTTCCTCCTCGTTACTGGTGATGCGATCAGCTACTTGGGATCGCATTGCCAACAAGGAGGAATAATGATCAAGAAGGTCGTCGCCGCTGCGGCTGCCACCGGTGGCCTGGTTCTCGCGGGCGCGGGCCTCGCCGTCGCCGACTCGGGTGCCCAGGGTGCCGCCGTGGGTTCCCCGGGCGTTCTGTCCGGCAACGTTGTTCAGGTTCCCGTGCACGTCCCCGTGAACGTCTGCGGCAACACGATCTCGGTGATCGGCGTGCTGAACCCCGCCTTCGGCAACACCTGCATCAACAAGTGACGCTGCCTTTCTAGGTTCGTCCACGCCGTCGGTCCCGGAGCGCACGCCATGCGCTCCGGGACCGACCGGTCTTTTCACGTAGGTCAAGTGGGGGAAGGCAGGAATTCAGCAATGCGACAGGGCACCCGCAAGGGACTGATGACCGTGGCGGCGGCGACCGGCGTGATCGCCGCCGCGAGCGGTCACGCCCACGCCGACTCGGGCGCGAGCGGATCCAGTGCGAACTCGCCGGGCGTGCTGTCCGGCAACACGGTCCAGGCGCCGGTGCACGTGCCGGTCAACGTCTGCGGCAACACGATCAGCGTGGTCGGCATCCTCAACCCGGCGATCGGCAACTCGTGCGCCGACCAGGGCGGGGGCAAGGAGACGCCGGGCGGCTACGGCGACGAGCACGGCGGCTCCGGTGACCACGGCTCCTCCGGCGGCGGGGCGCAGGCGGACGGGCACACCGAGGGCTCGCCCGGCGTCGGATCCGGCAACCACGTCCAGGCGCCGATCCACGTGCCGGTCAACGTCTGCGGCAACAGCGTCAGCGTCATCGGCGTCGGCAACGCGGCCGTGGGCGGCGACTGCGCCGACGACGGCGGCACCGGCCACGGTCACACCACGCCGCCGGGAGGTGGCGACGGCGGTACGACCCCGCCGGGGACGCCGGACAACCCGGGTGGGCCCGGCAACCCCGAGCAGCCGGGTACGCCGGGTGACGGCGGCACCGGCCCCGACAGGGGCGTCGACTCCAGCTCGGGCACCAGGGACGTCGTCGGCTCCGGCACCGGGGACGACACCGCCTCCAGGGACGGCGACCGTGCCGGGGACGCGGCGGTCACACAGCTCGGCCGCGACTCCCAGCTCGCGCAGACCGGCAGCGGTCTGCCGATGGGCGCGGCCGCCTCGCTGAGCGCGGGGGCACTGCTGGCGGGCGCCGTCCTGTACCGCAGGGCGCGCGCCTCGGCGTAGGCGACCGCCCCGCGCACACGCGCGACCGGAGACGGAGCGGGCCCCGCGTCCGGTGGGGCCCGCTCCGTTCCGGTTGTGCCGCCTCAGCTCACCACGTGGCCCGCACCTGGCGGATGATCCGCCGGCGCAGCCGTACCCTGCGGCTGCCGTCGCGCAGCAGGCTCAGGCGGTGCAACTCCCAGTTCCCGTACTCGGCATGGTCCGTCAGCAGGCGGGTGGCGTCCTTGCGGGAGACCCCGCGCGGCACGTACACGTCGACAAATTCGTATTCCGGCATCGCATCTATTGTGCGGGCAACGGCCCAGTACGGATAGCGTCTGCCCTATGTCTGATGCTGCGCAGCCCACCGCTGCCGAGGTACGCGCCGCCGCCGAGGCGGTCAAGGCCGCGCTCGACCGTCATCTCGCGGCGGTCGAACGCAGGTCGGGGGAGGACGACCCGGCCGTCTACGAGGCGTTCAACCAGCTGGCCGCGGCCGCAGAGGCGTACGACGAGCTGCTCTACGACCGTTACGACGAGGTCACGCCCTTCGAGATCCCCGCCGCGGAGGACGCGCTGCCGCCGTACACGGGACCCGAGGAACCGAACGCTTTGAGTGTGCTGATCCGCCGTGACTACGCGGTGGCGGAACCGCAGCGACTGCTGGCGCAGGCCGAGCGGATCGAGGCGGCGGACGCGGACAGCACGGACGCGGAGGCCGCGAGCACGATCCACGGGGCGCTGGGCATCCTCTTCGGGGAGTTCGAGCCGGACGAGATCGCCTCCCGGCACAAGGAGTTCGGCCTGGAGGAGGGCGACTCCACGCTGTGGGTGACGGCAGCGGAGGAGCCCGCCGAACCCGGGGAGTGGCTGGAGGCCCCGTTCGAGGCCGTCGACCCGCAGAGCGTGGTCTGCCGCTTCGACGTCAGCGCGGTCTTCGACGACGACGAGCCCGACGACGAGGACGAGCCCGACGACGAGGACGAGCCCGACGACGAGGACGAGGACGAGGACGAGCCGGACGACCCCGAGGGCCTTGAGGACGAGCTGGACCTGGACGAGGACGAGGACCTGGAGCCCTTGGACGCGGACCGGCGCTGACCAGCCACGCGGCACACGACGAACAGCGGCCACGGGGAACTCCCCGTGGCCGCCGCTTCACGCCGCCCGGCACCGGTGGCCGCAGCGGGCCGACCCGGACGCCGGCCCCTCAGCCCCCCAGCGGCACCTGTGCCTCCAGCAGCTCCGGCAAGCGGGTCGTCCGGGGTTTCGGCAGGATCTCCGCGACCGCCTTCGGGAGGGCCTGGTCGACCCCGTGGACCACCGACAGATGGCGTTCCGCGCGACCGAACGCGGTGTACACCCAGGGGCGGCTCAGCACCTGGGCGGCATCGCCGGGCAGGACCGCGACCACCGCGGGCCAGCGGGTCCCCACCGCCTGGTGCGCGGTCAGGGCCCAGCCGTGCCGTACGGACTGCTCCACCCGCTCCTGCGGTACGACCACGGCGTCCCCGGCGCACGACAGGTGCAGCCCCTCGGCGTCGGCCTTGACCACCTGGCCCGGGAGCGTACGGCCCGGCGCGGGGGAGTAGGCGACACGGTCCCCGGGGTCGAAGCCGCCGAAGCGCCCAGGGCCGGGGTTGAGGCGTTCCTTCAGCGCGGCGTTCAGCGCCCGCGTCCCCGCCGCGCCCCCGTGGCCCGGCGTGACGACCACCGTCTGCTCCGGCTGCACACCGATCGCCCGCGGCACCGAGTCGGCGACGAGCTGCACCGTGCGGTGCACCGCCTCGCCGGCGTCCCGCACCGGCACGATCACGACCTCCTTGCCGGGTGCCTCGACCTGGATCAGCTCGCCCACGCCGATGCCCGACACCAGCTCCCCGAGCGGCCCGGGGTCCGGCCGCCGCGAGGCGACGCAGGGGCACCTGCGCACCGCCAGCAGATCCGCGAAGACCCGCCCGGGACCGATCGACCACAGCACTCCGGGGTCCCCGGCCAGCACCAGCCGGGCCCCGTCCGGCAGCGACTCGACGAGCAGCGCCGCCGCCTCCACGTCGAGCTGGGGCGCGTCGAGTACGACGAGCAGATCGAGGTCGAGCGCGCCGTCGGCGTCCCGCCCGGGCCCCTCCGCCCCGGCCAGCAGCCCGGCGACAGTCGTCACGCCGGCCTCCGGCCCGTCCAGCAGCGCCGCGAACTGCCCACGGCCGACCGGGCCGTGCGCGGCGGCCCAGGCCCGCAGGCCGAGCCCACGCGCCGCCCGCACCAGCTCCGCCGCCTCGACCCGGGACGCCTCCCCGCCGGTGTGCAGCACCAGCCCGTGCCCGGCGACCGCCCGGATCAGCTCGGCGGCCCCCTGGGCACCCTCGGCCGCCCGCTCCCACGCCTCGCCCGAACCGTCCTCCTTGGGCATGGAGTTGATCAACCGGGCCAGACCGTCGGCCAGGCTCTCCTCGGCGAGCGCGTACCGCTCCAGCCCGACCAGGACCCGGACAGGACGCTCCTCACCCTCGCCGCCGGCCGCGTCGCCGTCGCCGTCGTCCTCCTCGACCGCGTCCTCGGCCGCGTTCTCGAGCTCGTTCGCGTCCAGCCCGTCCTGGAAGGCCAGGGCGTCACCCTCGGCGAGCGCCCCCTGCACGGCCTCCTCGGGATCCGGCACCCCCCGCTGGGTGAGCGCGGCGGTCAGCGCGGGCATCTCCAGCGCGGTATGCCCGGCGAGCGCCGCCTGCTCCAGGAGCCACACGGTGACGGCACGCCCTCGCCGCTCGTCGCCGGGCCCGCACTCCGGTCCCAGCAGCGCCCGCGCGAAACCGTCGGCCTGCTCGGGCCGCACCCCACCGACCCGCAGCAACTGCCACGGATCGGCCCGCAGCCGCTCGTCCGCCCCCTCGCCCAGGGCCGACGCGACCTGCACGGCGAGCGTTTCGGGGGCCCCTCCGTCGCTCAGCACCCGCCGCACGCCCTCGACGGCCTCGGGCGCGGGCACACCCACCGCCACGGGCGCCACGGGCTGCGTCCGCCGTACCGGCTCGGGGGCCTGCCGCCGGGGCGGCGGCTCCTCGAACACCGTCGCGGGCGGCTTCGCACCGCTCTCCACGGCCCGCACGGCCGCGAGCAGTTCGGCCGCCTTGCCGCTGAGCTTCGCACCGGCGTCGACGGGCGCCTGCTTCTCGGCCTTGCGTCGCTCGATCCGCTCCCGCTCCAGCCGCTGAGCCGCCAGCTCGGCCTCGGCCTCCGACAGCCCACCGCCCCCGGTCTTCGCGGCCTCGGACGGCTCACCGTCCTCGCCGACCGCGGCCTCACCACCCGCGATGTCCGCAGCCCCGGCCCTCGCAGCCTCGGTATCCGCAGCCCCGGTCTCCGTGGCGTCCGGCTTCCTCGGCTCGGCGTCCTCGGTGGTCTCCGGCTCCGTGCTCACAGCGTGCTCCAGTCGTGATCGGGATAGCGGTGCACAGGCGCCGACACGTCGTCGAGCGCCCGGCAGATCTCGTCAGGAAGACTAAGGGCCTCCACTGACAATGCCGCCGTGAGCTGCTGCGCGGTGCGAGCGCCGACCACCGGCGCCGCCACGCCGGGCCGGTCCCGCACCCAGGCGAGGGCGACCTGGAGCGGCGTGACCGCCAGCCCGTCCGCCGCCGTCGACACGGCGTCCACGATGCGGCTCGCGGTGTCGTCGAGGTACGGCTCGACGAACGGCGCCAGATGGTCCGAGGCGCCCCGGGAGTCCGGCGGCAGGGTGTTGCCCCGGTACTTGCCGGTCAGCACCCCGCGACCCAGCGGCGACGACGGCAGCAGGCCTATGCCCAGGTCCAGCGCGGCCGGCAGCACCTCCCGCTCGACGCCGCGCTGAAGCAACGAGTACTCCATCTGCGTGCTCGCCAGCCGGGTCCGCGTCCCGGGCGCCGCCAGCTGCCAGGTCGCCGCCTTGGCGAGCTGCCAGCCGCAGAAGTTGGAGATGCCCGCGTAGCGGACCCGCCCGCTGCTCACCGCCAGGTCCAGCGCCTGGAGCGTCTCCTCCAGCGGGGTCTGCGGGTCGAAGGCGTGGATGTGCCACACGTCGACGTGGTCCGTACCGAGCCGGGCGAGCGAGGCGTCCAGCGCGGCCAGCAGATGCCCCCGTGACCCGTCGAACCGCCGGTCCGGGTCCGGCACGCTCCCGGCCTTGGTCGACAGCACCAGGTCCCGGCGTGGCACGAGCCCTTCCATGAGCCGGCCGAGCAGGTACTCCGACTCGCCGTTCCCGTAGACGTCCGCGGTGTCGACGAGGGTCCCACCGGCCTCCCAGAACGTCTTCAGCAGGTCCGCGGCATCATGTTCGTCGGTGTCCCGCCCCCAGGTCAGGGTGCCGAGTCCGATCCGGGACACACGCAGGCCGGTACGGCCGAGATGCCTCTGCTCCATGTCCGCCGAGATTACTGGCCAGAACTGGTGCCGTGGGTTGCCTGTGGACAACCGATTCGCGTGATCCAGGCCCGGGTTCCCGACCGGCGCGCCGGCGACGCCACCCGCGGCCTGGGCGATCCCCGTGCCCCACGCTAGTGTCGGGGCCACAAGGGACGTTACTGACGAGTAAGGGGAAGGCCATGCAGCTCGGGATCAACCTCGGCTACTGGGGCGCCGGAATGGACGCGGACAATCTCGCCGTGGCCCAGGAAGCCGACCGCCTCGGATACGCCGTCTGCTGGGCCGCCGAGGCGTACGGCTCCGACGCCGCCACCGTGCTCAGCTGGGTCGCCGCCCAGACGGAGCGGATCGACGTCGGCTCGGCCATCTTCCAGATCCCGGCGCGCCAGCCCGCGATGACCGCGATGACCGCCGCGACCCTGGACTCGCTGTCCGGCGGCCGCTTCCGCCTCGGCCTCGGCGTCTCCGGCCCGCAGGTCTCCGAGGGCTGGTACGGCGTCAAGTTCGACAAGCCGCTGGCCCGCACGCGCGAGTACGTCGAGATCGTCCGCAAGGCCATGACCCGTGAACGCCTCAGCTACGACGGCGAGCACTGGACCCTGCCCCTGCCCGGCGGCCCCGGCAAGCCGATCAAGCTCACCGTCCACCCGCAGCGCGAGCACATCCCGCTGTACATCGCCGCGATCGGCCCCAAGAACCTCGAACAGACCGGTGAGATCGCCGACGGCGCCCTGCTGATCTTCCCCTCCGCCGACCATCTGGAGGACACCGCGATCACGCACCTGCGCGCCGGGCGCGAGAAGGCCGGGAAGACCATGGACGGCTTCGACGTCTGCCCGACGCTGCCCCTCGCCGTCGGCGACGACAAGGACGTGGCGACCCTCGCCGACACCTTCCGCCCCTACACCGCCCTGTACGTCGGCGGCATGGGCAGTCCGAAGCAGAACTTCTACAACCAGCTCGCCCGGCGCATGGGCTACGAGAAGGCGGCCGCCGAGATCCAGGAGAAGTACCTCTCCGGCGACAAGCAGGGCGCCGCGGCCGCCGTACCGCACGAGCTGATCGACCAGACCACGCTGCTCGGCTCCGTGGAGCGCATCGCCGACCGGATGAAGGCCTACGCGGCGGCGGGGGTCACGACGCTGTCGCTGGCGCCCGCGGGCTTCACGCTGGAGGAGCGGCTCACCTCGCTGCGGGCGGGCTCCGAGGCGCTGGAGCGGGCCGGGCTCGCGTAACGCGGCCGTGCGCCGCCGGAGAGTTCCCTACGGCCGTGGTGGGGGCTCGGGGGTCTTCCCCGCCACGGCCGTCAGGGGGAACAACGCGCCCACCCGCGCGCGGTTACGCTTCCGACGCCCGCCCGTCGGTCCGTCTTTCGGCTGAGTTGTCCGGCACACCTGTTGCCGTGGGCCTCCGTGGGCATTTGACTCGTTCTTTGCGGGATTCTGCAGAGAGGTGCTCTCAGATGCTTTCGGCCAAGAGCCTGTTCCAGGAGATCCTCGACCACGACCAGTCGTTCCGGCTGTTCTGTTCCGTCGCGGCCAGCGGTGAGGCGCAGGGCGGCTGGGAGAACGCCCGCATCGCCGCGCTCGTACCCGCGAGCGAGCGCGCCCTGGCGCCCAAGATCACCCGCCATGGCGCGGACGAGGACAAGCACGGGCGGATCTTCAACGCGCTGCTGAAGAAGCGCGGCCTCGAACCCGTGGAGGTCCCGCCGGAGTGCGACTACACGATGCTGTTGGAGAAGCGGGGCATCGGGCTCGCCCACGAGAAGCTCAGGGCGGACCAGCCGCTCACCGTGCAGGACATCATCACCTACCTCGCCCACAGCCGGGTCACCGAACAGCGCGCCGCCGAACAGATGGTGATGCTGAAGAAGCACTTCACGGACCACCCGGTACTCGGCAGAGCGGTCCGCATGATCTCCCACGACGAGGACAACCACCTCGCCTACACCCACGAGGAACTGCTCCGCTTCGCCGCCGCCGGGCACGGCCGCGACATCCGGCGCGTGCTGCGCGAGAGCGCGCTCGCCGAGATCCGCGTCCACCGGGACGTGAGCCTCGCGGTCATGGCCCACATGGGCCGCGTGCTCGGCTGGTCCCGCTCCAAGGCCGCGGTGCTCGCGTCCGGCATCCATGCCGTGTACGGGTACGAGCGGCTCGGCGGCTGGCGGCGCATGGTGACCCTGAAGATGCCGGAACGCCGCGACGCCCTCGGCGGCCCGGCCACCACCGCCCCCGAGTTCGCCTGAGCACCGGGGCCCTCACATCCAGCCTCGCCGCTTGAACGTCCGGTAGAGGAGGACCTCCAGGGCGGCCATGACCGCGATCACCGCCGGATAGGCCCACACCCAGTGCAGCTCCGGCATGTGCTCGAAGTTCATGCCGTAGATCCCCGCGATCATCGTCGGGATCGCGGCCATGGCCGCCCACGCGGAGATCTTCCGCATGTCGTCGTTCTGCCGGACGCTCATCTGCGCCAGATGCGCCGACAGGACGTCCGACACCAGCCGGTCCAGGCCCTCCACGGACTCGTTCACGCGCGTGAGGTGGTCGTTCACATCGCGGAAGAAGGGCCGCGCCTTCCCGTCCACGAAAGGCACGGCACTGCCCAGCGTGCCCACGGCGGCGAGCCGGGTCAGCGGCACGCCGAGCGGCCCGGTGGCCCGGCGGAACTCCATGATCTGTCGCTTGAAACCGTAGATCCGGGACGCCGAGTGCCGCGAGCCACCGCTGTCCGGCGAGAAGACCTCCGCCTCCAGCTCCTCCAGGTCGGTCTGCAACTCGGCCGACACGTCCAGGTAGTGGTCCACGGTCGCGTCGGCGATCGCGTACAGCACCGAGGTGGGGCCCTTGCCGAGCAGCTCCGGCTCCTGTTCCAGCCGACGACGCACGGCGGCCAGCGGGGAGCCCACGCCGTGTCGGACGGTCACCACGAAGGCGTCCCCGAGGAAGATCATGACCTCGCCGGTCGAGACGGCGTCGCTCTCCGGCTCGTACACGACCGGCTTGAGGACCATGAACAGGGAGTCGTCGTACACCTCCAGTTTGGGCCGCTGGTGCGCCTTCAGGGCGTCCTCGACGGACAGCGGATGCAGCGCGAACTCCTCGGTGACCAGCCCGAACTCCCGCTCGCTGGGCTCGTGCAGGCCGATCCACACGAATCCGCCGACCGCCCGTGCCTCGGCCAGGGCGTCCGACAGGTCCTCGGGGCCCTCCGTCCGGTGTCCGTCACGGTAGATGGCACAGTCGACGATCACGGAGCGTATTCTCCCGTCGCCGCCGGGACGTCGCACGTGGACCTGCGCCTACCCTGGGCCGCATGCCCACGCTGATCCTCGTCCGGCATGGACGTTCCACCGCCAACACCGAGGGGCTGCTCGCCGGCCGGACGCCCGGCGTCGCCCTCGACGAGCGCGGCACCACGCAGGCCGCCGCACTGCCCGGCAGGCTCGCCGGGCTGCCGATCTCCGAGGTCGTCACCAGCCCGCTGCAGCGGTGCGAGGAGACCGTCCGGCCCCTGCTCGACGCCCGCCCCGGGCTGCGCGCGCACACCGACGAGCGGATCGGGGAGTGCGACTACGGCGACTGGTCCGGGCGCAAGCTCGCCGAGCTCAAGGACGAGCCGCTGATGGAGGTGGTCCAGGCCCACCCGACGGCGGCCGCGTTCCCGGGCGGCGAGTCGATGCGGGAGATGCAGCACCGGGCCGCCGAGGCGGTCCGGGAGTGGAACGCGCGTGTGGAACGCGATCACGGCGCCGACGCCGTGTACCTCATGTGCTCGCACGGGGACGTCATCAAGTCTCTCGTCGCCGACGCACTCGGACTTCATCTCGACCTCTTCCAGCGGATCTCCGTAGAACCGTGTTCCATCACCGCGATCCGTTACACCCGTCTCAGGCCGTTTCTCGTACGCCTCGGAGACACCGGGGACTTCGCGTCCCTGGCGCCCCGCGAGGAGTCCCCGGGCGGGGACGCACCGGTGGGAGGCGGTGCGGGCGCACCGTGATCGTCGGCCGCAGTAGGGTGAAGCGGTCGCAGTAACGCCGTACTTGTCCGCGGCCGAGCGTCCGCACGGCGGCCGGTCGGTCAACGAAGTCGAAGTCGCCCCACGATCAATGGAGACAGGACGTGTCCCGTCAGGTGTTCCTCTACGACCCTCCGGAGCGGTTCGTGGCCGGTACGGTCGGACTGCCCGGGCGCCGTACCTTCTTCCTCCAAGCCACCGCCGGCCCCCGGGTGACCAGCGTGGCCCTGGAGAAGACACAGGTCGCAGCGCTCGCCGAGCGCATGGACGAACTGCTCGACGAGGTGGTGCGGCGCAGCGGCGGAAGCGCCGCGGTACCGGCCGTGGCACCCAGCGAGATCTCCGACAGCGCCCCGCTGGAGACCCCGATCGAGGAGGAGTTCCGCGTCGGCACCATGGCTCTCGCCTGGGACGGCGACGAGCAGCGCATGATCGTCGAGGCGCAGGCGCTGGTCGAACTCGATGCCGACACCGACGAGGACCTCGCCGAAGCCGAGGAGCGGCTCCTCCAGGACGAGGAGAACGGGCCCCCGATGCTGCGGGTCCGGCTCACCGGCGCGCAGGCCCGCGCCTTCGCCAAGCGCGCACTCGACGTCGTCAACGCCGGCCGGCCGCCGTGCCCGCTGTGCAGTCTGCCGCTCGACCCGGAAGGACACGTATGCCCGCGCCAGAACGGATACCGCCGCGGAGCATGACCTCCGAGGAACTGCTCACCACCGGTGAGCTGACCGTGCGCGGACGCATCCGTGAGGCCTCCAACGCGGCCCTCTATTGCACGATCACGCACGACGGGCAGCAGGCCACCTGCGTCTACAAGCCCGTCGCGGGGGAGCGGCCGCTGTGGGACTTCCCCGACGGGACGCTCGCCGGGCGCGAGGTCGCCGCGTACGCGGTCTCCGAGGCGACCGGCTGGGGCCTGGTCCCGCCCACGGTGCTGCGCGACGGACCGTACGGCGAGGGCATGTGCCAGCTGTGGATCGAGGCGCGGCCGGATGCCGAGCTGCTCGCCCTCGTCGACGCCGAGGAGCCCGCAGCGGGCTGGAAGGCGATCGGGTTCGCCGAGGTCGGCGACGGGAAGACGGCGCTGCTGGTGCACGCGGACGACGAGCGGCTGCGGCGGCTCGCCGTGCTCGACGCCGTGATCAACAACGCCGACCGCAAGGGCGGCCACCTGCTGCCGACCGCCGAGGGGCAGCTGTACGGCATCGACCACGGGGTCACCTTCAACGTCGAGAACAAGCTGCGCACGCTCCTGTGGGGCTGGGCCGGCGAACCGCTCACCGGCGAGGCCGTGGCGGTCCTCCAGCGGCTCCAGGGGGAGCTGAAGGAGGGCGGCGTGCTCGCCGAGCGGCTGGGCGCGCTGATCACCGGCGCCGAGGTCGACGCCACCCGCGCGCGGGTCGGCGCGCTGCTCGCCACCGGCGTGCACCCGGAGCCGAACGGGGAGTGGCCGGCGATCCCGTGGCCGCCCGTGTGACGGCACGGCCGCCGCGCTGACGGGCACATCCGGGAGATCACGCAAGAGCGCCTTACCGGCCATCCGGCCTGGTCCGGTTCGTATACGGAACTTCAGTCCGGTTAGGCTCATGACATGCATGCCTGGCCCGCTTCCGAGGTCCCCGCCCTGCCTGGCAAGGGCCGCGACCTGAGGATCCACGACACCGCGACCGGGGGTCTCGTGACCCTCGACCCCGGTCCCGTCGCCCGTATCTACGTCTGCGGCATCACCCCGTACGACGCGACCCACATGGGGCACGCGGCGACCTACAACGCGTTCGATCTCGTGCAGCGCGTGTGGCTCGACACGAAGCGGCAGGTCCAGTACGTCCAAAACGTCACGGACGTCGACGACCCACTCATTGAGCGCGCGGACCGCGACGGCCTCGACTGGGTCGCCCTGGCCGAGCGCGAGACCGCGCTGTTCCGCGAGGACATGACCGCCCTGCGGATGCTGCCGCCGCAGCACTACATCGGCGCCGTCGAGGCGATACCCGGCATCGTGCCGCTGGTGGAACGGCTGCGCGACATGGGCGCCGCCTACGAACTCGACGGCGACACCTACTTCTCCGTCGAGGCCGACCCCCACTTCGGCGAGGTGTCCCACCTGGATGCCGCCGCGATGCGGCTGCTCTCCGCCGAGCGGGGCGGCGACCCCGACCGCCCGGGCAAGAAGAACCCCGTCGACCCGATGCTGTGGATGGCGGCCCGCGAGGGCGAGCCGAGCTGGGACGGCGGATCGCTGGGCCGCGGCCGGCCCGGCTGGCACATCGAGTGCGTCGCCATCGCCCTCGACCACCTCGGGATGGGCTTCGATGTCCAGGGCGGCGGCTCCGACCTCGCCTTCCCGCACCACGAGATGGGCGCCTCGCACGCCCAGGTGCTGACCGGCGAGTTCCCCATGGCCAAGGCGTACGTGCATGCGGGGATGGTCGGCCTGGACGGCGAGAAGATGTCCAAGTCCAAGGGCAACCTGGTCTTCGTCTCGCGGTTGCGCCGTGACGGCGTCGACCCCGCCGCCATCCGGCTCACCCTCCTCGCCCACCACTACCGGGCCGACTGGGAGTGGACCGACCAGGTGCTCCAGGACGCCGTGGACCGGCTCGGCCGCTGGCGCGCCGCCGTCTCCCGGCCCGACGGGCCGACTGCGGACAGGCTCGTCGGGGAGCTCCGCGAGGCCCTCGCCGACGATCTGAACGCCCCGGCCGCGCTGGCCGCCGTCGACCGCTGGGCGGCGGAGCAGCAGGAACGGGGCGGTACGGACCCGGGTGCCCCCGGCGTCGTGTCCCGTGCGGTGGACGCGCTGCTGGGCGTGGCCCTGTAGGAGGAACGACTGTGGGCCGCTTCCTCCCGGTGGAGGAAGCGGCCCACACTCGTGCTCACTCCTCGGACGAGTCGTCGTCCTCGTTGCTCGGCTTCGGCGGCCGTTTGTCCCGCAGGAACGGAGGGCCGTCCCCGCCGTCCGTGGCGTGCCCGCCGGGCGGGGTGCCGCCGCCGTCCCGGCGCCGCAGATACCGCTCGAACTCACGAGCGATCGCCTCGCCCGACGCCTCCGGCAGCTCCGCGGTGTCGCGGGCCTCCTCCAGCGTCTGCACGTACTCCGCGACCTCGCTGTCCTCCGCGGCCAGCTGGTCCACCCCCACCTGCCAGGCGCGCGCGTCCTCGGGCAGCTCGCCCAGCGGGATGCGTACGTCGATCAGGTCCTCCAGGCGGTTGAGCAGGGCGAGCGTGGCCTTCGGGTTGGGCGGCTGCGAGACGTAGTGCGGCACGGCCGCCCAGAGCGACACCGCCGGTACGCCCGCGTGCGTGCACGCCTCCTGGAGGACGCCGACGATGCCCGTCGGGCCCTCGTACTTGGTCTCCTCCAGATCCATGCGCTGCGCCAGGTCCGAGTCGGACGTGGTCCCGCTGATCGGGACCGGGCGCGTGTGCGGGGTGTCACCGAGCAGGGCGCCCAGGATCACCACCAGCTCCACGCCCAGCTCGTGCGCGAAGCCGAGCAGCTCGTTGCAGAACGAGCGCCACCGCATGGACGGTTCGATGCCGCGGACCAGGACCAGGTCACGCGGCTTGTCGCCGCCGACCCGGACCACCGACAACCTGGTCGTCGGCCAGGTGATCTTGCGCACGCCGGCGTCCATCCACACCGTGGGCCGGTTCACCTGGAAGTCGTAGTAGTCCTCGGCGTCCAGCGCCGCGAACACCTCGCCCTTCCACTCCCTGTCCAGATGCGCGACCGCGGTGGAGGCGGCGTCGCCGGCATCGTTCCAGCCCTCGAACGCGGCCACCATGACCGGGTCGATCAGCTCGGGAACCCCCTCGAGCTCGATCACCCAGCGCCTCCTTCCGACGTGCCCTCGCCTGACGTGCCAACCTTACGGCGTGCGGCGGGGGCGCCCGCAGCCCCCTTGCACGGGGGAGTGAACGGATCACTGCCCCGTTCACCTGCCCCGGACACCCCGCGATTCATCCGAGCTGTCACCCATTCGTACACCCTTGCTCACAGCGAACTGCGCAGCCACTGCTCCACGCTCGCGATGTGCGCCGTGGCCCAGGAGCGGGCCGCCTCCGCGTCCCGGTCGCGCAGCGCGGCGAGGATCGCCCGGTGCTCGTGCAGGGTGCGGCTGACCGCGTCCCGCTGGGTCAGGCCACGCCAGATCCGGGCCCGGGTGGTCGGCCCGGACAGGCCGTCGAGCAGCGAGCACAGCACCGAGTTGCCCGACGCCTGCACGATGCTGCGGTGGAACTCCAGGTCGCAGGCGACGAGTTCCTCGACGGAGGGCTGCGCGCCCAACGCCTCCAACTGGGCGGTGAGCGCGTCCAGTTCCCGCTCGCCGATGCGTGCGGCCGCCATCGCGGTCGCGGCCGGCTCCAGGATGCGGCGTACGGCCAGGAACTCCAGCACGGTGTCGTCGCGGTGGAAGTCGACGACGAAGCTCAGTGCCTCCAGCAGCAGTTGGGGATCCAGGCTGGTGACGTAGGTGCCGTCGCCCTGGCGTACGTCCAGGATCCGGATCAGCGACAGCGCGCGTACGGCCTCCCGCAGCGAGTTGCGGGACAGGCCCAGGTCGGCGGCGAGTTCGCTCTCCTTGGGCAGCCGGTCGCCGGGCCGCAGCGCGCCGGAGACGATCATGCCCTTGATCTTTTCGATCGCCTCGTCCGTCACTGCCATGGCCGGCCTCCCTGTCGCCCAGACCTCCGAGGTCTTCGCACAGTATGCGGCCTCACCAGGAGCGACGGCCCGCCGCGCCGTCCGGACCACGGGCACGGAGAGGGGCGGCTCCGTCGGCGTGGAGCCGCCCCTCTCGTCCGTACCGGCTACTTCTTGTCGAGCAGGTCCTGGACCTTCGCGCGGACGTCGTCCGTGGCCAGGCCGCGGATCGTCAGGGTCGTGCGGCGGCGCAGCACGTCGTCCGCGGTCTCGGCCCACTCGTGGTCGCGGGCCCAGACGACCTGCGCCCAGATCTCCGGGGCGTCCGGGTGCACGCGCCGGGCGAGCTCGGGGTCGTCGTTGGCGATGCGGGCGATGTCGAAGGCCAGCGAACCGTAGTGCGTGGCCAGGTGCTTGGCGGTGTCCGCCGCCATCCGCGGGCCGGGCGCCGGGCCGTCGACCAGCAGCCGGTGGGCGACCGCGCGCGGGTTGGCGACACCCGGCAGCGGCAGCTTCTTCGGCAGCGAGGAGATCGGCTCGAAGTCCTCGCCCAGCGGGTGACCGGGCAGCGACTCCAGCTTCTTCATGATCGTGCGGCCGATGTGGCGGAAGGTCGTCCACTTGCCGCCCGCGACGGACAGCATCCCCCCGCGCCCCTCGGTGACCACCGTCTCGCGCTTGGCCTTGGCGGTGTCGCCGGGGCCGCCCGGCAGCACACGCAGACCCGCGAAGGCGTAGGTGATGAGGTCCCGGTCGAGCTGCTGGTCGCGGATGGAGAACGCGGCCTCGTCCAGGATCTGCGATATGTCCTGCTCGTTGACCGCGACGTCCGCCGGGTCGCCGTCGTACATCTCGTCGGTGGTGCCGAGCAGCAGCATGTCCTCCCAGGGGAGGGCGAAGGTGATGCGGTACTTGTCGATCGGGGTGGCGAGCGCGGCCTTCCAGGGGGCGGTGCGCTTCAGGACCAGATGCGCGCCCTTCGACAGGCGGATCGACGGGGCGGCATGAGGGTTCTCCATACGGCGCAGGTGGTCGACCCAGGGGCCGGTCGCGTTCAGTACCAGGCGGGCGTCGACGCCGAACTCGTCGCCGGACAGCCGGTCCCGCAACTCGGCGCCGGTCACCCGGCCCTGGGTGAAGCGCAGGCCGGTGACCTCGGCGTGGTTGAGGACGACCGCGCCCGACTCGACGGCCGCGCGGACCGTCATCAGGGCCATCCGGGCGTCGTTCATCTGGTCGTCGCCGTACACGGCCACGGCCTTGAGGTTCTCGGTGCGCAGCTCGGGCACGTCCGCCTGGGCCTTGGCGGGGGAGAGCAGATGGCCCACGCCGTCGCCGAAGGCGGACAGCATCGAGTAGGCGAAGACACCGGCGCCGAGCTTCGCGGCGCCGTGCGGGCCGCCCTTGTACACGGGGAGGTAGAAGGTCAGCGGGTTCGCCAGGTGGGGGGCCACCTGGCGGGAGACCGCACGGCGCTCGAAGTGGTTCTCGGCCACCAGCTTCACCGCGCCGGTCTGCAGGTAGCGCAGACCGCCGTGGAGCAGCTTGGAGGATGCGGAGGAAGTGGCTCCGGCGAAGTCGCCGGCGTCGACCAGGGCCACCCTGAGGCCGGACTGCGCGGCGTGCCAGGCGGTGGAGATGCCCAGGATGCCGCCGCCGATCACGAGAAGGTCGTACGACGCCTTGGAGAGCTGCTCCCGGGTCTCGGCGCGGCTCGGGTTCGAGCCGGAGGCCGGGTGCGTGCCCAGGGCAGGCACGGACTGCAGGGTGGACTGGCTGGTCATGTGGGGTTCTTACTCCTCGTCAGCCGACTGCGCGTCGGCGCTCGTCGAATCAGCTCTCGTCGCCTTCGAGCCAGCCCATGGTCCGCTCCACGGCCTTGAGCCAGCTCTTGTACTCACGGTCGCGGTCGCCCGCGTCCATGCGGGGGGTCCACTCCGCGGCCCGCCGCCAGTTGGCGCGCAGGTCGTCGGTGCTGTTCCAGAAGCCGACGGCGAGACCGGCGGCGTAGGCGGCACCGAGGCAGGTGGTCTCCGCGACCATCGGGCGCACCACGGGGGCGTCCAGGAAGTCCGAGAGCATCTGCATCAGCAGGTTGTTGGACGTCATGCCGCCGTCGACCTTGAGGGCCGTCAGCTCCACGCCGGAGTCCTTCGTCATGGCGTCGGCGATCTCCCGCGTCTGCCAGGCGGTGGCCTCCAGCACGGCGCGGGCGAGGTGCGCCTTGGTGACGTACCGGGTCAGGCCGGCGATCACACCGCGGGCGTCGGAGCGCCAGTACGGGGCGAAGAGGCCGGAGAAGGCCGGCACGAAGTAGGCGCCGCCGTTGTCCTCGACGGACAGCGCGAGCGTCTCGATCTCGGCGGCGGTGGAGATCAGGCCCATCTGGTCCCGCATCCACTGCACCAGCGCACCGGTGACGGCGATCGAGCCCTCCAGGGCGTAGACCGGCTTCTGGTCGCCGATCTGGTAGCCGACGGTGGTCAGCAGCCCGCTGTAGGAGTTGATGATCTTGTCACCGGTGTTCATCACCATGAAGGTGCCGGTGCCGTACGTCGACTTGGTCTCGCCCTCGGAGAAGCAGGTCTGGCCGAACAGGGCCGCCTGCTGGTCGCCCAGCGCCGAGGCGACCGGGATGCCGCCCAGCAGGTCGCCCAGCTTGCCGCCGGTGATCTCGCCGTACACCTCGGCGGAGGAACGGATCTCCGGCAGCATCGCCAGCGGGACACCGATGGACTCGGCGATCTTCTCGTCCCACTGCATGGTGTGCAGGTTCATGAGGAGGGTGCGCGAGGCGTTGGTGACGTCGGTGACGTGGTGGCCGCCGTTGACACCGCCGGTCAGGTTCCAGATGACCCAGGTGTCCATGGTGCCGAAGAGGATGTCGCCCGCCTCGGCGCGCTCCTTGAGGCCCTCGACGTTGTCGAGCAGCCAGCGGGCCTTGGGACCGGCGAAGTAGGAGGCGAGGGGGAGGCCCGTCTCGCGGCGGAAGCGGTCCTGGCCGACGTTGCGGCCGAGCTCCCGGCACAGGGCGTCGGTGCGGGTGTCCTGCCAGACGATGGCGTTGTGGACGGGCTCACCGGTGTTCCTGTCCCACAGCACGGTGGTCTCGCGCTGGTTGGTGATGCCGATGGCCTTGATGTCGTCGCGGGTGATGCCGGCCTTCTCGATGGCTCCGGCGACGACCTCCTGGACGTTGGTCCAGATCTCGCTGGCGTTGTGCTCGACCCAGCCCGGCTTCGGGAAGATCTGCTCGTGCTCCTTCTGGTCGACGGAGACGATCCGGCCGTCCCGGTCGAAGACGATGCAGCGGCTGGAGGTCGTGCCCTGGTCGATGGCTGCGATGAAGGGGCCGGCCGTGTGGGCGTCGGTCACTGTGTGCTCCTGGGGTTCCGTATGTCTGGGGCTGTGCACGGCGTGGTTCCTGCGGCTGCGAGAGCGGCCGTGGCCGCTCTGTACGAACCCGCTCTAGACGAACGCGAGGTTGTAGAGTCCGGCGGCCGCCGCACCGCCGATCAGCGGGCCGACCACCGGGATCCAGGCGTAGCTCCAGTCGGAACCGCCCTTGTTGGGCAGGGGGAGCAGGGCGTGCACGATGCGCGGGCCGAGGTCACGGGCCGGGTTGATGGCGTAACCGGTCGGGCCACCGAGCGAGAGGCCGATGCCGACCACGACGAGGGCGACGAGCAGGCCGCCCAGGGTGCCGAGACCGTTGCCGTTGTCGTTCAGGCCCTGCGTGAGGATGGCGATGACCAGCACGAACGTACCGATGATCTCGGTGGCGAGGTTCATCCCCACGTTCCGGACCTCGGGTCCGGTGGAGAAGATGCCGAGCACCGGGCCGGCGCCCTTCTCCCGCGCCTCGACCGCCTTGGCGTCCTTCGCCTGGGCGTCCGCGGAGCCGACGATCTCGCGGTCGGTGAGGTGGGCGTGGAACTGGCCGTAGTAGGCGACCCAGACAAGGACCGCGCCGATCATGGCGCCGAGCAACTGACCGCCCCAGTACACGGGGACGTTGGTCCAGTCGTCGTTCGCGATCGCGAGGCCGAGGGTGACGGCCGGATTGAGGTGGGCGCCGGAGAGCGGCGCCGAGATGTAGACGGCCGTCAGCACCGCGAAACCCCACCCGAAGGCGATCGCGAGCCAGCCGGCGTTCCGGGCCTTGGAGGCCTTGAGCACCACGGCGGCGACGACGCCTCCGCCGAGGAGGATGAGTATGGCGGTACCTATGGTCTCGCCGATGAAGATGTCGGAGCTGGACACCCGCGACTCCTTTGTCCTGTCCAGGGGGAGAACCCCGCGTCCCTTCCGGGGTCCGTCGGCCCTTGGCGTCATCACACTCTAGCGCGTATTGCCGGTAGGTGTTCGACAATGCCGACCGATGGACGGGAGTCTTGCCTCGGCGTTACGCGCAGTCAAGAGGTCTCTTGCCGAAAGCGCGATGGTGGTGGGTTGTGTTGAGTTATGAACCCATCGACCCGGTAGGCCGATCTATGACCAATATGTTCCGTTTTGGGCAGACCGGCAGCCGGAACGCCCCACGGCGTCCCGGTCTCTCCCGCGCGATATTGCGTATGTGCTGGTCAGTGCCCTGCGGGCAGTTCAGAACCGGCCGGCGCCCAAATCGCGCGACACCGCGCGGGCGCAGTCCCGCACGGCGGCGATCAGCTCGGACCGCAGCTCCCCGTCCCGGCCCAGCCGCTCCACCGCGCCGGTGATGCCGACCGCGCCGACGGGCATGCGCCGCCGGTCGTGGATGGGCGCGGCGACCGACGCGACGCCTTCCCAGGTCTCCTCGACGTCCGCGGCGTACCCCCGCGCGCGGGTGAGGTCCAGGACGTGCTCGAAGGCGCTCAGGTCGCACACCGTGCGGTCCGTGAAGGCCTTGCGGTCCGACTCCAGGGCCTCGCTGTGGGCGACCGGGTCGTAGGCCGACAGGACCTTGCCCAGGGCCGTGGAGTGCAGTGGCTGCATGGCGCCGATCTCCAGCACCTGCCGGCTGTCGTCGGGGCGGAAGACGTGGTGCACGATCAGCACGCCCTGCTGGTGCAGCACCCCCAGGTAGACGCTCTCGCCGCTGGAGCGGGCCAGGTCGTCCGTCCATACCAGGGCACGCGCGCGCAGTTCGTGCACGTCGAGGTAGGTGGTGCCCAGGCGCAGCAGCTCGGCGCCCAGCTGGTAGCGCCCGGAGGCGCCGTCCTGCTCGACGAACCCCTCCTGCTGGAGGGTGCGCAGGATGCCGTGGGCGGTGCCCTTGGCGAGACCCAGCGCCGAGGCGATGTCCGACAGGCCCAGCCGTCGCTCACCGCCCGCGAGAAGGCGCAGCATCGCGGCCGCCCGCTCGAGCGACTGGATGTTCCGTGCCATCGCCGTCCTGCCTCCGTCCCCTTCGACCGTCGAACCGCGACGTCGCTGTTGCCGTACGGCAATGTCCACTGTTCGGCAATGCCGAACACTACCGGTCCATGCCGACCTCCCGCCAATGGGCGGTCGACAGTCGTTGTGCCACCCGCCTTCCGGGAGTGGCCTGTACGCCACGCCGGTCCGTCTCGTGGACGCCCCTGACCCTAGGCCCCCGGTCCCGGCTACCCTGGCCGCGTGCGCCCCTCCGCTGGACGTTCCGCCGGAGCATCCGGGGAAAGCGCAAAGCCGACAGCCGTCGCATTCCAGGGAGCCCCTTACATGGCCTCGTCGCCGCAGTCCCCCGTCACCGACAGCCGGACCCGCGCGTCCGCCCTCCGTGAGGCACTCGCCACCCGTGTGGTGGTGGCCGACGGAGCGATGGGCACCATGCTCCAGGCGCAGGACCCCACGCTGGAGGACTTCCAGAACCTCGAAGGCTGCAACGAGGTGCTGAACGTCACCCGCCCGGACATCGTCCGCTCGGTGCACGCCGAGTACTTCGACGCGGGAGTCGACTGCGTCGAGACCAACACCTTCGGCGCGAACCTCTCCGCCCTGGGCGAGTACGACATCGCCGACCGGATCGTCGAGCTGTCGGAGGCCGGCGCGCGCATCGCACGCGAGACGGCCGACGACTACGCGCGGCGCACGGGGCAGCCGCGCTGGGTGCTCGGCTCGATGGGCCCCGGCACCAAGCTGCCCACCCTCGGCCACACCACCTTCGCCGCGATCCGCGACGCCTACCAGCAGAACGCCGAGGGCCTGCTCGCGGGCGGCGCCGATGCGCTGCTCGTGGAGACCACCCAGGACCTGCTCCAGACCAAGGCCTCCGTCGTCGCCGCCCGCCGGGCGATGGAGACGGCCGGGTACGACGTACCGCTGATCGTCTCGGTGACCGTCGAGACCACCGGCACCATGCTGCTCGGCTCCGAGATCGGCGCCGCGCTGACCGCGCTGGAGCCGCTCGGCATCGACATGATCGGTCTGAACTGCGCGACCGGCCCGGCCGAGATGAGTGAGCACCTGCGCTTCCTCGCCCGCCACTCCCGCGTCCGCCTGTCGTGCATGCCGAACGCCGGCCTGCCCGTGCTGACCTCCTCCGGCGCCCACTACCCGCTGACCGCCCCGGAGCTGGCCGACGCCCAGGAGAACTTCGTCCGCGACTACGGCCTCTCCCTGGTCGGCGGTTGCTGCGGTACGACGCCCGAGCACCTGCGCCAGGTCGTGGAGCGGGTCCGCGACCTCACCCCCGGTGAGCGCGCCCCGCGCCCGGAACCGGGCGCCGCCTCCCTGTACCAGTCGGTGCCGTTCCGCCAGGACACCTCGTACCTGGCCATCGGCGAGCGCACCAACGCCAACGGCTCGAAGAAGTTCCGCGAGGCCATGCTGGCCGCCCGCTGGGACGACTGTGTGGAGATGGCCCGCGAGCAGATCCGCGAGGGCGCGCACATGCTCGACCTGTGTGTGGACTACGTCGGCCGGGACGGCGTCGCCGACATGGAGGAACTGGCCGGCCGCTTCGCCACCGCCTCCACCCTGCCGATCGTCCTCGACTCCACCGAGGTCGAGGTCATCCGGGCCGGGCTGGAGAAGCTCGGCGGCCGCGCGGTGATCAACTCCGTCAACTACGAGGACGGCGACGGCCCCGAGTCCCGGTTCGCCAGGGTCACCGGGCTGGCCCAGGAGCACGGCGCCGCGCTGATCGCCCTCACCATCGACGAGGAGGGCCAGGCCCGCACGGTCGAGAAGAAGGTCGAGATCGCCGAACGGATCATCGACGATCTGACCGGCAACTGGGGCATCCGCGAGGAGGACATCCTCATCGACTGCCTCACCTTCACGATCTGCACCGGCCAGGAGGAGTCCCGGAAGGACGGCATCGCCACCATCGAGGCGATCCGCGAGCTGAAGCGCCTGCACCCCGCCGTGCAGACCACGCTGGGCCTGTCGAACATCTCCTTCGGCCTCAACCCGGCCGCCCGCATCCTGCTCAACTCCGTCTTCCTCGACGAGTGCGTCAAGGCGGGCCTGGACTCGGCGATCGTGCACGCGTCGAAGATCCTGCCGATCGCGCGCTTCGACGACGAGCAGGTGAACACCGCCCTCGACCTGATCTACGACCGGCGCCGCGAGGGCTACGACCCGCTGCAGAAGCTGATGGCGCTGTTCGAGGGGGCCACGGCGAAGTCGCTGAAGGCCGGCAAGGCCGAGGAACTGGCCGCCCTGCCGCTGGAGGAGCGCCTGCAGCGGCGCATCATCGACGGTGAGCGCAACGGCCTGGAGCAGGACCTCGACGCGGCCCTCCAGGACCGTCCCGCCCTGGACATCGTCAACGACACCCTCCTGGAGGGCATGAAGGTCGTCGGCGAGCTGTTCGGCTCCGGCCAGATGCAGCTGCCGTTCGTGCTCCAGTCCGCCGAGGTGATGAAGACCGCGGTGGCCTACCTGGAGCCGCACATGGAGAAGACCGACGACGACGGCAAGGGCACCATCGTGCTGGCCACCGTGCGCGGCGACGTGCACGACATCGGCAAGAACCTGGTCGACATCATCCTGTCCAACAACGGCTACAACGTCGTCAACCTGGGCATCAAGCAGCCGGTCTCCGCGATCCTCGAAGCCGCCGAGGAGCACCGGGCCGACGTCATCGGCATGTCCGGCCTCCTGGTGAAGTCCACGGTGATCATGAAGGAGAACCTGGAGGAGCTCAACGCCCGGGGCCTGGCGGCCGGCTACCCGGTCATCCTCGGCGGCGCCGCGCTCACCCGGGCCTACGTCGAGCAGGACCTGTACGGGATCTACGAGGGCGAGGTCCGCTACGCCCGCGACGCCTTCGAGGGCCTGCGCCTGATGGACGCGCTGATCGGCGTCAAGCGGGGCGTGCCGGGCGCGAAGCTGCCGGAGCTCAAGCAGCGCCGGGTGCGGGCGGCCACCGTCGAGGTCGAGGAGCGCCCGGAGGAGGGGCACGTGCGCTCCGACGTCGCCACCGACACCCCGATCCCGAAGCCGCCGTTCTGGGGCACCCGGGTCATCAAGGGCATCCAGCTCAAGGAGTACGCGTCCTGGCTGGACGAGGGCGCGCTGTTCAAGGGCCAGTGGGGCCTGAAGCAGGCCCGCACCGGTGAGGGACCGTCGTACGAGGAACTGGTCGAGACCGAGGGCCGGCCCCGGCTGCGCGGGCTGCTGGACCGGCTCCAGACGGAGAACCTGCTGGAGGCGGCCGTCGTCTACGGCTACTTCCCCTGTGTCTCCAAGGACGACGACCTGATCATCCTCGACGACGCCGGCAACGAGCGCACCCGCTTCACCTTCCCGCGCCAGCGCCGCGGCCGCCGGCTGTGCCTGGCCGACTTCTTCCGCCCGGAGGAGGCCGGTGAGACGGACGTCGTCGGCCTCCAGGTCGTCACGGTCGGCTCGCGGATCGGCGAGGAGACCGCCCGGCTGTTCGCGTCGGACTCGTACCGCGACTACCTGGAACTGCACGGTCTGTCCGTGCAGTTGGCCGAGGCGCTCGCCGAGTACTGGCACGCGCGCGTGCGCGCCGAACTCGGCTACGCGGGCGAGGGCCCGGCCGACATCGAGGACATGTTCGCGCTGAAGTACCGCGGCGCCCGCTTCTCGCTGGGCTACGGCGCCTGCCCCGACCTGGAGGACCGGGCGAAGATCGCCGACCTGCTGGAGCCGGAGCGGATCGGCGTGCAGCTCTCGGAGGAGTTCCAGCTGCACCCGGAGCAGTCCACGGACGCCATCGTGATCCACCACCCGGAGGCGAAGTACTTCAACGCACGGTGACCCGGTACACCACGCCTGTGGCCCGCCACACCGCGCGCTGATCGGTTTGGTCGTACACTGGTCGGTCCACAGTAGGCCGGTTCCCTACCCGGGAACCGGCCTGCTCGTCCCTCCAGGAGGTACGCCGGATGACGACGACCGTCCCCGCTATCGGCACCCGTACGGCCGAAGGCTCCGCGCTGCAGGCCGTGCTCCTCGACATGGACGGCACCCTGGTGGACACCGAGGGTTTCTGGTGGGACGTGGAGTGCGAGGTCTTCGCCGGCCTCGGCCACACCCTCGACGACGCCTGGCGCCATGTCGTGGTCGGCGGCCCGATGACCCGCAGCGCGGGGTTCCTGATCGAGGCGACCGGCGCCGACATCACCCTCGCCGAGCTCACCGTGCTGCTCAATCAGGGGTTCGAGGACCGGATCGACCGGGCGCTGCCGCTGATGCCGGGCGCCGCGCGGCTGCTGGGCGAGCTCGCCGTGCACGAGATCCCGACGGCCCTGGTCTCGGCCTCTCACCGGCGCATCATCGACCGCGTCCTGGGCATCCTCGGGACCGAGTACTTCTCCCTGACGGTGGCCGGCGACGAGGTCGGGCGTACGAAGCCGCACCCGGACCCGTATCTGTTCGCCGCCGCCGGGCTCGGCGCGGATCCGGCCAGATGCGCGGTCGTCGAGGACACCGCGACCGGCGTGGCCGCGGCCGAGGCGGCGGGCTGCCATGTGGTTGCCGTCCCGTCGGTGGCGCCGATCGCCCCGGCCGCGCGGCGCACCGTGGTGCGTTCGCTCGAAGAGGTCGACCTGGCATTTCTGCGCGGCCTGCTGAACTGATGACGCGCATGCGCGGGAGTTCACGCGCCGTGCTCCGGTCCCAGGGCAATTCCATCGCTGGAAATCCGCACGGTGTGGATGGCCCAATCGCGGTGGGCCCGCTCCCAGTTGAAAGTGTGACGTTCCCCACTTCGGCGGGGGTCGACAGCGTGGCGCGTATGTGCAGCCGCATCCCATAACGGGTCGCTTGCCCCGCCTTTGTGTCCTGATTCATGGGATGCTGCACGAATCCTTCCCCTGTCGGGTTTTCGGTGCGTCCGCGCCCGGTTTCGCAGCGTGATGGACGCCCAACTCCGGTGGCCATGAGCCCCGTCACGAGGGCGCACTAATCTCATCGCGAGAACCTCACCCCATCCCCGTGATCGGCTGCGACACCCCTGCATGCCGGGTACACGGACCTGACAGCTGTGGAGAATCCCGAGCATGAACCGCAAGACCTTGGTGCTGCCGGCCGTGGTCGGACTGCTTGCTCCCGCGCTTGCCGCGTGCGGCGGGTCCGACGGCGGCAGTGACGGTGGTGGCTCGATCGTCGTGGGCACCACCGACCGGTTCATCGCCTCCAAGGACGCCCCCGCACCGCTCGACCCGGCGTACGCGTACGACGTGGGCACCTGGAACGTGCTCCGTCAGACCGTGCAGACGCTGATGGTCCAGCCGCGCGGCGAGGGCGCCCCTGTCCCGGAGGCCGCCGAGAGCTGCGGGTTCACCGACTCCGGCAACGAGCGCTACGCCTGCAAGCTGCGCGCCGACCTCAAGTTCTCCAACGGTGACCCCATCACCGCGGCCGATGTGAAGTTCTCCGTCGACCGGGCCCTGGCCATCAAGGCGGACAGTGGTGTCTTCGCCCTGCTGTCCACCATCGACACCGTCGAGACCAAGGGCGACCGCGAGGTCATCTTCCACCTCAAGACCGCCGACGCCACCTTCCCGTACAAGCTGTCGACCCCGGTCGCGGGCATCGTGAACCCCGACAACTACGAGAAGAACAAGCTGCGCGAAGGCTTCCAGGTCGACGGCTCCGGCCCCTACGTGCTCAAGGGCGAGGAGAAGGACGGCGAACTGGTCAGATCGGTGTTCACCAAGAACCCGAACTACAACGGCGCGTTGAAGGTGCAGAACGACGAGGTCGACATGGTCTCGTACGAGGACGCCGACGCCATGGGCGCCGCCCTCGAAGGCGGCGACATCGACGTGATGACCCGCTCCATGACGCCCGAGCAGATCGACAAGCTGGCGGTCGCCGACGGCGATGTCGAGCTGGTCGAGATGCCCGGCCTGGAGATCCGCTACCTGGCCTTCAACACCGAGGCCCCCACGGTGAAGAGCAAGGCCGTACGCCAGGCCATGGCGCAGCTCCTCAACCGCAACGAACTCGTCTCCGCGGTCTACGGTTCCCAGGCCGAGCCCCTGTACTCGCTGGTCCCGGCCTCGATCACCGGCCACTCCAACGCCTTCTTCAACAAGTACGGCGACCCCAGCGTCGCCAAGGCCAAGGGCCTGCTGGAGGATGCCGGCGTCACCACCCCGGTGAAGCTGACCCTGCACTACACGACCGACCACTACGGCGCCGCCACCAAGAAGGAGTTCGAGGAACTGCGCAGGCAGCTCAACGGCAGCGGACTGTTCCAGGTCGGTATCGAGGGCGCCCCCTGGGACACCTTCGTCCCCGCCGAACGCAACGGCGAGTACGACGTCTTCGGGATGGGCTGGTTCCCCGACTTCCCGGACGCCGACAGCTACGTCGCGCCGTTCCTGGACAAGGACAACTTCCTCAAGTCGCCGTACGCGAACAACGAGATCCGCAACACCCTGATCCCGGAATCCCGGAGCGAGGCCGACCGTCTGGCCGCCGCCGACAGCCTGAACAGGATCCAGGACATCGTTGCCGAGGACGTGCCCCTGCTGCCCCTGTGGCAGGGCAAGCAGTACGTGGCGGCACGTGACGACGTCACCGGCGTCGCCTACTCGCTCAACGCCTCCGCCACCCTCCAGCTGTGGGAGCTCGGCCGTGGTGTGAGCGGCTGACGCCTCCCGGGCACGACCGGGTGCCGGAAGGCGCCCGGGGTACTTCAAGAACGACGTAAGGCACGCACGTGAACATACGCAACCAGTGGCCGGTCCTGCCGATCGTGGCCGGTCTGGCCTCCGGCCTGCTGACCGGATGCGGTTCCGAGTCCGGTGGCTCCGGGGAGAACGGCTCCCACGTGGTCGTGGGGATGTCGGACGACGTCCTCGCCACCGACCCCGCGTCCGGTTACGACCCGGGCTCCTGGCTGTTGTTCAACAACGTCTTCCAGTCCCTGCTCAGCTTCCCCAAGGGGGGCACCGAGCCGCAGCCGGAGCTGGCCCAGGCGTGCAACTTCACGGACGGTTCGACGAAGGTCTACACGTGCACCCTGAAGGAGGGCCTGAAGTTCAGCAACGGTGACCCGCTCACCTCGAAGGACGTCAAGTTCTCCTTCGACCGCATGCTGAAGGTCAACGACGAGGCCGGCCCGGCCATCATGTTCCCGATGCTCGACCAGGTCGAGACGCCGAACGAGAAGACCGTCGTCTTCGACCTGAAGGTCGCCGACGCCACCTTCCCGAGCAAGATCGCCTCCGGCGCCGGCTCCATCGTCAACCACCGCGAGTACGACGCCGGCATGCTGCGCACGGACGGCGAGGCGGTCGGCTCCGGCCCGTACAAGCTCGACTCGTTCACCGAGAACGAGGCCGTCTTCTCGGTCAACGAGAACTACCAGGGCACCGCCGAGGTGCAGAACTCCGGCGTCACCATGAAGTTCTTCCACGGCGACCGCGCCGCGCTCAAGAAGGCGCTGCAGTCCAAGGACGTCGACATCGCCTACCGAGGCCTGAGCGCCACCGACATCGCCGACATCGAGCAGGCCGACTCCGACTCCGGCGTCAAGATCATCGAGGGCAGCAGCGCCGAGGTCCAGCACCTGGTCTTCAACATGGACGACCCGGTCGCCGGAAAGCTCGGCGTCCGCCAGGCCATCGCCCACCTGATCGACCGCGACGCCCTCATCGAGGACGTCTACCAGGGCACCGCGACCCCGCTGTACTCGATCATCCCGGCCGGTATCGCGGGCCACAACACGGCCTTCTTCGACACCTACGGCGCCCGGCCCTCGAAGGACAGGGCCGAGGCCGCGCTGCGTGCCGACGGCATCACCGACAAGGTGAAGATCACCCTGTGGTCCACCCCGTCCCGCTACGGCCCCGCCACCGACGAGGAGCTGCAGGCCATAGCGGCCCAGCTGAACGGCAGCGGACTGTTCGCCGCCGATGTGAAGTCCGTGGCGTTCGACCAGTACGAGCAGGACATCGCGGACGGCAAGTACGGCGTGTACGTCAAGGGCTGGGTGCCCGACTACCCGGACGCCGACAACTTCACCGCCCCTTTCTTCGGCGAGGGCAACGTGCTGGAGAACAACTACAGCAACGACACGATCACCGGCACGCTCATCCCGCGCACCGCCGCGCAGAGCGACCGCGCCGCCACCGACGACGAGTACGGCGAGCTGCAGGACATGGTCGCCGAGGAGGTCCCGCTGCTGCCGGTCTGGCAGGCCAAGCAGTACGCGGTCGTCCGCGAGGAGGTCTACGGCCTGGAGTACTGCCTCGACGCCTCGACCGTCTTCCGCTTCTGGGAGATCAGCAAGGGCTGAGGTCCGGACCCGCCGAACGCCGAGGGCGCCCGCTTCCTCCGGGAAGCGGG
>NZ_JBHWJQ010000045.1:0-64104 GCF_042731435.1 Streptomyces sp. NPDC059861 | reverse complement strand
GCCTCGGACAGCGTGATCTCCACAGCAGAAGGCCCGCGATGCGACATGCCAACAGGGTAGTACCTAACCATCAGGATTTCTGGCGCAGCACACTACCGCCCGGCCCAGGATCGCGTTCACGGCAACGGCCTGCACCGCAGCCCAGGGATGCAGCGCGCTCACATCGACGGCATGGGCAGCGACGTCGGCATGGTCAGTAGCCGCGCCCAGCATGGTGAAGATGGCGTGCACCAGGGCGCGTTTGCGTGGTCCGGTGAAGTCCGGTACCCGGCTGATGATGTCCTCGAGGGCCTGGCGACGCGCCAGCTGCCTGGTGCCCCGGCCCAGGGCAGCGGCGGCTACGGTCGCGTCAATGAGGTCTTCGCTGTTCTGATGGCGCTCCAGGTAGCGCACGATGCGAGTACGCGCGTCGTGGTGGCCAGATCCCCACCGCTCCACCAGCGCCAGGGCGAGCGCGGATTCGAGGACCCGGCTTCGGCAGGCGTCGCGCACGGCACCGTCCGCGCCCACCCGGTTCAGCACGTGCGCCAGAAGGCGTCTGCGTCCGGCAGGCAGCGCTGCTGGGAAGTACGACGATAGCCAGGCCGGGGGGAGCTGCTTGGCGGCAGGGGGTCTCATCGGTAGGACAGTCCTTGGAGGGCACGAGAAACACGGTGGAGCGTGAATCGGCAGGGCGGGCGAACGAGGTCAGTCACACCGGCCGGGGCGCCCAACGGGCATCGAAGCGATGGGTGACGCCAAGCCAGTGCAGTGTCGCGGCCACAAAGGACCCGAGTGCCGCCACGTAACGCCGTACTCCCTCCCGCTCGGTTCCGGGAACGGCCATCGCCGTCAGCGAAGCGGCCAGCGCATAAAAATCCCTGACACGGTCATCGCGCATTACCGTGACCTGCCCGCGTGCCGAGGACAGGGAGCAGCCGCGCTCACGGCTCAGCACGATCACCAGGTTGTCGCGCTCCTCGCGCAGGTCGTCCTCGATCGAGACCAGGTCATTGCTCCAGCCGGCCACATCAGCCGCGGCCCGCCGCAGGGCCCTCATGAGGTCCTCCCCCATGGGCAGGCCGGGCCAGGGCGCGCCTGCGGTGCACTCCAGGATGTCTGCCATAGGCAGGGCCGTAATAGTCCTGCGACGCCGCAGCACGTAGTCGCTGAGGCCCATCCGGACCCGGTCGGTGCGGTCGCCGGCCTCTTCCTGCATGGCCAGGGCGAAGTCGCGGTAGTCGGCAACGAACCGCTCCCGCCACTGAGTGGACATCCGCGGAGCCGTACGCCGCCACAGATCATCCAGGGCCTGCTCAATCCCGCTGCCGGACCCGGCAGGGCCGCCGGTGATCACGTCCAGCAGCCGGGTGAACAGCGACGCGACCGCCTCCGGCCGGATATCGACCCGGCTGCGGTCGAACCGGTCGTCGACCAGGCAGATGAATGCCGCCCACTGGGCCGTCAGTTCCAGATCGCCGTCGCTCGCCTCCGGCGCGGTCAGCTCAGCGAGTTTCCCCAGCCGCATAGCAAGCAGACGCTTCTCTTCAAAAGCGTCAACCACCAGACTCAGGTTCCGCGCCCATGCCAGCACCGCAGCGCCGGTCTTCTCAGCCCGGACCTCACCCAGCAGATCAGGACTGACAAGGCCGGCACCAGTCTCCCGCCCCATGCGACTCAGCCCAGCGCCGGTACCACATCGACACGGCCCGCCAGCGTGGCCAGGCTGCTCCCAGTGGGAACCGGCGACGCGCCGTACGCTCGAGAGAACACCGCCGCACCGTCCGGCTTGAGCGTCGTATCGAACGGCTTGCCCTCAACCGAGCCCGGCGAGTTCACGGAGGGCATAGTGACCGTGATCTTCGTCATGTCGAGCTCGTATGTGGAGAGATCAACCGGCTGCGCTGCTTCATCTCCGACCGTCGCATCCACCAGCATCGACCGCCGGGCCAAGTCACCGTGCGCCCCGGTGAAGCGCAGACTGCGGCCGTCCGAGGCCCTGGTGAAGGTCAACCCACCACCCGCCGTCCAGGACCCCTCGGTCAGGTCGAGACTGATCTTGCCCTCCATCGGCCACTGCACGCACGGGGTCGGCCCTGAAGAGTCCAGCACAGCCGGCGCACCAGCCGTCATCACAACTCCGTCAGCCGTCAGATGCTCAGCCGCCGCTGAAGACAAGCACCACGTGACCGTCCCCACGACAGGCATCACGGGTCCCGCAGCCACTGCCGCAGACACGCCAACGGCAAGACAGGGAAACCAGAGCAGTAGGGATCACCGTACGACGCCGCATGAGCAAGCCTTCCGTTGGAGGGCTGCCAGAATTTCCTACAACACCTCCAACATCGGGTGGATGAACGTTTTCGCAATTCAAATTCACCTGAAGGCGTGAGATAGCTGCCCGTTCCAGCTGAGCGGCGACGCGAACCCGCACGTCGGTCCACCTCATCAACGGAACTCGCTTGCCAGTTCCGTGTCAACCACGTTCAGGAATCGGCGAATCCGCGCGGTTCTACTAGCTAAGGGCTGTCCCGTAATGATCTCTGCTGTGCTGAGTGACCTGCTGATTCAGTCACCCGGCGATGCAGAGGTTGTGTAGACGGGCGATGCCGCGCATGGCGTGGTGAACACCGTCGCCCTTCAGACGGCAGTCGCGGAGGATCTTCCAGCTCTTCATCCGGGCGAAGGCGTGCTCGACGCGGGCACGGACCTTGCGGTGGGAAGCGTTGTGTTCCTCTTTCCAGGCCGGGAGTTCGACCAGACCAGGCTCGCGGCGGTGCGGGATGAGCAGACTGGTGCCGCGGTACCCACCGTCGGCGATCCGGGCACCAGGGTGCCGTCCACGATGAGCACCGTGTCCTTCGCGAATCGCCTCCGTGACTTGAGTGCGAGCTTCGGGCCGAGGTCGTGGATGACTCGGTCGGCGGCAGACTTTGACACTCCGAACAGCGGCGCCAGTTGGCGCAGGGTGAGGTTGGTGCGCCAGTACGCGGTGACCAACAGCACCCGGTCTTCCAACGCAAGCTTCCAGGGTCGGCCCTGCCTGTGCGTGTCGGCGCCCTCGCGGCGCAGGGCCTGTCAGCAACCGGCCGAAGGTGCGCGGGCTCAGCCCGGTGAAAGGGACTATCCAGGACGCTTCAGACGCCGTGATCACACCAGCCATGATCAAGACCATCCCACTGCAAGATCACGTGAGTGAGGGTCACCAACCGGTGGAGGGCCCTTCGTTTCATCACAAGCAGTGACCGCCGGAGGTCGGGAGTTCAGGCGACCGACGCCCTGAAGGGATCGGTGGGGATGATCTCTGCCTCGTCGAAGAGCTGCTCCAACGCCTCGTGTCCGTGACGCCTGCGGAACTCGATTTCGGCGGTGGTCACTGGCAGTGTCCACAGAATGCGGGCGCGCCCCCGGGTAGTGGGCAGTGTTCGAGGTCAGGGCCGTGGAGATAGGTCAGGCTGATCAGCAGGTGGTCGCAGGGCGAACCCGGCACCCACGGTTCACCGATCGGCATGCTGTGCCCCAGATCGAGTTGGTGCCCTCCGCAGTGGTAGTAGGCAATCATCGCCATGAGTTCGATGAACCGCCGGTCGCGGACGTGCGCGGTCATGACGAACTCAAGTCCATCGCTGTGCTTCTCCATCGCGGCCCAGCAGCCGGCGGTCACATAGGCCCAGCTGTCGCTGCGGGGGCCGGGCTCCACAACGAGAACTCGCAGATCGGGCACTACCTCTCGCCGTTCTGGCCCGAGGTCGTAGTCGACGACCTCCACGGTATGCCCCCGTGAAGAACGCCCGGACGTGTGACTCACCGCCTCCGCGGCCAGCAGCCTTGTATCACTCACCGCACGATCATCCCAGACTGCGAGCGACCGTCCCTGACCGCTTACACAGCGTCATGAAGTTGCGGGCCTCAGCCGCGAATACGCGACACCTCACGATGCAACCTCACAACTGCCACACTCGTAACGGGACAGCCCTTAGTCGTGCCTGCGGCAGGCACGTGCCCACCCATCCCTTCGACTGGTGGGACATCTGACCTCCGGCCCGCATGCACCGCCGGTGGTTCGCCGGGTTGGTGGTCGTGGCGGTTGGATGTGGGGTGACGTCCGATCCGACCGCTGGAGGTGCGGTGGCTGAGCCTGTCCGTGTGCGCAGACTGACCGACCAGGAGGGGCAGAAGCTGCAGCAGATCGTGCGCCGGGGCAGCACGAGTTCGGTGCGCTACCGGCGCGCGATGATGCTGCTGGCCTCGGCCGGCGGGTCCGGGTGCCGGTGATCGCCCAGCTGGTGCAGGCCGACGAGGACACCGTGCGCGATGTGATCCACCGGTTCAACGAGATCGGCCTGGCCTGCCTGGACCCTCGGTGGGCGGGAGGCCGTCCCCGCCTGCTCAGTCGTGACGACGAGGACTTCGTCGTCCAGACGGCCACCACCCGCCCGACCAAGCTCGGCCAGCCCTTCACTCGCTGGTCGCTGCGCAAACTCGTCGCCTACCTGCGGAAAGTCCACGGCCGGATCATCCGCATCGGCCGCGAGGCATTACGCTGCCTGCTCGCCCGCCGCGGGGTCACCTTCCAGCGCACCAAGACATGGAAGGAATCCCCCGACCCCGACCGGGAGGCGAAGCTGGACCGGATCGAGGAGGTCCTGGGCGGCTTCCCGGACCGGGTTTTCGCCTTCGACGAGTTCGGCCCGCTCGGGATCCGGCCCACCGCGGGCTCGGGCTGGGCCGAACGGAAGCATCCCGACCGGGTACCGGCCACCTACCACCGCACCCATGGGGTGCGCTACTTCCACGGCTGCTACTCGGTCGGCGACGACCGCCTGTGGGGTATCAACCGCCGCAAGAAAGGTGCCGTGAACACGCTGGCCGCGCTGAAGTCGATCCGCGCCGCCCGGCCCGACGGCGCACCGATCTACGTGATCATGGACAACCTGTCCGCCCACAAGGGCACCGCCATCCGTCGCTGGGCGAAGAAACACAGGGTCGAGTTGTGCTTCACCCCGACCTACGCCTCGTGGGCGAACCCGATCGAGGCGCACTTCGGACCGTTGAGGCAGTTCACCATCGCCAACTCCAACTACCCCAACCACACCGTGCAGACCCGGGCCTTGCACGCCTACTTGCGCTGGCGCAACGCCAACGCCCGCCTTGACCGGCCTGCACCTGATGGCGTCCGACTTCGGCCGGCCGGTACCGCAGACGCAGGGCGGCGGCTTCCCGGTCGACCGGGCGGGCGGCCAGCAGTTTCGCCGAACGGGACCGCTGGCGCGGCAGTGACCAAGCCGCCCGCCGCGCCGTCATCGACGCCCCCGCACCGCGGCCGAACGCCTGCACGTGGCCCGCAACACCGTCACCTACCGCGTCAAACGCGCGGAGGAGCTGCTGCCCGTAACCACCACAGCTATCAGCTCGCTGGAAGTGCGCGTAGCGCTCGAAATCGCGGCCGCCTCGCCCACCGGCACATCGGCCACGAGCTCAAGGCTGACCTACCTCAAGACGTGAGCCGCTGAATGGTGGCTTCGTTCACGAGTTATGAGGTCACTGGGGCACTGGCCGCAGCAGCATCGAGGTGTTCCTGGTGCAAGGCCCTGGTCATGTCGCAGATGTCGAAGGTCGAGCTGTACGCCGCGATCCCTCGCGACCGCCTCGATGGCATGGCGATGCGGGAGATCCAGCGCAAGGACAACGTGTCGTGGCGGACGGTCCGCAAGGCGGTGGACTCGGTCCGGCCGGAGCCGAGGAAGAAACTGCCGCCGGGGCCGTCGGCCTTGGATCAGTACAAGCCGGTGACCGACGGAATCTTGCGGGCGGACCCATGAGCAGGGCGGAGTCGTGGGCCAGGTCGGCTGCTTCCGCCGCAACCACGTCACCCCCGTGGTGTGACCGAGCGTTCTGGTTGGCCCGGCTGGTCAACCCGAGCGCCCGACGGAAGTGCCGGCTGGCGCGGTCGCCCAAGGCGGGGCACCACCCCTGGCGTCCGGTCAGCGGGTGGCGAGGAACTCGAGCGTGTCGATCACGCGGTTCGAGAAGCCCCACTCGTTGTCGTACCACGCGACCACCTTGACGTGGCGGCCGTCGACGCGGGTGAGGGCCGAGTCGAAGATCGACGAGGCGGGATTGCCCACGATGTCGGAGGAGACGAGCGGGTCGTCGGAGTACTCGAGGATGCCGGCGAGTGGCCCCTCGGCCGCGGCGCGGTAGGCCGCCAGCACGTCGTCGCGTGTCACGTCGCGGGCGACGGTCGTGTTGAGTTCGACGATCGAGCCCACCGGCACCGGTACGCGGATCGAGTCGCCCGACAGCTTGCCGTCGAGGTTCGGCAGCACCAGGCCGATCGCCTTGGCGGCGCCGGTCGTGGTCGGCACGATGTTGACGCCGGCGGCCCGGGCGCGACGGGCGTCCCGGTGCGGACCGTCCTGCAGGTTCTGCTCCTGCGTGTACGCGTGCACCGTCGTCATGAAGCCGTGCTCGATGCCGGCGAGTTCGTCGAGCACCTTGGCCAGCGGCGCGAGCGCGTTGGTGGTGCAGGAGGCGTTCGAGACGATCGTGTGCACGGCCGGGTCGTAGGCATCGGTGTTGACCCCGAACGCGAGCGTGACGTCGGCGCCGTCCGACGGCGCGCTGACGAGCACCTTCTTCGCGCCCGCGTCGAGGTGGGCGCGGGCGGCCTTGGCCGAGGTGAAGCGGCCGGTGGCTTCCAGGACGATGTCGACGCCGAGATCGGCCCACGGCAGTTGCGCCGGTTCGCGCTCCGCCAGCACCGTGATCCGACGGCCGTCGACGACGAGGGCGTCCCCGTCGACGGTCACCGGGCGCCCGAGCCGGCCGGCCGTGCTGTCGTAGGCGAGCAGCCGGGCGAGAGTGGCGGGCTCCGTCAGGTCGTTGGCAGCGACGACCTCCAGGGCGCTGTCGCGCTCCAGCAGTGCGCGCAGCACATTGCGTCCGATGCGGCCGAATCCGTTGATGGCGATACGAGTCATGAGTGATGTCCCTTCCCTTCGCCACCAGGCTCGCCTGCGGCTCGCGCCGCTGACAGTGGCGGGATCGCCACGGTACCCCTGACACGGCCCGCACCGGTGCCGCTCACCATCGGCCTGCGCCCGCCCGCGGAGGCCACCGGCACCCTCCCCGTTCCGCTTACCCCGCCGCCGGTCGCTGAGGGAACGTTCCAGGTCATCGACGACCTGGACGGCGATGTCGCCGAGGCAGCCCGATGCAGCTGCTCGGCCGGTGACGACCAGCCCTACTAGCCCGAAATCCGCTCCACCTTGCTGCCCCGGCCGTACGCTGGCCGGGGTAGCCCCGTACTACCCCCGAGGAACCACGCAGTGTCCATGCCCCGCCGCCATTTCCACGACCTGCCCGCAGAAGCGCGCCGGGCCATCGCTGACAAGGCCGGCCCCGTCCGCGACGCGCGCACCGCCGAGGGCGGCCTGAACTCCGGCATCGCGGCGTTCATCGAAACCGGGCACGGCACCGTGTTCGTCAAGGGCATCCCCACCGACCACACCCAGGCCCCGGCACAGCGGCGCGAGGCCGCGATCAACCCGCACCTTCCCCGCGCCTGCCCCCGTTTGTACTGGCACATCGAGGCCGGGGGGGACCTCCTCGGATACGAAGTCCTCAACGGCAGGCACGCCGACTACGCCCCAGGCTCATCCGATCTTCCCCTCGTGGCCGAGGCCATCGCAGACCTGCAGGATGTCGTCGCACCGACGGACATCGCTATCAAGCAGGCCGAAGAGCGCTGGGCCGCCTATGCCCCGGCCGGCACCGCAGCGTTCTTCGCAGGGACCACGCTCCTGCACACTGACCTCGCTCCGCACAACGTGCTCATCGACGACCAGGCCCACATCATCGACTGGGCATGGCCCACACGCGGCGCAGCCTGGATCGACCCGGCCGTCCTCATCCTGCGCCTCCTGGAAGCCGGCCACACCCTCGCATCAGCGGCAACCTTCGCCAGCCGGTTTCCCTCATGGCGCGCCGCGCCCATGGAGGCCGTGCAGGCGTTCACCGCCGCCAACGCCTCCCTCTGGGCGGAGATCGCCCGCACGGACGAGGCCCCATGGAAAACCGCCATGGCCCGCCATGCCGCCGCCTTCGATACCTATATGCGCGATGCGCCGGAAACCAGACGAGAGGTGTAACAGAACACGGCCGTTAACATTCGGGCAGCAAAGGGGGTTGCGCTTTACGCCGACCTTGCAGCGCCGGCGCCAGCGCGGGCTGCTACCCGCGCCCGCAGAGGGGTTGCCCAGCCTTTCTGACTTGGCCGCGAGCTCGTGCTCCTGCCCCCGCATCGGCGGGGCCCGGTCCGCTTGAGCAAGGGCTTCTTCGCAGTTCATTCCGGCACCGTGGTCGCGTGCTCCCTTGGGGCCCGCTCTGTCGTCGGTTCCTGAGGTGAGGGCTTTTGGTGACACGCTGCACAAGGCGATCAGTGCGTGATCCGCATCGCCTTGTCGGTGCCGCGCCGTAGGGTGCCGGGCATGGCCGCGAGGTCGGCCAGGGGTCGTCGTCGTGGACGGCTTCACTGACTTCCCTCTTACGTCCGCCACTCGGACGCGACCGCACGACAGAGAGCAGACCCCGCCGTGTTCCAGGAGACGCCCATCTTCAGCCGCCTGGTTGCCGAGCGCGGCGATGTCCCCGCCCAGGTACGCGGCGAAGCCGAACGCATACGCCGCGACCTGGCCCGGGTACTTCGCCACGCGCCCGCGCCCCACCTGAGCACAGCGCGGAACGCCGGTGGACTGACGGCTCCTCCCGCCCTCCCGTAAGGCAAGGACCGGTGAACGGCCGTCCGGCGCGGGCGGCCCGGCCGTTCAGATGCGCCAGGAGCGGAGTGTGTCAGCGATCTCGTAGATGCTCAGCCGGGTCTCGCGGGCTTTTCTGATCAGGTCGGGCAGGGCCCCGTAGGGTGGGTCGATGCCTTCCCCGGACTGGTCCAGGTACTGGCTGGTGACGAAGGCAGCGAAGAGGCTGTTGCGGTGGGGGAGCGGTTCGAGCCGCACGATGGTGTGCAGGAGCGCGGCCGCGCGCCACGCGGCGTCGGGGTTGGATGAGGCGAGGGTTGGCATGCGGGTCTTGTGGCGGGCGACAGCCGCGACGAGGGCCGAGTAGTCGGTGACGGACACGTCGTCGTGGCCGAGGGCGATGTCCTGGACGTCCAGGAGCCAGGAGACATCGACGTGCAGGATCTCGCTCATCAGGCGGCAGAGACTCCCCGGTCGCGCTCGGAGGGGGGAATCTCGTCCGGGAACGCCTCGTCGAACTCCTCGCGCAGCCTGTCCGACCATGACGCGGCGCCGGCCACGAACCGCTTGCGCTGCATCTCGCGGACTCCCAGGTCGTGCAGGTACTGCTTGAGGCTCTTGCCCTCGGCGGCGGCAGCAGCACGCACGCCTTCCATCTCTTCCTCGGTGAAGGGCACATTCAGTGACGGCATACCGGCATGGTACCTACTTGGTACCTGCCGTGGAAGCTGGATAAAGAGATGTGAGCCGGGCTGCTCCCGGGCCCGACCCAGGACCGGCCCTGGCGCCCGGCGGCCCCGCCAGCCTGCGCTGCTTCAATGCTGCGTTGTTGCCGCCGGTATGCAGCAGCCCGGTGAGCGGCGCCATGGCAGTCAGAGATGCCCTGGGCTGTGACGCCGGCCTGCAAGTAGGCGACGCGCAGGAAGGTGGAACGCTTCGTGGTCGGGTTGAAGGAGTGCGACGTGCAGGGGGTGCGGGTGGCGGCTTGGACGCGGGCGAGCCAGGTTGGCTGTGCACCAGGATCGTCAGGTCGGACGGCCACTGGGCGAGTGCTTGGGGGTCGGGACACACCACACCGGCGAGCCTGAACTCACAGCCCTCGCGGGGCCGGCTGTAGATGAGCAGTCCGTTGCGGACTGCCCAGTTTCTGCATGCTGGACGTGTGCGGCCGCTGTGGCTTCGCTCTCAACAAAGCTGTTCCCCGCACCCGCGGGGATGGTCCCCCTTCGAGACCGGCGGCGCCGACGATGAGTACTGCTCCCCGCACCCGCGGGGATGGTCTTACGCCGGGCACCGTGGAGATCATCACCGACGTCTGCTCCCCCGTTTCCGCGGGGATGTTCCTCACGTCCCTGCCGGCCGACCGCGCTGGGTTCGGCCTCGTGGCAGTGTTTCGGCGGAAAGTGTCAAACGTGAGATGGGATACGGGTACGTACCCGTATCCTGATGGGGTGGGAAGGAGGATGACGATGACTGATGCCAACGTTCGTATCCCTGAGGAAGCCAAAGAGAGGCTCGCTGCGATTGCGGCTGCGGAGGGTTTGTCGCTACGCGCCTATCTGGCGCGTCTCGCGCAGACCCTGCTGACGCCGGCCGAGCGGGCCGAGCGGGCCGAGCGCGCGCGGGCAGCACTGAAGGCGTGGAATGGTTACGCTCCCACTGCGTCCGAGGAGTACGACCTCGACAGTGAGCTGGACCACCGCCTGGCCCGGGTGACCGCCCGGTGAGTGACGCCATGCACATCGTCCTGGACGACAGCGCGATGGCCGCGGCCGGCCAGGGCCACGTCCTTGCCTCCCGCCTCATCCACCGCGCCCACGCCGAGGCCGACTGGTTTCTTTATGCCCCGGCGTGCGCACTGGTGGAAGCCGACCGGGCCCGGCCCGGCACCGCGGGGCATCTGGCCTCCCTGCCCGGCGTCACCGTCCTCGACCTGGACCTCGCCGCAGTCCTGGCCGTGGCCCGGCAGGAGACCTGGGCGGCCGCGCACAGTCTGCACGCCTCACAGCCCACGCCGGACCGGCCCGACGGGGCAATCATCGCCACCACAAACCCGGACACGTGGAGGGGCGAAGCGGTCCGCGTCCTGGACCTCACCTGACCGGCAATGCAGCGTCGCCCCCCGGCCAGCTGCTCCCTGCACCCGCGGGGATGGTCCCGACGCTTGCTGAAGGCACCAGCGATTCCGTGGCCATTGGGATCGACCCGTTCCTGCCGGTCGACCGATGGACTGGGCGGAGCGGTCCGATGCCGTGTTCTGGCGCGCTCAGGTAGTCGCGTTCCTGCCGAAAGTCGAGGCAGGGTGAGCTGGTCCTCCTACCGGGGGCACGGCTTTGTTCAGTCACCCCGATCCAGCGCCCCCGCGATCTCAACGTCAGCAGGCCACGGGCGGTTGAATCAGAGCGGGGGGATCACCGCCGGGTATCTGCTGTACACCTGGCGGGTGAAGCTACTGACTTCGGCTCGTCAAGGTGAGACTGTTTCGTCGAGGGTCAGGCCGGTGCCCGCTATGAAGCCGTCGAGGGTCTGGGGCCGGTACTGAAGGCGCTTGAGCCGGTTGCGTACGAGGGCTTCGAGCCGGTCGAGCGCGACCACGGCGAGGTTGGCCAGGCTGCGCTTGACGTGCGCCCACACCCACTCGACGGGGTTGAGGTCAGGTGAGTAGGCGGGCAGCAGGAACACCGTCAGCCACTCGCGCTCGTTGATCAGCTCACACATGACGCGGGAGACGTGGGTGTTCAGGCGGTCCCAGACCAGCACGATCGGTGCCTTCAGGAGCTGGTGGACGCCGTCGACGAGTGCGATGAAGTCCCGCTCGCCCATGCTGCGGCGCGCGCCTTTGACCGCTCGGTGGGTGCGCAGGCGGTGGCACAGCCGGGTCCTCGAGCCGGGCCGCATCGCGATCAGCCCCGCCACGGACAGGCGTCCCGAACGTCGCCCGCTGACGGTCACTACCGGGGTGTGCCCGCGCCGGCCCCAGGTTCGTCCTCGGGGCGGCTTTCGGGTGAAGCCTGCTTCGTCTTGGAAGCAGATGTAACCCCCGCAGGCCGCCCGGGCTCTTTTACCTCGGCCCAGGTCGCCACCTTCCACGCGGTCACGGCCCGCTCGTCGCGCTCGGCGACCCTGCGTGCGGGGACCTGCGGACTGAAGCCGAGCCGGTGCATCAGCCTCGTCGCACCGGAGACGCTGTAGGAGACGTGGAACTTCCTGCCGATCAGCGTGGCCACCCTCGCCGCGGTCCACACCTGGTCCTCCACCCAGCCGTGCGCGGCCGGACCCTGCTCCAGATACGCGGCAAGTTTCTCCAGACTGCGCGGGGACAGCCGACAGCGCGATCCACTCGGGCCGCGGGACGCCAGAGCCTCAACGCCACCGTCCCGCCACAAGTGATGCCAGTGGTAGGCCGACTTCCGGCTCACCCGCAGGCGCCGCGCGACCTCCAATGCCTTGATCTTCTGCTCGAACAGCTCGGCCGCCTGCATCCGCACCGACTCCCGGCGCCGACGTCCCGAAGCGGTCAGCCCGCCCCCATCGCCATATCTCACACACCACGGGATACAGCCACCGCTCTGAACCCATCGAGCACCTCGCCAAGATTCACCCTAACGAGCCGAAGATGCTCCTATGACTGTCAAGCCGCTGGAGGCAGGTCGGTTTGGGTGATTTGCCCCGTCGGTGTCCTGGTCAGAGCGCGGTAGACCTCGCGGGCGACGAATCGCTTGAGGCAGCGCATGATGTCCTTCTTGTTCAGCCCCTCTTTGGTTCGGCGGTCGACGTAGTCGCGGGTGCGTGCGTCGAAGCGCATGCGGGTGAGCACGATGGTGTGCAGTGCGTTGTTCGCGGCCCGGTCGCCGCCTCGGTTGAGGCGGTGGCGGTGGGTGCGGCCGGACGATGCCGGGATCGGAGCGACCCCGGCCAGGTGCGCGAACGCTCCCTCGGAACGCATGCGTTCGGGGTTGTCCCCGGCCGAGGCCAGCAGTTGGCCGGCGGTCTCGGGCCCGACACCGAACAGCTCAAGCAGCGCGGGAGCGGCCTGCCTGACCAACGGGCCGATCTCAGCGTCCAGCTCGGCGATCTCAGCGTCGAGTGTCTGGTGGCGTCGGGCGAGCCGCCGCAGCGAGGCTCTGGTCGCCGCCAGCGGGCGCGACAGGTCCTCGCCGGGCCGCAGCCGGGCGAGGGTCCGTATCAACATGGCCCGGTCCAGTACAGCGACCTGCTCACGCAGCAACGCGGGCGCCGAGACCAGCAGGGCTCGGATCTGGTTCATCGCCTGGGTACGGGCCTTGACCGCGCTGCGGCGGGCGACCCTCAGCACGCGGACCGCCTCGACCAGGCCGTCCCGGCTTTTGGGGATGCCAGTGGCGCGTCCGGACAGCACGGCTGTCGCGGCTGCATAGGCATCGATCGAGTCGGACTTGCCCTTCGTGCGCCGTGTCTTACGGTCGGGGCGGTCCACGTCGACGACGGCAATGCCAGCTGCGGTCAGCACCCGGGCGAGTTCGGCTCCGTAGGCGCCGGTGCCCTCCACTCCCACCGCGACGAGCGCGCCGTGTGAGCGCATCCACTCCAGCAGATCCCGGTAGCCGCGGATGGTGGCCGGGAACTCCCGGTCGGCCAGGTGCCGACCGACTGTGTCGATCACTGCGGCATGGTGGGTGAGGCCGTGAGTGTCGACTCCTCCGGTGATCTGCGGGCTGTCGTGCGTCATGCTGGTCATGTCCGTCCTTGTGGCGTGTCCGTTTCCGAGGGCGGCACGCGCCGGTCGGGCGGGTGGACAAGACAGTGACGGGGCTTCTGGACCAAGCTCCTATAAGGTCACAAACGCCCGTCCGGCCGCGTGCGCGGCGGCCCTGCCGACGAGCCGACAAATCTTAAACAGGACAGTCGATGACCTCAGTCCAGTAAGTGAGTCAGACCCACCGGCAGAACCACCAGTCACATTCTCACTGTCAGTAAGTGACCTCAGCCCGCTGATGGCGCGCCGCGAAGACGGCGGCCTCAGCTATGGCCGTTTCCGCGTCGACCCCGCGTTGGCCTTGCTGCGGTGGCCGGACGACGTCGTGGAACAGTTCCTGTTCGACCACGGCGACAATCTTGCCTTCGTGTACGACTACAGCGGCATCGACTTGCGCGACGTCACGTGGCGGCTGGAGACGATCCCGGCCGCGGACTTCAGCCGGATGCCGACGGGAGCGTCCGATGCCGGCTGTATCGAGAGCTTCGCCGAGAACCCGGTGCACTGGGTCATGGTTCGCCCTCCAGAGGTCGGTCGGCACTGGGAGGAGCAGGGGACGTGGCTGCGACCGCCGATCTTGATCGACCGCCGCTTCCTGGACCCGTCAGCCAGCGGGCTGCAGGTCATGGAGGGCAGAACGCGCGTTGGTGTCCTGCGCGGACGCTTGCGTGAGGGACTGCGCGTCGCGTCCCACCATCAGGCCTGGGTCGGACACCCGTGAGAACACTTCGTGCACCACCGTGCGTACCTTGCCGGTGGCGCAGCTGATCTCCGCGGTGGTCGACCTCGGCTACGCCGTTTACCGGCACCCGGTGCTGGCTCAGCCGGTCGGCAATCCTCCGGGTGCGGTGCTCTCCGTGATGGAGCAACCGACCCCCGCACCGCCCGGCGCCGGCTGTGGAGGGCGAGACTCTGACGACGGAGGGGGGTACTCCGAAAGTGCTCTAAGAAACCATGATCGTTATTACTGCTGAGGCGATGGCTACCAGAAGACCCAGGACAGCGCATACGGCTCCGATCGCCCCGGACCGGCCAGGGTCCGCCGTCAGCCTCTGCCACCACTGACCGTCGGTCGGCACGACACGCACGCGTGTTCTGGCAAGCCACTCCGCGAACATTTGCCAGCCGATCATCATGGCCGCACCCATGACCACGCCGCTGAACAGTGACCTAGGGTCACCCTCCCGATACAGGCCCTCGAATGCTACGGCGACAGAGGCCCACAAGAAGAGGGTCTGCGCAAGCAGATGGACCGCAAACGGCAAGAAACCACCGCCAAAACGACGCAGTCCCTGCGACCGAACGAGCACCTTCTCCATCGCGCTCATCCGGTCGCGGACTGCTGACAAGTCACCAGATACACGCAACTCAGTGATCCATGACGAGTCGCCGATGACCAGCACGACCATAAACAGAGGCAGCAACTTCCCCTTGGGACGTTCAAGATCACCCATCGTGACTTCCACACGCGGCTCATCAGGAGCGCTGCTGAGACACACAGTCAGCTTCAACGCTGCCAACGTCCTGAGCCCTACATCTGCCTCAAGCGCTTGCAAGGAACTCGCTCTGACGTGGAAGTGATCGCGGCTAGAGAACCACGATTCGTCAGAGGACCATCCAACGCCCTCCCAAGAGACAACGACAGGCTCCGCGAAACCGGTTGTCGCCCGGTCCTGTAGATCCTCCAAAAGTGTCCGCTTTAGGCGGCAGCCAGTGAACTGCTTGCGTCGAGACCACATCAGCATGGCCGTTACCGTAGCGACTACGTGCCAGACACGTGACGACCTCAAGCCCGCCTGATACGCAATCAGTTGCGCCTAGCATGATCTGAGTGAGTCTCTTCAGCATGGTGGCAAGATCTGCTGCGATGTCCTGCCTGTCAATCTCGGCGGACGGGATCGAGCTGTTCCGGACCGTATCGGTCACGGTCAGCCGTTACCGATACCGAGCCAGTCGGCCGTGCGTCGTCTCAGATAGCGGCCGATGCCGGCGCCGGTGCCCGGTCGGCGAGGTGTACGAGCCCGCCCCCGTTTGACGATACTCCCGCCGCCCGATGCAGCGTCCGCCGGAAAATACCTGGTCAGAACGGTCATAGTCCGTCGAACAGGCGTACAGTGAAAGCACCGGAGGTACTTCGCACACCGGCTTTCACGCGGGTGTCATTTCCGGCGACCACGAAAAACCGGGCTGTCGACGGACAGCCCGGGGGCAGGTCCGCATCATGACCACGACCCTCGACCGGACCACGCCCCGCGACCTCGCCGCAGAGCTTCCGGCACGCTTGTCCCTCACCCCGAAGACCATGCTCGCCGGCCAGCTGGACGGGGCCTGGTGGCCCTACTCCCGCGACCTCGAAGCCGAGCTCCCACCGCTCGCCGCCGCCCTGGAGGAACACTGGGGGCGCATCACACGCGTCACTGTGAACCCCACCCGCTGGCCCGTCGTCCCGCACACGGTTGCCGTGGACGGGCGCAGGCTGCACGTGGGCTGGTTCACCGAACAGGACCCCGACAAGCTCATCCTGCTCTCCTACACCGTCGGGCGCTGGGACCTCCTCGTCATCCCGCCCGAGACCGCACCCACCGCCGCGGCCCGCCTGATGGACGCCGCAGCGATCCCCGGCAGCATCCTCACCGCGGGCGCCCTGATGACCAACGAAGCCGTCATCGGGCGCGGTATCCGTGACGCCGTGCGCCAGGAAGCCACCTGGGAGGGCGAAGGCGGCGCCTGCATGTCCCCCTTCGGGAACCCGGTGAGGCGAAGTGCCCTCCCGCTGCCCGGAAACAGCTGGAGGTGAGTTCCGTGGAGACCCTCGTCACCATCGCGGTGATCGTCCTCGCGATCGGCATCGGAATGCGCCTGATCCACCTGCTCAACGCCCAGCACGACGCACGGATCGCGGCCTACCACTTCAGCGCCCCCCTGCCGAGACCTCCCGGCCTGCCGGCCGACAACAGTCGTCGAGCCCACCGCACGGATACCGACCGGTGAAGAACGGACCTTCCTCCGACCGGGGGCAGCGGTCGGGGCGCCACGGCGCCCCGACCCGCCGACTGCTCGCCCACCCCGAAGGGAGCACGCCCACGTGAAGTACATCGAGGCCCAGACACTGGCCTCGCACGGGCACGCCGAGGTACGGATCATCGCGCACACGCCCGAAGCCGCCCGAGCGGTCGCGGAGGCGCTTCGCCACTGCTTCGCCGGAGCGGAACAGCGCAGCTATCCCAGTCTCGACGGCGACACCCGCCTCCACCTCACCGTGGACACGGCAACACCCGCCGGCCCCGCCCGCTCCTGGCTGGCCGTCAGCCGGAGCCCCGTCGGCACCGGCGCCCACTCCGACGAGACCTCAGAGCCCCCGCGGGCCCCGGAACCCACCCCTGCACACGGAAGGACGCGGTCATGGCCACACTGCGCGAACGCAAGACCTACCGCGAACAGGTGCTCCGGGTCCTGTACGAAGCCGTCGAAGGCAACCGCCTCCTCGGCATCACCGGAGCACAGCTGCGACGCGACCTCCACATACCGGAACAAGACCTCGCCGCCGCCTGCACCTACCTGGCGGGCGAAAGCCTGATCACCGTCGACTGGGAACCGGGCAACACCCCCGCAATGGTCACCCTCACCCACGAGGGAATCCGGCGCATGGAGTCCGAAGAAGAAGAGCACAGCTGAATCCCCTTGCACACGCGAAGGGCCTGGCACACGGGTAGCCAATGCTTCAGTTCCGCCTTCGGTCCGGTGTCGGCAGCAAACCTGCCGGGGCCGTGGTGCGGCGAAGGCGAACGATCTGCGGCGTCATGGTCTGTCCGTCGACGGCGCCCGTACGCGCCGCGCCGAAGAGGTTCGGCTGCTCACCAAGGAAGGGCTGGCCGTCGCCGCGATCGATGTGGACCGTGAGCCGGAGGAGATGGGTGGCATGCCCAAGAGCGGGGGCCGTTCCGAGGCCTCGCTCCCGATGACGGTGAATGAGACGGTCATCGGGTTGATCCACCCGAAGCCAGACCTGGACCTGGTCGCGGGGGAGCCGGCCGAAGCGGTCGCGGCCGCGCAGGCCGCAGTCGACGCACCCGATGGGATCGGAACCTCACCTCCTACGCCACCAAGGTCGCCCTCCCGGTGAAGGGCACCTGGAAGAACCTCGCGATCGGCAGCGCCCGCGCCGACGTCGTCCTGACCGCGGCGGAGGCCGGGGTGCCGCTGCTGTTCATCGAGGCCGACAACTGCACCGAGGAAGCCGTCCTCATCACCCGGAAGTACGGCCGGTTCTTCCAGCGGCAGGAGAAAGGACACTGATGTCATCGAGAAGCCGCTGCGATGCACCCGATGGTTCGCACCCTCGTCTGAGGAGTACGAGCGGGTGCACCCGCCAGTTAGGCTCGTCTTCCACCTGGTCGGCAAGCGCTCCGCCAGGAAGCAGATGCAAGGGTCCCTGACCTCCCGCCACCACTGGCAGGGCGTCTGGCACCGTGAGGGGGCTTTCACTCCTACGACGGCTGCATCCCGATCGTGGCGACCACGCTGGAGCACATCGCCGCTCACGGCCACGCGCCGACGATCCAGCAGATCGGCACGGCCGTCGGCATGCGCAGCAGAGCCTCGGTGCACTACCAACTGGCCGAGCTGGAAGCGAAGTCCGCGATCGTGCGCGAACCGGGCCGGTGGAGAGGAATCCGCCTCGCATGACCAGCCCCGGCCGCTATTACCTGGTGCTTGCCGCCGGTAGCCCGCCGGTGCAGCACGGCTGCATGACCGGCGCTCGAACCCTCGCCGACGACACCGACCACGTGCTGGTCGCCTGGCCATAAGTGGTCTTCACCTGTTCCGGGTGAGGCTCGAAGGGGCGGATAACGCCATGGTGGCAAGGGTCAGGACAGGTCCGGGGTGGCGTACCCGGACGCGGTGGGAACGGGCAAGCTGATGCGATTTGAGATGCGTATCGACGGTGGAACGTCGCAGACTCTCGCGAAGGCATTCCCCGAGCTGGATCATGTGGTCATGGGTGGGCAGAGCGTGCTGTTCGGCTCGGTGGGGGAGCCGTTCGAGCTGTACCGGCTGATGCTGCGCTGTCAGTCGCTCGGGCTGCACGTGATCGAGATGCGGCACCTGCCGGATGCGGGAGTGTGAGCTGGCCTGGTAAGGGCGACTTGTCGGGGGAGAGGTTGGGGAGACAGCCTCTCGGGTTCTTCGCCGGCCATGGCCGGCGAAGAACCTTTCCCCAGCGTGTGATCTTCGCGTCGCACGCGGGGTGTCTTGCGGCTCTGGTATCGGGCAGGCGTACTGCAAATGTCACCTGGAGGGAGAGCCGGTCATGTCGACATCCCGTGTGCAGCCGTCCCTGCCCGAGGACAGCCAGGACGGCACTACGGCCCGCCTGGAGAGGGAGAACGCCCAGCTGCGGCACGCGGTCGGCTCTCACGCGATGGTCGACCAGGCCATCGGGGTTTTGATCGCGATCCACGGGATCCCGCCGGCGGCCGGGTTCGAGGTGCTGCGCGAGGTCTCCCGGCACACCAACGTAAAGCTGCACACGGTTGCCGAGTCGTTGATCGGCTGGGCTGTGGGCGAGCAGCTGCCAGAACACGTGGGCCGCGCGCTTCAGGAGGCCGTGCTCCGTCGTTCGGGCCCGACCGGCGCTGAGCGGGCTGGCTGACGAGGTCAGTCGGCCAGGGCCTGCTGGACGGTGGGACGGCAGGGGATGATGGCGTCGATGCCGACCAGCTGCAGTACCCGCAGTACGGATTCGTGAGCGCCGGCGATGCGCACCCGGCCGCCCGCGGCATTCGCCTGCTGGTGAGTGGCGCCGAAGACGTTGATGCCGCTGGAGTCCAGGAAGGTGACGTCGCTGAGGTCCGCCACGATCCGCGGCCGCTGAGTGTCGTTCCCGACTTGCAGGGCTTCGCTGAGCACGGCCTTGACGTCGTGGTCTCTTTCGCCCTGCAGAGCCACGACATGGATGCCGTCGACCATGCGGTGCTCGGCAAAAAGCCGGGCCGGCTGGCTGGCGTTCTCGATGTCGGTCACCGTCCCCTCGGCTGCGCTTACTGGCCCTAGCAAAGCCTCTGTACGTGGCGATGGGTGATCAGGCAGACGGCGAGTCCGAGGAAGGCCTCGTGGATGTCGTCGCGTCGTTCCCGCCGGATGCGAAGGCGTCGGAAGCCGTGCAGCCAGGAGATCGTGCGCTCGACGACCCATCGGAAGGTGCCCAGGCCGGTGCCGTGGGGCTGGCCACGTTCGGCGATCACCGGTCGGATCCCGCGCTGCCGCAGGAGCCGGCGGTACTTGTCGTGGTCGTAGCCGCGGTCTGCGAAGAGCATGTCGGGCCGCCTGCGTGGCCGGCCGACGAGCCCGGCCACGGCCGGGATCTTGTCCAGCAGGGGCAGGAGTTGGGTGACGTCGTTGCGGTTGCCGCCGGTCAGCGGGACCGCGAGCGGGATGCCCTGGCCGTCGGTGATGACGTGGTGCTGGCTGCCCGGGCGTGCGCGGTCGACCGGGCAGCGCCCGCTTTTGGGCCTCGCCGGGCCGCGCGGACGTGCGAGGAGTCGATCACCGCCCGCGACCAGTCCAGCCGGTTCTTCGACCGCAGCTTCTCCAGTAGCAGCGCGTGCAGCTGGTCCCAGACACCGGCCTCGTTCCAGGCCGCCAGGCGCCGCCAGCAGGTCATCCCTGAGCCGAAGCCCAACTCTTGGGGCAAGTACTCCCACTGGATCCCGGTATGCAGGACGAACAGAATCCCGCACAGGGCCTGCCGGTCCGGCACTCGAGGTCTGCCCTCGACCAGCTTCGGACCCGGCTCGGGCAGCAACGGCTCGATAAGTGACCAGAGTTCATCCGACACGATCCACGGTCGCGACTGACGTTTCCCCACGACGAGACCAACGAGCAGACAAGCTAACAGTCACATGATCAACAGCTTTTGTTAGAGCCAGTAAGCGACGGCGCGGTTGATTCATCACCCCCAGTCAGGGTGTCATATCATCTGCGTCGCCGCTCCCGGTGTGGTTCACGAGCTCTGCATGCACTTGCGTCGGACCGTCACCAGCGGGGGTAGTCGTCGAACCCGCGGCACGCCGCGACATCCACCGACGCCGCGAAGTGGGCTGCCACTTGCGCTCAATAGGAGCAGGTGGCAGCCCACCTTGGGTATGTATGCGCCGCCGGACGGATCACTGGACCGGCATATTCCGACACCATACCTGCGCAGCCTGACCGGCCGCGGGATCGGCCGTGTTCCACGTCAACCGTTCTCATGGGAGACTCATCACCCAGGTACAGGTTGACGCATCATCTTCGTTGGCTATCCTTAGGACGTGCCCGCGCACTGCGGGACACATGACCTACCGCTATAACCGACCCCCCGATACTGCCTGATTCCATCCAACGCCCTTCCCCATACCACCTGTTATTGCATGGAGGTGCAAATCGTGCGTTTTCGCAAGGCAGGAATCTCTGCAGCCGTTGTGGTGACGGCGACCGCGGCCCTGGCTGTCGGCCTGTTCGCGAGCCCAGCGTCGGCCACCACGGAGACCGGGCCCAGCGTACGCAACCCGGGTGACGCCTACTGCGCGGCGGACACGATCTGCTTCTATGAGATGACCTGGCCACCTACCGGTGGTGGGGACATCCGGGACAGCGCCTTCTCCGGCAGGACGGCTTGGTACACAGATCTCAGCAAGGGGGAGTGCACCACTCTTCCGTTCGGGGCCCACGGATTGTTCGCCCAGACACAGCGCTTTGCGATGTACACGGGCGAGGGCTGCTCGGGTACATCCCAGCTGTCAGTGGGCGGTATGGTTCTCGGCTGGTCGTGGATCGGCAGTGACGCGGTACACAGCTTCAGGGTCCTGTAACAGGGTTGCCCGGCGCGGAGTCGTCCCAGCGGGACAAACAAGAGCGAACTTCGCAGATTGATCAATGCCGCGAAGTCAAGGACCCGATGACGGTGTCAAGGCGGTCATGAGATGTGGAAGGGCCTCTGCTATCCAGGGGATCGACTCAGATCTTCCTGAGACGCTGTTGCCATACCGAATTCAGGCGTCGCTGATCGAACGGGAGTCCTGATCGGGTGATCTCGGGCTGTGGGTGCATGAGGGCAGGGCCTCCTCTGCAGCTCGTGGGTGTCGAATCCAGCCGAGCAACGGGAGGCCCTGTTGTCTTGGTCTTGCGTGCCGGAGCCCGTGGGGTCCAACTCGGTTTCTCTGTCGCGGGATCAAGTGGCGGCCGATGCCGGCCGACTTCCCCGTCTACCCTGCGAGTATCGATTGTGCGCCGAGGGCATCCCTACAGTGCAGGTACGTCCCCTGACAGCTACGGGCTCCACCCAGCACCAGGGCGATCGTGTGTCCACGTTGTCGCGTAAGACCCACAGCAAGGGCCGGTACCCGCACAGCGGGGAGCCGGCCTCTTTGCTGTACGCCCGCGCTCCCTCGGACCAGCTTCTCCCTCATGCCCCCTCCGGCCTCGGGACTGCGGAACAGCCATTGGCGCCGAGAACGATCATGTCCGATCGGCGCGAGCGTGTTGACCGGGTTCTCGTATTCGCGGCGGGCCTTGCGCTGGGCCGGACCACAGGAGCGCTGTGACCGCCGTCGAGGGGCTGGCAGCGGGCGAGGAGTCCGAGGTGCACGGCTCACTCGCCGTCGGCCACAGCCCGCCAGAGCCGACTCATCCGGCTGACTCGTTGAGGTAACTGGCCCGTTCCTCCTGGGTCAGTTCACGGGTGATGCCGTCCCGGGAACGCCGCAGGACCTCGTCAATCGGTTCGCAGGGCAGGCATGTCCAGACGCGTACGGTGCCGTCGTCGTGCGAGCTGACGAACCGATTGCCGGGCAGGACGTTCGTGTTCTCTACAGAGGCACCGAATCCGTGCAGGACCACGGGCGGGCTGTTGTCAGTGGTGCTCCAGATCCGGGTGGTCGCGTCGTTGCCGCTGGTCACCGCCCGACGGCCGTCGGAACCGAACGACACACTCCACACAACTCCCTGATGTCCGTTCAGTACCCGCGGTCGGCCGGGCTTGGTGAGATCCCACAGCCTGGCCGATCCATCGTTGCCGCCGCTGACGAGGTGCCGTCCGTCGGGGCTGAACGCCACCGTCCATACCAGGCCTTTGTGACCACGGAGGACCTTCAGATCCTTGCCGGTGGCGGGGTCCAGGACGTGGATGGTGCCGTCCAGGCCGGCCGCGGCCACGCGTCGCCCGTCGGGGCTATAGGCGACGTACCGCACTTTGTCCTGGCCGGTGTCGACCACCAAGGGTTCCGCGCCCGGAGTGGTGTGCCAGATCCGTACGGTGCCGTCGCTGCCGCCGGTGACCAGTCGGCGTCCGTCGGGGCTGAACTCCGCGGTCCACACCGGCCCGTCGTGGCCGCGCAGTACGACGGGTTTCGTCGCGTTGTCCACCGGCCAGACCCGTGTGGTCCCGTCGTCGCCGGTTCCGGCCACCCGGCGGCCGTCCGGGCTGAATGCCACCCCGAGGACCTCGCCGTCGTGCCCGCGCAGCACGGTCGGCGGGGCGGTGCTCCCGGTCCGCCAGACGCGCACGGTCCCGTCGGCGCCGGCGCTGGCGAGCCGATGGCCGTCCCGGCTGGGCACCGTCGCCCACACCGGCCCGTCGTGACCGGTCAGGACGCTGTCGCTGCCCGTCGGGGCCGCCTCCCAGATCCGTACGGTGCCGTCCTCGCTGGCGCTCACCAGGCGCCGTCCGTCGGCGGCGAACGCGACCGCGGTCACGGTGCCGCGATGCCCGCGCAGGATCAGCGGTGCGGCGCGGTGATGCACGTTCCAGATCCGTACGGTGCCGTCGTTGCCCGTGCTCGCGACCCGGGCGCCGTCCCGGCTGAAGCCGATGCCCTCTGCCGTGCCGTCGTGGCTGCCGAGCACGACCGACTCGGCGGGGGCGTCGGGGTCCCACAGGCGCGCGGTCCCATCGGTGCTCGCGGTGGCTATGCGCTGTCCGTCGGGGCTGAAGGCGACCGCCTCCACGGAATTGCTGTGCCCGCGCAGGACCACGGTCGTCCGCCGACTCCTGACGTCCCAGACGCGTACCGTTCCGTCTCCGCCGCTGCTGGCGAGGCGGCGTCCGTCGGGGCTGAACGAGACGCCGAGCGCCCGCCCCTCGTGGCCGCGCAGCACGACCGGTTCGCCTCTCCCTGTGGCGTTCCAGATCCGTACGGTGCCATCGTCACCGGCGCCGGCGACGCTGCGGCCGTCCGGGCTGAACGTGGCGCTCCACACCTGTGCCGTGTGCCCTCGCAGGATCACCGGCTCGGCGCCGCTTGCCCACTTCCATACCGAGACTGTGCCGTCCTCGCCGGCTGCCGTGATCCGGGTGCCGTCCGGGCTGAACACCGGCGTCCACACCTCGCCGTCGCGGCCGCGCAGCACCACTGGGTCTCGCAGCGTCGTGCCGTACCGCCACACCCGTATCGCGCCGTCGCCGCCGCTGGTGGCGAGGTACCGGCCGTCCGGACTGAACGAGACCCCGAGAACCTGCCCGTCGTGGCAGGCGAGCACAGCCCTCACCCGTGACTCGAACACGGCTTGGCGCAGTGCCGCCTCGGTCTCGTCGGTCGCACTGGTCCGGTAGGCACTGGTAGCCAGTAACAGGCCCAGCTCAGGGTCGAGCTCGGCCTGGCCACGCGCGCTCGCCACGAGTTGCCGCGAGAACGCGAGCGCCTGCCCGGCCTCCGCCCGCCGGGCCTGTACGAACGCGACGCCCGCGAGGACGGCCAGTGCGACCACCGCCGCCATGAGCCCACTCACGGTCAGCCGCACACGGCGCCTCACCGCCGCCCGCTCGGCCTGTGCGCGGTCGCGGCTCGCCGCCAGGAACTCGCGTTCGAGATCATTGAGCCGGCCGGTGTCCCGGTCGTCCCATTCGGCCAGCCGTACTCCGCGGTAGAGCACCCCGTCGTCCCTGCCGTGCTCCGCCCACTCCCCGGCCGTATGGGTCAGCCGCCGGTGTGCGCGCAATTGTTCGCGGCCGGTCTCGATCCACATACGCAGTCGCGGCCATGCAGTGATCAGGGCTTCGTGGGCGAGGTCAACGGTGTCGTCATCGAGGGTGACCAGGCGGGCGCGGGCCAGTCGCTCCAGAACCAGCGCAGCATCACCGCGGGTGCGTGCGGCCAGTTCGGTGCGCAGAGCCGGGCGACGGGTGTCCTGGGCTCCTTCACCGGGGGTGATGAGCCGCAGCAGCAGATCGCGGGCGACAGCGGCCTGTTCAGGAGAAAGCTGAGTGTAGAGACGCTCTGCGGTTCGGGCGATGGCACCGCTCACCCCGCCGACGGCCTCGTAGGCGGCCTCGGTGAGTGCTCTGCCCCTGCGTCTTCGCCAGGTCTCCAGCAGCGCGTGCGACATCAGCGGCAGGCCCCCGGACTCATCGGCGACGTCCCCGATGATACGGGCGGTCAGGGCGCGTTCCAGGATCAGTCCGGTGGCTGCGGCCGGTTTGACGATGGCGTCGCGCAGTTCGTCCCGGGTCATCGCAGTGACCAGCAGGTTGGCGTCGCGCAGTGCGCCGGCCAGGGCGTGGTGTTCGGCGCAGCGGCCGTAGAAGTCGGCGCGGACCGCGATCAGCACCTTCAATCGGCTTGCCGGTAGGAGGGCGGCGAGCAGGAGGTCGATGAAGCGGGTACGTTCCGCTGGATCCTGGCAGAGGGTGTAGACCTCCTCGAACTGGTCGACGATCACCAACGTTTCCGTGCCGCCGTCGCCGGGTCTGCTTGCGTCGAGGAGAGAGGCGTGGGCGCGTGCGGGGTGGTCGCCGGGCGTCAGGATCTGGATCACGGCCGGCCGCAAGCCGGGCTCCTGGGAGTGCTGGAGGGTGGGGATCAGGCCCGCACGCAGCAGGGAGGACTTGCCGCTGCCGGACGGGCCGAACACCGCGGCGAACCGCCGGCGCCGCAGCAGATCCAGGAGGTCGCCAGTGAGCCGGTCCCGGCCGAAGAAAAGTTCGCTGTCGCCCGGCTCGAACCGGGCCAGCCCCCGATAGGGCGCATCCGCACCCTCGCCGCCCTCCTCCTCCGCGCCGACCGCGGCGGCGTCGTCCACGGCCTGTTTCCACCGGGCTTCCCACTCGACCGCATCGCCCCCGCATGCCGACACGTAGGCCAAGGTCACCGCCAGCGTGGGCAGTTGCCCGCCCGCCGCCGCCTGCGACAGGGTCGTGCCCGAGTAGCCGGCCCGCTCGGCCATCGCCCGATACGTCATCCCGCCCACCTCCGTCCGCAGCTTGCGCAACTCGAACGCGAACCGCTGCACCGGACCCGCCCCTGGATCCACCGGCACCTCACGACGTCCCGCCATACCCGCCCCCTCGCCACCCATCCACACCGGACACCTCACCTTTGCACCCCCCAACCCGGCCCGAAACGTCACCCCCGGCCATTGATTGGCTGCCGGAACAGCCCTGCCAACCAATGAGCCAGCCGCTGAGATCGGTTGGTGAGCGGTACCGAGGGATGGGGCTGCTGCTGGGGAGGCGGTCATGCCTACGGCTCCCCAGCGGAACAAACAGATCCGGCCCTGACTGCATGCACCTGGCCGCGCCCCACGCGGCCTTGCGAACCCTGCTGTCTCGCCGGACAGCCCAGGGCAGTCAGGGCCCGGCCGCATCAGTCGCCGGAGGCTGTCTGCCGGCGCCCGGAGCTGCTCATGAAGCGAAACCAACCGACGGAGGAAACCCCATGAAGTTCCGATCCCGGATCACGAAGCCCCTCTCAGCCGTGCTGTGTGTCATGGCGCTGGCAGTCGGAGCCGGCAGCACGGCTGCGGCCGCCACGGACCGGACCGCGCAGTCGGCCGAGTCGAAGTACGCGGCGCAGGCGAAAGCGGTGGGCCTTTCGAGCAGGCAGGCAGCCCAGCTGCAGGACCGGGTGGACGCCAAGCTGGCGGACATCAAGGTTCCGGCGGAACAGGTGGGCTACAACGAGATCCGGGCGAAGGACGGCAGCGCGATCGTCACGGTGTCCGTGCCCGGCGTGGCCAACACCAGCTGTTCCTACGAGTGGCTGTGCCTGTGGACCGGTCCCAACTGGACCGACAGCAAGGTGTCGTTTACCGAGTGTCGGGACTACGACCTGAACAACTACAGCTTCAACAACGACACCCTCACCTCGTACAAGAACAATCAGACCACCGGCACGGTGGCTCGGTTCTACAACTGGGAGGGCCGCAAGGTGTACAAGTTCGGCAGCACGGCGTACCACACGGAGGACAGCCTCGCGAACACCCCCTGGGACAACATGATCGACATAGTCGACGTCTGCTGAGCTCTTGCCGGTAGCCCGATCATCTGAGCAGCCGCTGCTGTATCGCCCGTGGTGGGCGTGAGTTCGAGGGTGTCGGCTCGGTCGGGTGATCTTCGGGTCGGCCGCGCATGGGAGGGGGCCTCCTGCACAGCTCGTGGGTGTCGAATCCATATAGAGCAACAGGAGGCCCCTGGTGCTGCAGTTTTCCGTGCTGGTGCCGATGGAGTCCAACTCGGCGCCTCTGGAGTGTGACTGTCTCGCTCACCGGTTCGGGAACGCCGCGGACCGTCCGTACAGGCGCCCGGGTTACCCCTCGGACATGTCGGACGCCGAGTGGGGTGTGGTCCGGGATGCGATGCCGGTCCCGCCCTGGCTGGAGGGCCGCGGCGGGCGGCCGGAGGGGTTCTGCCACCGGGAGATGCTCGACGCGGTGCGCTACCTCGTCGCGGGCGGGATCGCCTGGCGGGCGATGCCTGCGGACTTCCCCGCCTGGGACCGCGTCTACGCGATCTTCCGCCGCTGGCGTGACACCGGTGTGCTCGCCGAGTTCCACGACCGGCTGCGCGACCGGGTCCGCCAGGCGGCCGGCCGGGACACGGAGCCGAGTGCCGGTGTCATCGACGCGCAGTCGGTGAAGGGGGCCGCGTCGGTGCCGGCGGCAAGCCGGGGCTTCGACGGCGGGAGGAATACATCCGATGCGGAGAACGCGTCAAGCGGCAAGGGCCAGGTGAGGTTCCCGTGTGGTCGGGAAGGCCACGGCCTCGTTGAAGGGAACGCGGTGCGCCAGGCAGTGGTGAAGGCAGCCGATCATCCGGTTGAAGAGGTTCCTCTGGGCCGCTGTGTGGCGGTCTCCGGCTTCACGTCGGCGGTCGTAGTGGGCTCTCGCTCCGACCGAGTGGGCCATCGCTGAGAACGCCCACATGTAGCCGACGCCGGCCAATCTCTGGTTCTTGACCCTTCGAGCGCCGACGGCCACGTTCTTGCCGGAGGCTCTGGTGACGGGAGCGGATCCCGCGTACGCCTTGAGACCTCTGGCGTCGGCGAACCGGGTCCGGTCGTCCCCAATCTCGGCCAGGACGCGGGCTCCGCTGAGCGGGCCCAGGCCAGGAAAGCTGGTGATGATCTCCGCATCGGCATGGGCCTCAAACGCCTGCACTGTGGCTTCGGCGAGGTCATCGGCGCTTGCGCACGCGGCCTCCAGCTGGCGAAGCAGCGCAAGTGTCTGCCGTCCCATGGCTTCCTCGACCAGCGGGAGATGGCGCATTTGCGGCAAGCGGAGCGCGTGGTGCAGACGCGCGACTTCCGTGTCGATGGTGTTCTTGCGGCCGGCCTTCTTCAGCAGGGCCCGCAGCTGGGCTCGAGTGAGCTTGGCTGCCTGCCGCGGGGTCGGTGCAGCGGCCAGGAGAGTGCGAGCTATGGGATGAAAGATGCCTTCGCGCCGGTTGCTGACGGTGGCCAGGTAGCCGGGGAAGTACTCGCGCAGGTGGGAGGTCAGCTTGTTGCCGGCCTGGGTTCGGTCCCAGACGGCGTCCTGCTGGGCGCGGGCGAGAACCGCGACGGCCTGGACAAGTTCAGAGTCGGCGGGGAGCTTGCGGTGAGCTGCGGCATCGGTGCGGAGGATGTTCGCCAGCACCATGGCGTCCAGGTGGTCGGACTTCTTGCGGGAGACCGTGTGTCGGTCGCGGTAGCGGGCGGCGGCCATCGGGTTGATGGCGTAGACGGCACGACCCGTCGCTCGCAGGCAGGCGACCAGCAGTCCGCGGGAGGTCTCGATGGCCACCGGGACGGGCGCTTGCGGGGTATCGCCGTGCTCGGCGAGCATCCGCAGCAGCTGGTCGAGCCCTTCCGGGGTGTCATCGATACGTGCCCTGGCGAGCAGCGAACCCGATTCGTCTACGACGGCTATGTCGTGGTGATCGCTGGCCCAGTCGATGCCGCAGAACGCTCTCACTCGCCTCACGCTTTCTCATCGGACCTGTGTTGTGGCTGGTCACAGCCGTGCAGGGCATGCGTCTCTCTAATGGAGGGGCTCAGTGGCCCGACATCCGATTAGCCGTTCATGACCCCAGCGACCTGCGGGGCCCTCGGTCTTGATCGGAGCTAGTGGCTCCCGAGCACGTAAGAGGTAGTCCCCGCGGGGGGCTTGGACCACGATCATCATCGGTGATCAAGTGATCGTTCTCGACGCCGACCGCGAGCGTCAGCACACGTCAGTCTTCTTGGAGGGCTCAAGGCCCGGATCAACGGAGGACGTCGTGCTGGCGCCGGCGGACGGCGTCGAGGAGGTACGTTCAGCGACCTCAGCTATCGCCCATTAGATCAACGGCCGCAAGAGGCACATCGTCGTCGACACCCTCGGACTCCTGCTGACGGTGATGGTCACCGCCGCCTCGGTCACCGACCGGGACGCGGCGAAGATCCTCCTGGCCCGGCTACGGGAACGGCACTGGCGGATCACCCTGGTCTGGGCGGACGGCGGCTACACCGGCCGGCTGGTCGACATCGCCCGCGACCTGTTCGCCCTCACCCTGCAGGTCGTCAGACGCAGCGACCGGGCCGCGGGCTTCGTGGTGCTGCCGAAACGGTGGCTGGTGGAGCGGACGTTCGCCTGGCTGATGCACTCACGCCGTCTGGCCCGCGACTACGAGAGGCGCACCGACACCGCCGAAGCGATGATCCACTGGTCGATGACCATGGTCATGAGCCGCCGCCTCGCCCGGCGGGCAGGCTGAACATCCCCGGACGGTACTCGGCCAGCCACCCCCGCGCGGCCAGCCGCTTCGCCTTCGACCGCACTCCCTCGACCTTCGCGGGGACCGTCTCCAGGCCGAGCGCCGCGGCGAGTTGCCGGCAGTCCATCGCTCCCGCACGCGGCCCCCTCCCGCCGGCCACCACGTCCATGTTCCGCTGATAGTCCGGCGCCAGCACGGTCGGGGCGAGGCCGTCGTTCCAGTGCGGCACCACCGATCCTGGCACGGACGCCGCGTTCCGAACCGGTCCGTCACCGGCGGACGCGGCTGCCGTCGGCGCGATTCCCTCACCTCCGTCGGGTTCCTGAAGGACCGCAGCCACCGTTTCCCGGGCGATCACGAACCGTTCCCACACAGCCTCCGCCTCGCGCAGCTCGCCCTCGAGGACCTCCACCCGCTGCCGGGCAGCACGCTCACGTTCCTCCAACAGCCCCAACACCGACGGCATCCGCAACCTCCATCACGGAGATGACACGACACCCCGACCCTGCCGCAGAAACACCAACCCTACGCCTGACCAGCAGAAACACACCCCCACGCTCGGAAAGACAACAGCTACTGAGAACGGAGGCCCTGTGGCCCAGTTTGTCACGGGCGGGACAATTGACGTGTTCGCGCCCGCTAGCATCGGTGAGTTAACGTAGGTCATCCCACCTGGACTGGTGGATGCGGTGGTGGAAGAGGCCGGAGCCCGCGAGCAACGATTGCGGAGTGTCCCTTCTCGAGTCGGGGTCCACTTCGCTCTGGCTCTCGGGTTGTTCGAGCATCGTGAGGATGCAGAACTCGCCAAGGCACCGGGGGTCCTCTCCCTGACTGGTCGAAGCGTGTCCACCATCTCGGGGGAAGGCCAGGGGAAGGCCCCTGGACCGTCACCTGATCGGTGGCCAGCTCGAAGAAGCTCAATGATCCAGCTCGTGCTCCACGTCCTGCTCAGTCCAGATGGTTTTGCCGCTGTCGCTGAACCTAGTGCCCCAGCGTTGAGTGAGTTCGGCGATGAGGAACAGCCCTCGGCCCCCTTCGTCACCGGAGCGCGCGTACCGCAGGTGAGGAGCGGTTGTGCTCCTGTCGGACACTTCACATATCAAGACGTGATGGTCTCGAATGACACGTAGGTGGACAGGGCCTTCCGCATGACGAATCGCATTGGTGACCAGTTCGCTGACCACCAACTCGGTGACGAATGCCGTCGCTTGGAGTCCCCACACGGTGAGCTGCCGTTGGACCAGACTGCGTGCGGTGGCGACGACCGCCGGGTCACTGGGCAGGTCCCAAGTACTCATATGGTCCTCGTCAAGGCGGTGCGTGCGGGCCAGCAGCAGGACCGTCCCCCGGGGCGAGGACACCGCATCGGGCAATGCTGCCAGGATCTGGTCACGCAGCTCCTCAAGGGGGACATCAGCCGTCGAAGCCATGGCTCTGGTGAGTAGATCCGGCCCTTGATCCGTCCGTGGGCCATCGGACGGATGTGTCGGTGTGTAGAGCGCGAGCGTACTGCCGGCGGGCAAGTCGAACTCGGTGGTGGTGGAGTGGCGTTCAGGTGCACCCAGGGGAGCATCCATGGGAATCGTGAGAACTTTCGCACGGGCATCGGGTTCTGCCACGACCGGAGGAGGGTGTCCGGCGCTGGCCAGGGACAGACGGCCCGACGCCGGGTCGTAGACCGCATACAGGCACGTGATCTCGAATCCCGTGTCATGGGGCTGAGGCGCGGAGCCGGAGGAAAGCTTTCCTGCGATCCGCGCAATCAGCGTATCCAGGCGACTGAGAACCTCCTCTGGATTGAGGTCCAAGTCTGTCAGTGCGTGGACCGCGGTCCCCAGCCGGCCAAGGGCAGCAGCGCCGGACAGGCCCGTTTCGTTCGACGTTGCGACCGCGAGTACGACGCGGGCCCCCGACACTGGGATGACATCGAACCAGTTCGCGCCCGATGTGGCGGGAGCGAAGTAATGGGCGGTCTCCACCGCCGTCTGCTCGGCGAAGTGGTGGGGGAGAAGTTGATGCTGCAGAGCACGTGCAGCGCTGTGTTCTTGGGTATAGCGGCGCGCGTTGTCGATGCTCAGGGCCGCCCTGGAGGCGAGGTCACGCGCCGTGAGGACATCGAAGTCGGAGAACGGGCTGCCCTGCCCGAGACGGTAGAACGTCACCAAGCCTGCGACAGCGCCGCGGGCCCTCATCGGTACTACGAGGGAGTGGGCAGGCTGCTTCCCACAGGTTCCACGATACAGCGGCTCTCCGTCGTCACTGGGAAGCAGGGTGTCCACTCGGTAGGGCTCGTCAGCGACGGGTTCTCCCGTGGACGCGGAGTAAGGGAATCTGGGTTTGAGTGGGTTCGCTGTGCCCCCCGAAGAGTCTGTGTCGCCGGCGTACCGCAGACCCACTCTGCGGAGATCGGCCCGGTCCGGATCCGGTTCTTCCCCGGAGATGACAGGCGTGAAAACGTCGACCGTGGCAGCATCGGCGAACCGGGGAACCGCGACGTCGGCAAGCTGTTGGCCCGTCTCCACGACATCCAGGGACGTACCGATCACGGCGCTTGCGTCAGCGAGCAGCGTGATGCGCTCCTCCGCGATTCGCTGTTCTGTGATCTCGACAGCGGTCGTAGCGAGACCTATTACGCGGCCTGTTGGGTCTTCGAGTCTGAAGACCGAATTCGCGAAGACGTGGTCATGTTCGGGGTCGTCCGGGGGGCGGCCACGCTTCTCGAAGCCGACGTGGGGAACCCCCGATTTCAGGACCTCTCGCATGCGCAACTCGAACTCTGCCGAGTTGGAGTCCGGCCACAGCTCGTGTGGCATGAGGCCGATCGACTTGTCGCCGAAGATTCCCTGCATTCCCTTAGCCGCTGGATTGAACCGGCTAAGACGCAGGTCGGTCCCGTAAACACACAGGCTGGTGGGCGACTGCTTGAACAGAGTGTCGAGCACCGCCTCACCGACGACCTGACTCTCCGCCCCTTCGGGCACAGGGGACACGATCACAATCCATCGATCCGGAGGGTGCTCAGCGGGGCGTATCCACACCCGGCACGCTTCTGTGTGCTTGTCCCGGCAGCGCAACACAACCGGCGCCGCCAGTCCCCGCTCGGCGCTCCCTCCGTCGATGGGGATGGACTGCTCCGAGGCGATGAGGCTTCCTACTGACCTTCCGCGCATCTCGGATGCCGTGAAGCCCAGCAGAGCATGGGCCGCCGTGCTCCAACCGACGACTGCTCCCTGCTGGTCGATCACGATTTCCGCATCTTCGCGAAGTTTCTGGGTGAACGATCGCCGATCCGTCGCCCGGGAGGTGCTCACAGCAACCAGCCCCTCTTCGTCCTCTTGAGCCAGCATCGCTCAGTTCGACACAAAGGGCATCTGGGGCGTACTACTCATTAGCCACCGGCACTGGCATCGAAATCGATCAGGCAGAGCGCGCAGGGGTAAGATCGTTCGATACCTGCTAACGATCTTACCCCTGCCATTGGCGATCAGCCAGGAGCTGTCCGGGCGATCATGGGACTGCCCCGTGCCTGGGTCGTTGTCGCGGGCATGGAACGGAGCGATCTGACAGATGTCGAGTGGGAACGGTGCGGCCGTTCCTGCCGGTGAGCAACGGGCGTTGTGGCCGATGGCGGGATCACCGACAGGTGATCGTTGGGTCCTGCACCGGGTGCGGACCGGAGCGCAATGGTGGGCTGAGTGCCACCGCCAGTGGTCGGCCGACGGATCTGAGCGTCAGTTGCAACAGGTGTAGGTCGCTGCCGACATCGCTGGCGGGATCAATTGGGACATCTCGGTGGGCTTCACCATCCCGCGGGCCCATCAGTACGTGGTCGGCGCCCGGACGGAACCGCCGTTGGCGCCCACCCCCCTCGGACCCTGCCCTCCCCATGGTCACGGTAATCCTCGCGGAGATCGTCCTGCTGGCCCTGGCCCTGGCCCTGGCCGTGCTGGTGGTCTGGCGCATGTCACGGCCCGCTCTGGGCTGGCCGGCGCCACCGCCTTCGTTATGTTCACCGCTGCCACAGCTCCGTATCGATCTCCCCCGCCCCACTCCCGGTCGTCTCCGTAGTGCGGGCAGGTGTGCGTGAGGGCCCGGGGTCAGCTGGGTGGTCTGACTTTCATCAGTGCAGGCATCGCGGTCGAGCGACCGGCGGAAGCCGGCGCCGCGATGAACGTCGAGGGATAGGTGCCCGCCGGACTACTGCCCGTGGTCACCGGCTTCCTCAGCGAAGCCATCAGCCTGTCCGCGGCCACACTGCCTCACCGCCACTGTGGCCGTCGCAGCCGCGCTTGGCGCCCTCTACGTGGCGACCCGCCTCCGCACCCCCGTCTGACCGGCACGCCTCGCGCGGTCGGCAAGCCCCCAGCACCCTGGGGTCAGCCCCAAATGGAGACAGTCATGTACAAGAACATCCTGCTGGCCGCCGGGGGCACACCCGTTTCCGACGTGGTCGTGGACGCAGCGATGTCCCTGGCCAACGTCACACCTGCCGCGGTGCACGTCCTCACATCAAACCCTCTGACTTCCTTTGCGGCCCCGTTGCCGTCGTCGTCGACCTCGAAGACGACGAACAGGCCCAGAACGTCGTCCACGCAGTCCTCGCCCGCCTGCGCCGGGCGGGCATCACCGCCGAGGGGAGGGTACTTCTCGGTCGACAACAGCTGCGGACCGACGCCACACGGCAATACGCACACCGACTGGGCTGTGACCTCATCGTTCTCGGCCCCGGCGACCACGCCGGTCTGGGAGCGGTCCTGCATCCTCCGTCTCCGTTCTCCTCGTCCACGCCGGCACAACCACCACCTGACGAAAGGCAGCGTCATGTCCCTGTCCGAACACGCCAGAAAGCTTCTCGACGGTGGCAACATCCCTCACCGTCGCCACCGTGAGCCCTGACGGCTCCCCGCAGACGACCGCGGTGTGGTGTCGCACAGATGGCGACGACGTGGTGTTCTCCACGGTCGAAGGACGCCGCAAACACCACAACTTCCAGCGTGACCCACGTGTCAGCGTCAGCGTCTTCGATCCTGCCTCACCCTTTGATCGGGTGGAGATCCGCGGACGTGTCACGATCACCGAGGACCCTGACGGTGCCCTCATCGACGAACTATCCCACCGGTACACGGGCCAGCCCTGGCACGAGCCGGACCCGTCTGCGAAGCGTGTTGTCGTACGAGTCATCGCGCACAAGGTGGTGGAGCGGCGAGCCTCCCCGTCGTGACCTGCCGGCGCTCCACAGCCGTCCAGCGGGCATGGTCATCCATCGCCCTTCGCTGATCATGATGCGGGCGATGCCCACTGGCCGGAGTCGCCCCAGGGCCTCGACGGCTCCTTCGAGGATGTCTGGGGAGGGATGCGAAGTTGAGCCACGGGCTGAAGGCGGCTCCCGGGCCGAACCGTTGCCTCGGTGGCCGAGGTTGTGGTGACGGTTCGTGCCGCCGCGTCCGTGGAGAACCTTGCGAGGTTGCTCATAGCCGCGGCCGAGGCGGGCCATGGTCCCCGGCGTGAAGTTGTTGACCACCATGCCGCCGGCGCGATCAGGTCGAAGGCGAGCGTACGACCGCGGCCGGTCTGCAGGTCAAGGCAGATCGACCGCTTTCTGGAGTTGCACTCGGCGAAGTAGCCGCTGCGGTTGACCCCGGGCTTCTCGCCGCGGAAGGAGTTCATGCTGCGGATGACGTCCGTACGGAGCGGGATTCGACGTTGATCACCTCTGCTCCGTGCTCGGCGAGCCTTTGCTCATGAGGGGGTTGACACCGACTCACGAGAAGTCGGTTCCCCTGCCCACGGTCAGCGGTAGCCGCTCATCGATTCCCACTCTCGGAGTCACCACCGCATTCTCGATGGAAGCCATATGCCTTGAAGCGTTGTCGAAGCGTGAGCTGCAACGACAGGATGCCGACTTTCCTGTACATGGGAGGGGAAGAGGTACTTCCGAGGTGAAGCCGGATTAGCGGGTCCTACCCCCTATTCCGCGCCGATAGTGACCACAGGACGTGCAGCCGGGCTGGGCGCTGCCGATCGAGCAGGTCTGCGAGTCAAGCCCGAACGGCGTCGGTGCCGCTCACTCAACCGACCCGGTGACGTGTCATCCTCGTCGGTTAGGCTTGGCACTATGGCTGATCCCGAGTGGCTGACAGAGCGCGAGCAACGAGCATGGCAAGGCTTCCTCACCATGCGGGAGGAAGTAACGCGCCGCCTAAACCGCCGGCTGCTCCTCGACTCCGGCCTCTCAGAGCCGGAGTACGCCATCCTGGCCACGCTGTCCGAGGATGCGGAGGGCCATCTGCGCATCTTCGAACTGCGGGAGCGTCTCATGTGGGAGAAGACCCGTCTCACCCACCAGCTCTCACGCATGATCAAGCGTGGGCTGGTCGAACGCCAGCCCTGCACGGATGATCCCCGCGGGGCCTACGTCGCCCTCACGGCCAAGGGTCGCGAAAACATCCAGGGGGCCGCCCCGCTCCATGTCGCCTACGTGCGCCGCTCGTTCATCGATGCGCTCAGCCCGGTTCAGCTCGATGCCTTGGCCACCATCTCCGAGACGGTGCTGAAGCACCAGCGGGACAACCCCGAGGAATGAGCGAGGCGCGAGCGCAGCGCCGCCGACGTTTCGGGGGTCAGGGGACGCAGTGCGGATACCGCCCACCTCATGCTCACCGAGCTACATGTGGGTGTTCCGTCTCCTCAACTCAGGATGTCGCATCACCTTTTTGTTTGCCGCTCTTGGTGCGGTTCGCGAGGCCTGCGGCGCGCGCGTCGGCCCGCCCTGACGGGGGGGAGTCGTCGAACCTACGGCCCGCCCGGAAAAGCCGCGGACGCCACGAAGCGGGCTGTCGCCGACGCCTGTTGGGCCCAGGTGGCAGCCCGCCCTTGGGATGTGCACGTGGCGGCGGACGGATTGCGGACCTGGCACATTCCGGCACCATCCCAGTGGCACCCAGCCGGGCGTCGCGTCGGCTGTGGCCTACGCCAACCGTTCTCATGGATGACACATCACCCAATTCATGGTTGATGTGTCATCCAAGTGGGGCTAGCATTGAGACGCGCCCGCGTGCTGCGGGACACATGACCCCACCGCTGTGCACTGTCCGCACGCACCGGCGGTCACTGAGCGAAGGACCTGTGATGCACGATCCCGTCAAGCTCGCCATCGTCTACTACTCTTCGACCGGAACCGGCACCGAAATCGCCAGGGCGGTCGCTGCTGGCGCCGAAAAGGCGGGCGCCGAGGTGCGCATCCTCAAGGTCGCCGAACTGGCCCCACAGGCAGCCATCGACAGCAACCCGGTCTGGGCTGCCCACCATGTCGAGACCGCCCACCTGCCGACTCCCACGCTCGACGACGTGGAGTGGGCGGACGCGGTGATCTTTGGATCTCCGACCCGGTTCGGCAACGTCGCGGCACAGCTGAAGCAATTCATCGACACCCTCTCCCCTTTGTGGGGTGCGGGTAAGCTGGCCGACAAGGTCTACAGCGGCTTCACTTCCACCGCCACCCTGCACGGCGGACAGGAGTCCACGCTGCTGGCTCTCTACAACACCATCCACCACTTCGGCGGCGTCATCGTCCCGCCTGGCTACACGGATGCGGTCAAGTTCGCCGACGGCAACCCCTATGGCACCTCGCACTTCGACGCGCAGGGCACCATTCCGGTCGGCGAGGAGACCCGCGCCTCCGCCCGCTACCAGGGCGAACGAGTGGTTCGGTTCGCGAAGGCGCTCAAGCTGGGTCTCGACGCCTGATCTCCTCCGAGCGCCGCCGGTCCCGGACCTCACCGGCGGCGCGAAGGGCCGACGGCTTGATTGCATGCCAACCGCTGTCGAGTCCGTGAACGCCCGCATGGGCGCTGATGTGCATCTACACGGCCTCGTGAGCCTGGACCCCACCGTCGGGGGACGCAGACACATGGACCAGCCGCTGGAAGCCCCCGACTCCAGGCTTGCGGCATCGCCTTCGCCGCCCGGCTGTCCATCGGCCACCGCTCACTCGCGCCACACGAGATATAGGGTCACATGCCCGACTATTTGCACTCACTCAGCTTCGGTACGAGCATCACCCCGGCGAACGGTTCGCCCGGCGGCGCTCCGGCACTCGCCCAGCTCAGCGAGCAACTCGGCTACGACCTGGTGACGTTCCAGGACCATCCGTACCAACCGGCCTTCCACGACACCTGGACCCTGCTCTCCTGGGTTGCGGCCGTGACCGAGCGGATTCATGTCGCACCTAACGTCCTCAGTATCCCCCTGCGGCCGCCGGCCGTGACCGCCCGCGCGGCCGCGAGTCTGGATCTGCTGTCCGGCGGACGCTTCGACCTCGCCCTCGGCTCCGGCGCCTTCTGGGACGCCATCGAGGCAATGGGTGCCCAGCGCCTGACCCCTGGTCAGGCCGTCGACGCACTCGGCGAGGCAATCGACGTAATGCGAGGCATCTGGGCAGCCGGGGAGCGGACCCCGCTGCGGGTGCCGGGTACGTACCACCACGTCGACGGCGCCAAGCGCGGCCCCGCGCCGGCCCACGACATCCCCCTCTGGATCGGTGCCTACAAGCCGAAGATGCAAAGGCTCATCGGTCGCAAGGCGGATGGCTGGCTGCCATCCACCGCCTACCTCAAGCCCGGCGAACTCCGCACCGGCATGCGGCTCATCGACGAGGCCGCTGCGGAGGCGGGCCGGGACCCGCGGGAGATCCGGAGGCTGCTGAACGTCTCCGGCACCTTCACACGCGACGGGCGCGGCTTCCTCGACGGTCCCGACACCCAGTGGGTCGAGGACCTGCTGCCCTATGCCCTCGAAGAGGGCGTGAGTACGTTCATCCTTGCCTCCGACGATCCCGCCTCCCTCCAGCGGTTCGCCGAGGAGGTCGCGCCTGCCCTGCGCGAGGCCGTGGCCCGCGAGCGTGGCGGCGACAGCGGAGGCCCGACGCCGCGCAGCACGGCCGTCCGAGCCGCGCGGCGCCCCGGCATCGCATACGACGACGTGCCCGCCACGCTCGCCTCGACGGCGGTCGAACCGGGGGACGCCTGGTACAGCCGGGTGAGGTCCACGTACCTACGCGGCGGCTCACCCGGCCTCGTGCTGCGAGCACGGGACGCGGCGCAGGTCGCGGACGCGCTGGCGTTCGCGCGCAAGCACCCGGACGTGCCCCTGGGCATACGCAGCGGCGGACACGGCATCAGCGGACGGTCCACCAACGACGGCGGCATCGTCATCGACGTCTCCGCGCTGAACACCATCGAGGTGATGGACGAGCGGACCAGGAGGGTCCGCATCGGCCCCGGCGCCCGGTGGGCCGACGTCGCACAGACCCTGGCCCCGCGCGGCTGGGCGCTGAGCTCGGGCGACTACGGCGGGGTCGGTGTGGGCGGGCTCGCCACAGCGGGCGGTGTCGGATGGCTGGCGCGCGAACACGGCCTGACCATCGACCACCTCAGGGCGGCTGACATCGTGCTCGCCGACGGACGCACGGTCCACGCGAGCGCCCAGGAGAACCCAGACCTTTTCTGGGCATTGCGGGGCGCCGGCGCGAACTTCGGCATCGTGGTGTCCTTCGAGTTCGAGGTCGACATCGTCGGTGAGGTCGCCTGGGCGCAGCTGGTGTTCGACGTGAGCGACACCGCCCAGTTCCTCGAGTCCTGGAGCGCGGCGGTCGAAGCGGCCCCCCGCGACCTCACCAGCAACCTGGTCGTAGGCGGCCGACGGCGCGGGCGGCCGGAGTACGCGCAGGTCCTCGCAGTGGTCGATTCCGATGACCCGGACATCGTGCTGGACCGGTTGAAGCCGCTCGCGGGGATCGCCCCGCTGCTGGACCACTCGATCCAGATAGTGCCGTACGCGGCGGTCATGGCGAACGTCAGGGAAGGGGAGCACCACGGTCGGGGCGAACCGCACGCGCACTCGGGGCTGGTCGAGCACATCACCCCGGAGTTCGCGGCGGAGGCGGCCGAGCTCATCGACAGCGGCGCGGCGTACTTCTTCCAGATCCGCTCAGTGGGCGGCGCGGTCTCCGACGTGCCGCCGGACGCAACCGCGTACGCGAACCGGTCGGCCAACTTCTCCGTGGTGGCCTTCGGCACGAATGCGTCGAGGCTCGACCAGCGATGGGAGCGGCTGCGCCGCCACTTCACCGGGATGTACCTCAGCTTCGAGACGAGCCTCGACCCGGAGCGCATCGACATCGCCTTCCCCGACCACACCCTGACGCGGCTGCGCGCGCTCAAGGAGCGGTACGACCCCGACAACGTCTTCCGCGACAACTTCAACGTGTTCGGCACAACTCCTTGACCCACCGCCGCAGACCGGCGCACAGCCGGAGAGCCCTACGTTTGGCCCGCACCCCGCGCCGCGCCGCCCGCCATGGCAGCGGCGGGTCCGCAGTGCGGGTCGATCGGCAGAACGCGGAGCCTTTTTCCACGGCTGCTACTCCGTCGGCGACGACCGGCTGTGGGGCGTCAACCACCGCCTGCAAGGGCACCACCAACACCCTGGCCGCGCTGAAGTCGATCCGAGCCGCCCGACCCGACGCTGCCCCGATCTACATCATCCTGGACAACTTCTCGGCCCATACCGGCGCCGGCATCCGCCGCCGGGCGAAGAAGAACAAGGTCGAGCTGTGCTTCACCTCGACCTACGCCTCCTGGGCCAACCCGACGAGGGCCACTTCGGCCCCTGCGCCAGTTCACCCTTGCCAACTCCCAACCACCGCAGCCACGCCGCGCAGACCCAGGCGCTGCACCGCGCTGGCGCAACCCCAATGCCCGCCACCCGACGTGGGGGGGTGTTTCAGGGTTGTTTGTGGTGGGTGGGTTGGGTGGCTGGTGGTTGTGTTGTCGGGTTTTTGTTTTCGGTGGTGGCTGTGGTTGTGGCGGCGGTGGTGGTTGTGGCGGCGGTGGTGGTGGTTGTGGGGGTGGTGGTTGTGGGGGTGTGGTGGGGTGCGGGGGAGGGGTGGATGGTGGTGGGGGTGGGTTGGGGTGTGGGTGGGAAGTGCCACAGGGCGAGGAGGCCTGCGAGGGCGAGGAGGGTGGCTTGGATGTTGAGGGTGAGGGGGAGGCCGAGTGGGGTGGTGAGTGTGCCGGCGCAGATCATGCCGAGGGCCTGGAATCCGTCGAAGATGCTTTGGAAGCTGGCCAGGACTCGTCCGCGGGTGGTGTCGGTGGTGTGGGTCTGGATGATGGTCATGCGGCCGGCGAAGACGCCGATGCCGGGTGCTCCCAGGACGGCGAACAGGATGATGTACCAGCCGAGGGTGGTGGTCAGGTAGGTGGTGTTCCAGGTGAGGGCGGTCATGGCGGAGAAGAGGAGCAGGGCCTGGCCGAGGAGCCGGCTGGGGTCGGTGCGCCGGGCGAGGGTGGCGATCAGGGCGCCGCCCGCGATGCCGCCTACTGCTTGGATGCCGCGTAGCAGGCCGGTTTCGCTTTCGCCGCCGCCGAGGCGTTCGGTGACGAAGATGACGAAGAGGACGGCGAACAGTCCCTGGGCGAGTCCGATCAGGCCCACTGGCAGCACCATCAGGCGCAGTCCGCGCCGGTTTTTGATTTCGTGCAGGCCGTCGGCCCAGGCCCGCCAGATCTGTTCTTTGGCGGCGGGGGGTTGTTGTATGGCGAAGGGGCGGGAAAGCAGCAGGACGGCCAGGAGGAAGGTGGCTGCGTCGATGAGGAGGATGCCGGGCAGGCCTCCTGCGGCGAGGACGAAGCCGCCGAGTGAGGCGCCCAGCAGCCGGGCCAGGTTGCCGTTGAGGCTGGTCAGTCCGTTGGCGGCGGCGATGTCGGCGGGCTGTACGAGGGAGGGCAGCAGCGCGTATTTGGCGGGCTGGAAGATGGTGGTGAGGGCGGCTTGGGCGCAGGTGACCAGGTTGACCAGGTAGAGCTGGTCGGGACCGTCGACGGCGAGCAGCGGCAGCAGTGCGAGGATCTGGAGCAGGCTGACGCCGGCCATGAGGCGGCGCCGGTCCCAGCGGTCGGCGAGGATGCCGGCCACGGGGGAGAGTGCCAGGCCGGGCAGCAGTTCCAGGAGGAAGTTGGTCGCGGTGGCGGTGACCGAGCCGGTGAGCTGGTAGACGTACACCGGCATGGCGATCATGAACATCCAGTCGCCGGTTTCCGAGATGAATCCGGCGGTCCATAGCCGCCGGAAATCCGGATTCGCCAGGGGGCCATTCGTTGGGAACCTCACCGGGATCCTCACCCTTTTCGCTGTTTTCGCAGCCGCTCGTATGGCTCGCGTTGCCGGAGCGTTTGATGGTGCCGGTGCCCCGGCCGGCTTTCAACTGCTGTGTTCAACCGGCCGTGTTGGACAGTTGAGCAGAGCAGTTGAACGCAGCTTGTTCTGACGGGAATTCGGCTTCTACCTTTCTGTGCATGCTCCCTACGGATATCGATCTGCTGCGAATTCTGGGACGGCCCACGCTGTCCGGCGATGGACGTCTGGCTGCCGTCAGCGTGACGGCACCCGATCTGGCCGCGGACGCCAACGCGAGCGAGCTGTGGGTGGCTGCGACCGACGGGTCCGCGCCGGCCCGCCGGCTGACCAGGGGCCCGTTCGACAGTGCCCCGGCTTTTTCCCCGGACGGGCGCTGGCTTGCCTTCCTGCGGCCGCTGTCCGGCGGCGGGCCCGCCCAGGTGCACCTGCTGCCGATGGACGGCGGTGACCCCTTCCCGGTGACGGATCTCCCGCTCGGTGCCGGCCGGCCGGTGTGGAGCCCGGACTCGGCCCGGCTGGCGTATACGGCACGAGTGCCCGAACCGGGCCGCTATCTGCCCGGCGTACCTGCGGGGAAGGAGCGGCCGCGCCGGATCACCGACCTGCGCTACATGGCCGACGGCCTCGGCTTCACCTTCGACCGGCCGCGCCATGTCTTCGTCACCGACCCGTTCGTTTCGCTGCCGTTCACCCGCGTCCCGGGCGCCGTCCAGGTCACCAGCGGCTCCTTCGACCACGACGAGGTGTCCTGGAGCCCGGACGGCTCCCTGCTCACCTTCGTCTCCGGCCGGCATGACACGCACGCCGATGATCTGCGGCGGGATGTATGGGTCTGCGCCCCGGACGGCGGGGGTCTGCGTCCGCTCACGAAGGGCGGCCTGGAGATGAGCTGTCCGCTGTTCTCTCCCGACGGAACACTGGTGTGTTTCGCCGCGGAAACCCTCACCGAGGACAACCGGGCCCGGGGCGCCAGCAGCTACGGGCTGTGGTCGGTTCCCGCGGACGGCTCTGCCGGGCCGGTACGGCTGACCGACCCGGAGCCGTACCATCTGAGCTTTGCGTCGCTGATGATTCAGCCGGCCCAAGGCGGCGTGTACTTCGCCAATGACTGGCACGGTGAGGTGCACCTGATCCTGGTGCCCTATGACGGCGGCGCACCGGAACCGGTGATCACCGGCCGCCGCCAGGTCAATGGTTTCGCGGTGGCAGAAGGCACCGACGGCGTGACCGTGGCCGCCGTGATGTCCGGCGCCGGCAGCGCCGGCGATCTCATGGTGCTGCGCGAGGGCAGGGAACGGGAACTCACCTCCTTCGGAGCTGACCTGCGGGCCCGCGCGAACCTGCGGCCGGTCAAGGAGTTCACCGCGTACGCCTCGGACGGCTACGGGCTCCAGGGCTGGCTGGTCCGCCCGGCCGGGCCCGGCCCGCACCCGGTGCTGCTTCAGATCAAGGGCGGCCCGTACACGCAGTGGGGCTATACGCTCAACGGCCCGGCCTCCTTCGAAGAGGCGCAGGTGTACGCGGCGGCCGGCTACGCGGTGGTGCTCGGCAATCCGCGCGGCACCTCCGGCTACGGGCAGGCGCACGGCCGGTGGGCTGCCGACGACCTGGCCTTCAAGACCGCCCCCGACCTGCTGGCTCTGCTGGATGCCGCGTTGCAGGACCCGGAGTTGGACTCCGGGCGGGTGGGGGTGCAGGGCGGCTCCTTCGGTGGCTACATGTCCGCCTGGCTGGCGGCCCACCACGGCGAGCGGTTCCGGGCAGCGATGGGCGAGCGTGGCTGCTACGCCATCGACAGCCACTTCGGTTCGGCGGATGACGGGGTCAACAACTCGATCGCACTGTACGGAGCGGATCCGAAGCGGTGGGCGGAGATCAGCCCGATCACCTACGTCGACCAGATCGAGATCCCGATGCTGTTCATCCAGTCCGAGGAGGACCGGCACACACCGATGGAACAGGCGCAGCGGATGTTCGTGGCGCTGAAGATGCGGGGTGTCCCCGTCGAAATGCTGCTTTTCTCCGGCGAGGGGCACGACATGTCCCGCACCGGTCTGCCCAGCCACCGCGTCGCCCGCTACGAGGCGATTCTCGGCTGGTGGTCCCGCCACATGACTGAGGAGGACGACCGTGCCGCACTCTGAACCGCATCCACATCCGCATCCGGGTCCGCACGCGGAACGGCATCCGGGTCCGCACGCGGAACGGCATCCGGGTCCGCACGCGGAACGGCATCCGGGTCCGCACGCGGAACGGCATCCGGGTCCGCACGCAAAACCGGATTCGGCCGTCGAGTACATTCTCTCCACCTACCTGACGCCGCCCGGCGAACGGGCCGTCATCTCCCCGCGCCACGACCACAACGTGTCCCTGTGGCGGCGCGGCCCCGATTCCGTGGAACTGGTTCGGCACTGGGAGCTGGAGCGGATCAGCGGGCAGAAGCACCACTCGTGGCCCCTGTACACGCCCGAGCGGGCCGAGGCTTTCCTCAGTCATCTGCTGGCCGGCGAGGGGCTGACTCTCGCCGACGTCTCGGTGAGCTGGGGCACTCCGGGTCTGCCCGGGTACGCACCGCTGCCGGTGCCCCAGGGCGCGAAGGCACTGCCGGTGCACAGCCTGGCGCACCTGTTCAGCGGACTGCTGCTGGACACCCGCTTGTTCAAGGAGGCGAACATCATCGCGATGGCGGTGGACGCCGCTCCCGACCTGGTTCTGGAGCGGGAACTGCCGTCCGCCTACTATGCCGGCTGCGTATCCGTGCGCGGCGCGCTGCAGTTCACCTCGGTCGAGTCGCCTGCCCCGCTGTATCACGCGGCTGACCGGCTGCTGGGCAAGGAGCCGGGCACCTTGATGGCCCTGGCCTCGGCCTGCGACACGGCGATCGTCTTCGACGCGGCGGCCGAGGTCGCGCAGGTCAGCCTTCCAGGCGGCCATGTGCAGCCCTGGGCGGCGGCTTTCGGCCTGGTGAAGCGGGTGCTGGCCGAGGCGGGGCGGCAGCTCGCAGGGTCGGCACCCGACGCCCGGTTCACCGCCGAGGAGAACCTGCACAGCGCCGTGATGAAGGTGGTGCAGCAGGCTTGCGAGCTGATCACCGTCCGCACCATCGACAAGCTGTGCGCGCTGGGCGGGGTACGGCCCGAGGACTGCTACCTGTCCATCAGCGGCGGTTTCGCGCTCAACGTGCAGACCAACACGCAGGTGCTCGACCGGTTCGGCTTCCGCGGCCTGCTGACCCCGCCCTGCGCCAACGACTCCGGGGTGGCGCTCGGCCTCGGCCTGCTCGGCCTGTACGGCACGGGCGCCTTCAACGAGGCCGACCTGCGTATCCCCACCGCCTACCAGGGCAACGAACTGCGCGCAGCCGAAGTCGACGCGGCTCTTGCGGCATTCGCCCCCTACATCGAGGAGGTGTCCGCCTTCACGCCGGAGCAGTTCGCCGAAGACCTCGCCGACGACGTGCTGGTCTGGGCCGACGGGGCGGCCGAGATGGGGCCGAGGGCCCTGGGCCACCGCAGCCTGCTCGGCGATCCGCGTTCGGAGAAGACCAAGGACCGGCTCAACGAGTACAAGCAGCGTCAGTGGTGGCGGCCGGTCGCCCCGATCGTGCTGGCCGAGTACGCGCACGAGTGGTTCGAGCAGGACCGGCCCTCCCCCTACATGCTGGAGGCCGCCCGGGTCCGCACCGAGGTCAAAGAGCAGGTGCCGGCCGTGCTGCACCTGGATGGGACAGCCCGCCACCAGACCCTCACCGCCGAGGACAATCCGCTGCTGCACCGGGCGATCGAGGCCTTCCGGGCAGCCACCGGAGTGCCCATCGTGTGCAACACCTCCCTCAACGACAAGGGGGAGCCCATCGTGGACACCGCCGCCGAGGCGTTGAACTTCGCGGTCCGCAAGGGCATCCGGATCGCCTACCTGACCGGGCGGCGTGTGGTGCTGCGCACGGCGGACCGGCCCGGCACTGTGCGGCCCGCCGGGCCGCACCCCAGGGCCACGGCCTTCTTCGCCGGGCAGGAGGCCGACCGCGACGCGATCTGGGATTCCTGGCTGGAGCGGGGCCACACCGAGGCCGGCCTGCTGCTGCTGACCGGCACCCCGCAGCTCCTGGCCGACCCGCAGACCTGGACGCCCAACCGGGTCCGGCTGCTGGCCGAGCGTCTGGCGGCCAAGGATCCCGCCTTCGAACAGAACCTGGACCAGTTCCGCCGCGACCACGGCCCCGGGACAACCTTCGGCGACGCGCCCGCCCTCCGTCACTGACCCCTGCTCCCGGACGACCCGGGCCACCTGGAATGGAACTTAGGCATGACGAGCCACACATTCACCGACCTGGTCGGTGACGAGAAGGAATTCTTCGCCGAGTACTTCAACAAGAAGCCGCTGCTGCGCAAGGGCGCACTGAAGGACCCCCAGGGGATCCTCTCGCTGCGCCGGCTGGACGAGCTCGTTCAGCTGGAGGTCATCCGCCCGCCCTATCTGCGGGCCAACCTCAAGGGCGCCGGAGTCCCCGACCAGGGATTCACCCAGACCGTCACCGTCCAGGGCACCGACCTCACCGACGCGATCGTGCCGGAGAAGGTGTATGAGCTGTTCAGGGCCGGCGCCACCATCGTGTGGAGCTCCCTCAACCACCTGGACTCCTCGCTGCGCTCCTTCACACGGGTGATCAGCGACCGGTTCGGCGCCAGGACCGACTGCGTGGCCTTCCTGACCCCGGCGGGCAAACAGGGCTTCTCCCCGCACCACGACCCGGTGGACCTGTTCATCGTGCAGACGGAGGGCACCAAGCGGTGGCGGCTGTGGAACCCGGCCGAGGTCCGCAAGGGCGAGGCCGCCTCGTACACCGCCGAGCAGCTCGGCGAGCCGGTGATCGACGTACTCCTGGAACCGGGCGACGTGCTCTACCTGCCCTACGACACGCCGCACGCGGCGGCGGCCGAGGAACTGGCCTCGGTGCACTTGTCCATCATGGTCCGCCCGCGGATGTGGAAGGACCTTCTCCAGCAGACCTTCGAGGAACTGGTCCGCGAACCGCAGTTCAACGAGTTCCCCTTCATCGGCGCCAACCCCCAGGACGCCGGCACCGAGGCCCTGTTCGCACAGAAGCTGCGGGCGGTGGCCGAGCGGCTGACCGCGGTGGAGCCGGGCTCGGAGCTTGACCGGCTGGCGGAGCTGGGCCGGCGGATGCCGGGCAACTCGGCCGGGCACACCTTCCAGAGCACCGCGCGGCTTGACGCCTTGGAGCCGGACGCCCCGATGCGGCGCACGGATGCGGTGGTGGAGTTCGGCACGCCTGACGACGGGCGGGTCCAGCTCACCGTCAACGGGCACCGGATCGCCGTACCGGCACCGGTGGCCGAGATCCTGGCGGGCATGGCAGCGGGCCAGGAGACGGCCGCCGCCGGTGTCTTCCCCGGGGTGCCCGCCGAGCGTGCGACCCGGATGGCGCAGGGCCTGGCCCGGATCGGGCTGCTCGAGGCCGCTGCGTGAGCCGCCTGACAGGGTGAGGCGGTGACCGTCGAACGGATCTTCCCGCCCACCCTTGCCGACGAGCGCACGATGCTCCGCTCGCACCTGGACTTCCACCGCCGGACGCTGGAGCTGACATGCGCCGGCCTGAACGATGTCCCCTCGCGCATTCGGTCCGTGGCACCGTCCACCCTGTCCCTGCCGGGCCTGGCCCGGCACCCGGCCGGGGTGGAACGGGCCTGGTCTTGCCGGGTCGTCGACGCGGAGCACGACCTGCCCCTGGTGTGGTCCGAGAACGCCGGCTTCAAGGCGGCGTACGAGACCCAGGGACGCAAAGGTGTCCGGGGCTTTCACCGCCCTGGCGGGCCGGGGCCGAGCACGCTCGGCGTAGCGAAAGGGCCGCCGGCTCCCTCGAGCCGGCGGTGCGCTGAGCACCGGCGCGGCGTCGACGTCCCGCTCCGACGGGTGATGCTGCACATGATCCACGAATACGCACGACACAACGGGCACGCCGGCTTCCTGCGCGAGAGCATCGACGGCACCACCGGCGTCTGAATTCCCGTCCGGGCAGAAAAAACCCGGGACCGGCCGCGTCCCACCACGTCAGTGGTGGAACGCGGCCCTTTTTACGTTCCCGCCCGGAATTCCGGCCTGTTCAACTGCCTGCACAATCCCGGTTGAACACCGCAGCAACTCATTGACCGAACTCCCGCCCACGCGGCACTATTTCATCAACGCCGAGAACAACTCGGCCAAAAGAAAAAGGGAGTTGATTGTCATGGAGAACACCTTCGACGACATCGAGTTCATCGAGACCTCCGCTGAGCTGCTGGCCACTGCGTACCACGTCAACATCCAGTAATTGCCGGTATCGGCAGAGGGGCGGCTCCGGCTGCCCCTCTGGCCGCATCTTTCATCCGCCGGGAGGGCGAGAGTCGTGAAGGACTGGACCTTCGAAGAGCTGGTCGGCGACACCGCAGGCTTCTTCTCCCAGCACTTCGGCGAGCGGCCGCTGCTGCGCCGCGGGGCGCTCGACGCCGAACGCGCCCGGGAGCTGGCGTCAGTGCGCCGGCTCGATGATCTCGTCGCCATGGAAGCCGTCCGGCCCGCCTACCTGCGGGTGGCCAGGAACGGCCAGGGCGTGTCCAGCAAGGCCTACACCCGCGTCGTGAGCGAGCCAGGAGCCGCGCTCACCGAGACGGTCGTGCCCGAGCAGGTCTACGAACTGTTCCGCTCCGGCGCCACGGTGACCTGGAACTGCCTGCACCACTTCCTGCCGTCCGCTCGCCACCTGGTGGCAGCCTTCACCCAGGCCTTCGCCGCCCCCGTGGACGCGGTGGCCTTCCTGACCCCGGCCGGCCGCGACGGGTACGCCGCGCACCACGACCCGGTGGACGTGTTCGTCGTCCAGACCGAGGGCACCAAGGACTGGCGGATCTGGCAGGCGCCGGCCGGGCGGCGCAGTGACAGCGTCACCTACAGCGCCGAGCAGCTCGGCGAGCCCGCACTCCAGACCACCTTGTACCCCGGTGACGTGCTGTACCTGCCCTACGGCACCCCGCACGCGGCCGCCGCGGGTGAGCAGGTCTCCCTGCACGTGTCGGTCACCGTCGCGCTCCGCGGCTGGCGCGACCTGCTCCGCGAGACGGTGGACACGCTGGTGGCCGACGAGGCCTTCGACGGATTCCCCCCTCTGGGGGGCGACAACCCACAACAGGCCGCTCCCGCGCTCACCGAGATGATCGCTCTGCTGCGCGACCGGCTGGCCGCGCTCGCCCCCGCCGCAGAGACGGTACGGCTGGCCGGAGCCGGCCGGAACCACGGTGGCGCCGGACGGACCCGCGAGTTCCAACGGCTGGCCGAGCTCGCCCACCTCACCCCCGGGGCCCCGCTGCGGCGCACCTCGGTGCCCGTCGAGATCGGCCCGAGCGACGGCGGCCGGACCCGTCTGTCGGTCAACGGCCACACGCTGGCCGTACCGGAGGGGATAGCCCATACCCTGCGCCGGCTGGAGAGCGGCGGCTCGGTCGCGGCGGGCGAACTTTTGAAGGACGCCGCCGTCGCACGCTCGCTCCGCGCGGCCGAGTCCCTGACCCGCCTCGGCGTCCTGGAACCGGCCGCCCCCGCGAAGAGCACGGCCCGATGACCACCTCCGCCGTGCACACAGCCGTCGACGCCGCACTCGACACCGAACCCGACCGGTCCGTACGGCCCCAGGACGACTTCTACCGGTACACCACGAGACGCTGGACGGACGGATTCGTACTGCCCGGGCACCGGGCCGAGGCGACCATGCTGTCGCTGCTGGCCGAGCAGGTTGAGGACGAGGTCGCCGCCATGATCTCCAGCCCCGGCCAGGACACCGACGGCCGTCGCATCGCCGGCCTGTACACGAGCTTCATGGACGAGCGGCGGATCGAAGAGCTGGGCGCGTCGGCCCTGACCGCGGACCTGGAACAGATCCGCTGCGCCCCCGACCGCCACGCGCTCGCCCGGGTGCTGGGCCGGCTGCAGGCACAGGGCATGACCGGCGCCGTCGACCTGAGCATCGCCGCCGACACGCGGGGATACCTGCTGGACCTCTCCCCATCCGGCCTCGGCCTGCCTTCCGCCTCGCTGTACCGCGAGGCGCGCAGCGAGCACCTGCGCGAGCGGTACTTCGTCCATGTGGCGACGATGCTCTCCCTCGCCGGGCTGCCCGACGCCGAAACGGCCGCGGCCCGCGTCCTGCGGGCCGAGACGGCGCTGTCCGGCGGGCACGCACCGCCGGACAGCACCTCTCGCGCCGCGGCGCGGACACACCCGGCCACCGCCGCCGAACTGGCCGGGCGCAACCACCGATTCGCCTGGGCCGCCTGGCTGGGGGAACTCGGCCAGGTGCCGGGCGCGGCCCGGGTACGGCTGCGCCCGAACGGCTTCCTGCCTGCCCTGGAGCACTGGTGGGCCACCACCTCGCTCGACTCGCTGCGGCTCTGGCTCGCCTGGCGGTACATCCACGAGATGGCCCCGTTCGGGTCGCGCAGGGTCTTCGCCGAGCACTTCAACTTCTACTGGCGGGACCTGACCGGTGCCCGCTGGCCCTGGCCACGCCGGCTGCGGGCCACCGCGTTCGTCCAGACCGTGGCGGGCGACCTGGTGGGCGAGCGGTACCTGCGCGCCCACCTGGACCCGCACACCCGCGACCGTGCCGCCGACCTGGTGACCCGCATGGCCGGCACCTACCGTGACTGTCTGAAGCAGGCCGGGTGGATGCGGCCGGACACCCGCCGGGCGGCTCTGGCCCTGCTGGACTCCATGCGGTTCGAGATCGGCGCTCCGAGCGGTCCGGCCGACCCCGTGCCGCTGGTCACCGACCCCGGCGACCTCATCGGCAACGTCAAACGAGGCCGGGCGCGGCAGCTGGCCCGTCAGCTCGGCCGGCTCACGGGCCCGCTGGACCACTCGGAGTGGCGGGTGCTGCCGCAGGCGGTCACGGCGTACTACCGGCACGGGCTGAACCAGGTGGTGGTCCCGGCCGGGCTGCTGCGGCCGCCGGTGTTCACTGCGGGCGGTGATCCAGCCCGTGACCACGCGGTGCTCGGCTCGATCGTCTGCCACGAGATGTCGCACGCCTTCGTGCGCGCCTGGAGGACGGGCGCGGACCAGGCCGAGTTCGACCGCCTCACCGCGCCGCTGGTGGCCCAGTACGACCGGTACGCACCCGAGGGATCACACGGGCGGCACGTCAGCGGGGCGCGCACGCTGGGCGAGAACATCGCCGACATCACCGGACTGGCCGTGGCACAGACCGCGTTCGCCGACCACCTGGCGGCGTGCGGCACCACCGGTGCCCAGCGGCAGCACCAGATGCGCCGGTTCTTTCTCCTGTGGGCGTCGATGTGGCGGGGCAAACGCACCCCGGAGCGGATACGCGAACGCCTGGACAACGACACCCACGCCCCGCCCGAGTTCCGCTGCAACGGCGTCCTCGGTCACATCCCCGCCTTCTACGAGGCCTTCGGGGTGCGGGAGGGCGACGGCATGCACCTGCCGCAGGCGGACCGGTTCACGCTGATGCCCGTGAGGGGGAACTGACGTGAGTGCGGTGGGCCGCCCATTGCGCCGCCTCGAACCCGGCAGCTTCACCGGCTGGGCCCCTCGCCCGGTTCACGGCGAAGCCGCAGCAGGTGCCACCGCTCCACCGCGGACACGGCCAGGCACCCCCTGCGGCCGACAGGCCGCCACCGGGACCACAAGGACTGCAGAAGGGATTCTCCCGTGATGAGCGACCAGGTCCTGGAGCGCGACGGGCAGCTCACGCTGGACATCGACCCGGACCGGCTGCTGCGGCGCATCGCCGAGCTGGCACGGATCGGCGCGGAGGGGACAACGGGCGGGATCACCCGAGAGGGATTCGGTGCCGCCGACCGCCAGGCACGGGCGTACCTGACGCAGCAGGCCCGGGCAGCCGGGCTCGTTTCGACGGTGGACGCGGCCGGGAACATCGTGATCCGCTCCGGTGCCGCCGGTGAGGGCGGCGACCAGGTGCTGATGATGGGCTCGCACCTGGATACCGTCGTCAACGGCGGCCGCCTGGACGGCGCCTACGGGGTGCTGGCCGCCCTGGAGGTGCTGCAGACGTTCACCGAGTCCGGGCTGAAGCCGGTGCACGAGCCGGTCGCGGTGGCCTTCGCCAACGAGGAGGGGGCACTGTTCCCACAGCCGTTCTGGGGCTCGATGGCGGTCGCCGGCAGACTGGCCTCGCTGCCGCAGGATCCGTGCGACCACCACGGGCGGCCGCTGCGTGAGGCACTGCGGCTGGCGGGCGGCGACCTGAACGCGCTGGGCAGCGCCGGCTGGCCGGCCGGCTCGATCGCCGCGTACCTGGAACTCCACGTGGAGCAGGGGCCGGTGCTGGAGCGCAGCGGCAGCCGGATCGGCGTGGTCGAGGCGATCACCGGCCGGACCGTGCTGACTGTGGAGGTGCGCGGCACGGCCGGGCACTCGGGGACCAGCCCGATGGAAGGCCGGCAGGACGCGATGACGGCAGCAGCGCGGATAGTCCTGGCGGCCGAGCACCTGGCACGGGAGCGCCGCCTGTGCCGGGTGATGACGGTCGGCAGAGTGGACCCCTACCCCAACACCCCGAACACCATCGCGGGCACTGTGCGCCTGACGGTGGACCTGCGGGACACGGCCGTGTGGCGGATGGCAGGCGCCGAGGAGGCGCTGCGCGCCATGCTGCGGGCGATCGAGGTCGCCACCGGCGCCGAGATCGAGGTGGTCGCCGCAACCCGGTCGGACCCGGTGTCCACCAGTGCGACGTTGTGCGCGGCGATCGAGCGCAGCGCGGACGGGCTGGGCCTGCCGCACGAGATGCTGCCGAGCGGAGCCGGCCATGACGCCCAGGTCGTCGCAGACATCGCACCGATCGGGATGATCTTCGTTCCGAGTCTGGGCGGGATCAGCCATGTGCCCGAGGAGGACACCGCGCCGGACGACCTGGTCGCCGGGGCACGGGTGCTGCTGCGCACCGCACTGCAGGTGGCCTGCACGGACCACGAACCGCCGGCCGGACACGGCCGGCCAGCCGACTGAGAAATCGAGGAGCCATGCAGACGCTGGTCACCAGCAATGAGCGGATCGCGGTGTTCTGCGGTGCCCGCCCAGGGGTCCGCCAGGACCATGTCGCCTACGCCTACGAGTTCGGGCGGGCGCTCGCGCGTCGCGACCGGGACCTGGTCTACGGAGCCGGCGGAGTGGGCGTGATGGGCGCGGTCGCCGACGGTGTGCTGGCGGGCGGCGGGGCAGTCACCGGGGTGCTGCCGCGCAGCCTGCACGAGCGTGAGCGGGCCGACCAGGCACGCGGCACGATCTTCGTGGTGCGGTCCATGCACGAGCGCAAGGCACTGATGTACAAGCTTTCCGCCGGCTTCGCGGTACTGCCCGGCGGGATCGGCACCCTGGACGAACTGATGGAAGTGGCCACCTGGAACCAGCTCTCCCTGATGGAGAAGCCGGTCGTGGTGGTCAACCACCAGGGCTTTTACGACCCGATGCTCACGATGCTGGATCACCTGGTGACCGAGGGCTTCCTGACCGCGAAAGAGCGGAACCTGGTCCGCAGCGCGGAGACCACAGGACAGGCCCTGGACCTGCTGGGCGCGCCGGAACAGGCCGTACTGGCCTCGACATGAAACCGGCGCCGGGGCCACGGCCGGCCGCCGCCCCGCTACAGCGGGCTGGACGGCAGATAGCCGCGCTGAACGGCGTGCACCCCGGCCTGGAACCGGCTGTCGGCGTCCAGGACGTCCATCAGGCCGGAGGCGATCCTGCGTGCGGTACGCGGCGAAATGCCCAGCCGGTTGGCGATCGCCTCGTCGGTGAGGCCCTGCGCGAGCAGCCGCAGGGCCTCGGCCTGCTGCCGGTTCAACGCGCCGGGAGTCGGCCGGGCCTGACGGACCACCGGTTGTGCGGACTGCCACACGTTCTCGAACAGGGCGTGCAAGGTGGTCACCGCGCCCTGGGACGTGAGCTGCATGGCCCCGGCCGCGGTGTTCTCCGTGTGGGCGGCGATGATGGCGGCCCTGCGGTCATAGATGATCATCCGGTTGGGCAGCGAGGGAACGGTACGGACCTGGCAGCCGTGTTCGGTGAGCCAGTGCACGTACTTCATGGTGTCGGAACAGCTCCGGATGGAGTCGAGGTAGACGGTGCGCATCTGCACGCCGCGCTCAAGGAGTTGCTGGTTGAGCGGCCGGGAAGCATTCATGTTGGCCTGGGTCTGCGGGCCGCCGGGAGCGAAGGTGAGCAGTTCGCGGACGACCTGTTCGCGCAGAACGGCGAGGTGGTCGCGGATGGAGTCGATGCCCTCCAGGTAGCGCACACCCGCCTCGGCGCTGCCGGCGTCGGCACGCCGGTCGTCGTACTCCAGGATGAGCTGAGCGGCGGCGGCCCGGCTGGCCTCCAGCCGCTGCGTCTGCGAGGCGAGTTCGGCCTGCTGGCGGGCGAGCAGTATCTCCATGCCGACGTGCGGACTGACCGCGTGGAGCTGTCCGGGATCCTCCGTGGAGGGACGCACCAGTGCCATCTCGCTGAGCCTGTCGAGTGCGTCGCGGATCTCTTTCTCCGTCAGCTTCAGCAGGTCGCACAAATCGTCGACATCCTGCGGTCTGTCCAGAATTCCGCGATACACGGATTCAGCCACCGCATCGAGGCCGAGTAAGTTAAGCATCCAAGCCTCTCCGGATCATGAAACGTATGCAGATTCACCTGACGATACGGCCGGACCGGGACGGGATCAATACGGCTTCCGAAAGCGTGTCCGAAACCAGGCGACGCAGATCCTCTCTGCGGATTCACAAAGGTTCTCCCCATGTATCTTGTCCACGTCCATCTCCGCGCACCACTCTCCGGAGGCCGGCTGCCGCAGAGCACAGCGGCGGACATCACCCGCCATGTGTCAGGGCGCGAGGGCCTGATCCATGTCAGCGTGCACCCCGACCCGGAGAACCGCCCGGTCGTCGGGCTGTACCTGCGGGCCGCCTCCCTGGCAGAGGCCGAGACCGCCGCCGAACGGCTGTGGCAGCTGGTGCAGGCGGCACTTTGGCCGCTGTCGGCGTGGGAGCTGGTGCGTGCAGAAGTCCCGCTGCTGTCCGACGATCCGTGGCGCACGAATCCGCCACCGCCATAGACCACTTGGCAGATTATTGACCAACGGCACACCCAGACTTGAACGGACCTGGACTGAGTATGCCACGGCCGGTTTGCCTACCGCAGAACCCCTTTTCCGCAGGTCGCAGCGTTGCGCAGACTCTTGGGCATCACCGAACCCGACGGGCGGAAAGGCAGGAACAACATGTCTTTGGAGTTCTCTCGCAGCATGATCCGTGGAGCGGCCATGGCCGGAGTCCTCGTATTCACCACCGTGCTGGGACAGACCGCCGCGTACGCCGACACGGACACCGGGACCACTCCCGCGCCGCCCGCCGCCGAACAGACCACCGACGACCTCGGCTGGCAGTGACCCCCATGGACCCGGAGACCGCCGACCACCTGATCCGACTCCGTGACCGCGGAATCCGCGAACTCCCCGTCGAACAGGTCCCCACACACGAAATCTCCGTCGGCTTCTCCCCCCGCGTGGACGGCGAAGACGCGGAATACGTACGCACCCTCCTGGAGGCCGAGGGCGAACTGCCACCGATCCTCGTCCACCGCCCCACCATGACCGTAGTGGACGGCACCCACCGGCTGCGCGCCGCTACCACCCAGGGACAGACCCACATCCCCGTACGGTTCTTCGACGGACCCCTGACCGAGGCACGGCTCCTGGCGGTCGCCACCAACGTGACCCACGGCCGCCCCCTGACCACAGCAGACCGAGCCGCCGCAGCCGCATACATCTTCACCGCCCACCCACGCTGGTCCAACCGCGCCGTGGCAGCGCTCACCGGGCTCTCCGCCGGCAAAGTGGCCCAGCTCCGCAAAGGCACCGCCGCCGACAGTCCCGAACACCGGATCGGGCGCGACGGGCGGGCCCGGCCGGTGGACTCCTCGCACAGCCGAGAACGCGCCGGAGAACTCCTGCGCGCCAACCCCCGCGCCTCACTGCGGCAGATCGCCGCCGAAGCCGGACTGGCACCAGCCACCGTCGCCGACGTACGCAACCGGATCAGCCGCGGCGAGGACCCCGTGCCAGGCCGCACCCCCCGCCCCACCAACACCCCCCTTCCCCCCACCACCTCCACCCACCGGCCCCCGATCCAACTGGCGACCCGCCGTCAGCCCGCGTCCACCGCCCCGCCGCCCGACCGGCTGCTGCACATCCTGGACACACTGCGCCGCGACCCCTCCCTGCGGCTGAGCGAATCGGGCCGCCACATCCTGCGCATGCTCAGCGCCTGCACGATGGTGGCTCAGGACCGGGAGCAGATCACGGCCGCCCTCCCCGCGCACTGCAAGCAACCGATGGCCCAGCTCGCCCAGGGCTACGCCCGGCTGTGGACCCAGCTCGCACACGAACTGGCCGCCGGGGACGACCCGGCCGTGATGGGCATCTGAAAGACAAGAAGAAGGGAAGGCCGACCATGCAGACCCCACCCCACCGACCGATCTCCGGAATCGTGGACGCGGTGGTGACCACGTCCCTGGACGCCGACGGCGCACTGGCCTTCCACCTGGTGGTAGGCCCTCCCCGCCGGCCGCAGGAGTGCGACCGCATCGAATTCACCCTCGACCTCGAGCATGCCCGCGCGCTGGTCGGAGACGCTGAACGAGCCCCCACCGCCCAGGTGCCGTGCCGGATCGGTGTCGAGTTCAACGAGGCACCGCCGGCCCGGCATCCTTGAGGCGGGGCCATCGGCTTCCTCCACGAGCCCACAGCCGGCTTCGTGCACCTTCGGTGGTTCCGGCTCGCTTTCCGTGAACCGGTCACGGTGGGTCATGCGACGTAGGTCAAAGGCTGTGGTTCCGGCGCGCTTCTGTGGCGAGAAAGTCTCGCGCCGCGGAGGTGCCCCGGTCGCGAATGTGCTGCGGGTCCGGAGGTTGATCGTTCGGCAGGTCGAGCGCTCTCGCCAGATCAACGATGGGTTGCAGCGCGTCGGGGTAGTCGAGTTCGGCTGCAGCTTCTTCATAGATCAGCTTCGCCCCGTGCACGGGATCGAGTTGGCACGCCACGATCTGGCCGGCCCACCACTGGGCCGCGGTCCATCGCGCCTTGGCAAGATCGTCCGAGGCCGGCGGCAGCAGACTCAACTCTTCCAGCACAAGGTCGAACAGCTCGCGGGCCTGGGGATGCTCACCACGCGCGAGGCCAGCCAGCAAGGGAAGCGACGGAGCCTCGATGTCGGCCATCAGGGCGTCCAGGCCCAACTGGACCAGGTAAGCGTCCGAGGGGCGCTGCCAGGGTTCCATGGCCAAGTCTGCAGCGGCCATGCGGATCAGGCTGATCGCTACTCCTGCGTCCATGCTGTCGCCCCCCTCATCATCTTTCCGTTGCGGCAAGTCCTATCACCGAGAGCCGGGCGGTTGATCAGGTGGCCAGCAATACGCGCTTGCGTAGCAGGCTGAAACCGGCTCGGCCGAACATCTGCCGCTTGAGCATCTTGACCCTGTTGACGTGGCCTTCAACAACACCGGAGTTCCAGGGCAGGGTCAGGCCGGCGATGACGGCGTCGCGGTCTCGATCGATGCCGGCCGCGAGAGTGTGGAGACTGGGAAGGTCGTCCTGGCGGACGGCGTCGAGCCACTGCGGAAGTCGTTCCCCCTGCCGCTCGGTGAGCATTTGGGCGAAGGATCGGACGTGACCGGTCAGGGCGTCGAGTTCGAGGCAGTTGTCCAGGACGGCCTTGAGCCGGAGCTGTTCGATCTCGGTAAGCGTCTCGGGTCGGCTGAGGATCCATCTCGTCACCACGCGGGGTGCCGGCGGTTGGGCGGTGACCGGCTGTGGCGAGGTGCGCTTGTCTCGCAGGTAGTCGCTGACCCGGCCGTAGCTGCCTCGACAGCCCAAGGGAACGATCTCCTCCCAAAGCTTCCAGGCGTTGGTGCAGCCCTCGTCCCAGCGTTCGTCCAGGTAGGGCTTGTACTCATCGAGGATGGAGGTCCTGAATGACTCCCGTTCTCGTGTCCACAGCCAGCAGCGAGCTGGAATCGCTCGGAGCAGGCGCTGTGCTGCTTCCTGAAAAGCTCCCAGAGCACGTGCCTGGTGGGCGCGATGCCGGTGCGTGTGCGGTTCTCCTGTGGTGCGAGGGGAACGAGTGCTGCGCGCAGGTCGTCGGAGGCCAGGATGCGATCGGTGATCTGAAGGACGCCCCCGGATGCCCGGGCGTCGAGGGGTGGCTTGGTGGAGTGGTAGGGAAGGGCGCCGGTTTCGTCGCGGCCGGTCAGGTATTCCTCGATGACGGAGGGGCTTCTCTGCCGCCTGGAGGCGAGGGCCGACGGCGGCTGGCTACCCATCTCTGGGTGCGGCCAAGCCGGGTCCGATCCGTCCCGCTCACCGGGCTTACGCCCTCTGGCAGGTCGGGCGGATCCCGACTTGGTCAGGGCTGCTCCCACCCTCCCCTGCACCGCCCGGCTCAGGCTGTCCTCAGCTCCGGTGACGCGCTGCGACAGGACACAAGCGGCGGTCTCTCACCTTCGCTCGAGCCACAGCGCCTTACGGCGCAAGGCGTCGATCAGAATGGATCAACGAGCACATTGAAGAAAAGTTCGAGAAGTACCTGAGGGCTCGCAAGGAACTGCCCGAGTACTACGCGAACGCGCCAATCGGATTCCGGTTCACCCGGCCAAACCAGGACCCACGATTTATAGAAGCAGTCGAGGCCCGGTTCCAAAAGCTCAGAGAAAAATATCCGGACGTGCACATCTTGACCAGGTGGTTCTAATGAGTTATCCATTCCAATCTACCGACAGGTCCAAAACTCTCTGGGACCCCGCACTCCGGGTAGGGCAAGCCTATACGGCCCTTTCTCGGGAAGCCGGTGAACTGATCGGCATGTCAACGGGCTTGACGGAAAACGAGCGACTCGGCGGTAGCGACGTAGACCTGTTCGCGTTTCAGCAGTTCACTCAAGGCCTGTACGACAGGTACTGCTCCACCAGCAATTTCGTCTTGCATGGTCTCCTCCGTGGGCTGTTGCTGACCTCGATCGTGATGCTCGAAAAAGGCGGCGGCTCGATCGATCGGAATCCCGAAAGGGAAGACGGTCTGCTGGAAGGCCTAGACGCTTACGCGCGGGCCATGTGGGAGGGCTGAGGTTCCCTTCCGTAAGCCGGTGCCGTCACGCCGCCTTCGCGAGCGTCGGTCTTCTCAGCGGCGCATACCCGCAAAGCCGGGCAATGCGGCGGTGACTACAATGTGAAACGCCCTGCCTCCGGAAGCCGCAATGCCGGGGGCAGGGCGTTGTTGCGGGTGGCTGTCCGAGCCGGACAATGTCCAGTAATTTCAGCGTTGGGGGGATCTTTGAACGACGGGAACTTCTTTCAATTGGTGAGGGGCAGGCCAGGGCTATACGGTCTTGACGGTTCATACAGCAATGCGGTCACCTTCCTCATCGGCTTCGACATGGCTCGCTCTGGCGGTCTCCTCCGTGGATTCACCGAGTGGCTGGTCGTGCGTAAGAGTGAAAGCTCCAGTTTCGGATGGCAAGCGCTACTCCTGGAGGAGGCTCTGCCAGATGTTCAGGGGTACGGCTGGAACAAACTGAAACATCTGACACCGAGACAAGAGCAGGAGGCTGTCGACCTACTTCTCACTCTTCTGCTCGAATTCATAGCAGTGCGCGAGGACGTCCTGGCGCTAGCGCGCGTCTATGCGCGATACGAAGCGCTACACATCGACCAACACGCTCGGAGTGCAGGAGAATGAACCAAGAGGGTTGCCGGATCCATCGGCGGACCCGCTTGCAGCGGTCAGTGAGCTCTGTGGGAGCAGTTGTTGTGGGGCGGGGCCGGGTCTACGGCGCGGAGCACTACGCCCCCCACCCTGATCCGCTCCCGCACCGGACCTACGCCGAACAGGTCGGCGCACGGCTTGCTCTCGGAACATCCATGGCTGGCCTGGCCGAGGAAGTCGGCGGCGGCGTCGCCCTGCTTACCGAGCTTGGCAGCCCGGCGGCCGAGCCCTGTACGGCCCGCGCCCCGGTGAATTCCGCACGCCTGGCCCGGGCCTGAGTTGCCGATTCTACTGCTCCGGTGGCACCCCCTGACCACAGACCGGCTGGGGCGCGGGCCGCCACGACCAGGGGCCCGCCCACGGCAGGTTCAGGGGTCGGTTTCGTCGAACAGCGGCACCTGCGCCAGGTCGAGGTCGGTGCGGACGCGGTGGGGGCGGCCGGGGTGCCGCCATCGTCCTGAGGCGTCGCGGGCGATGTCGACAGCGACTTCCGTTACGACCTCGGGCTGTACGAGGGTGACGTCCAGCGTGCGTTGCGTTCCCCAGCCTGCCGAGAACGCCCAGCAGCCCTCGCAAGGGTGGACACCCGTGGGTGAGGCCAGGACGTCGGCCAGTGCACGGCCGGCGGCTTGGGACAGGGTGGGGCTGACGTGAGGGTCAGTGGATGAAGGTGAATTCCTGGCCGGGTTCGCCGGCGTCGGTCAGCACGACCGGGGCGAGGAGCCCGGGGTGCCCGTTCTCGACGCCCCAGAGCAGGGTGTTGTCAGCCTCGATCCTGACTGTGCCGTCGCCCATGTCGTGGATGAAGAACTCCTGGAAGGTGTAGCGGCTGTCGCAGTCCCCCTGCACGATCGGGTCGTTGGGGCTCGGATCACTGCGCAGGGTTTCCAGGCACTTGCCGGCGAACGTCCTGATCCTGACGAGGCCGTCGCCGGCGTCTTCCATGGTGAAGCGTTGGTTGTCCGTGCCGAGGCATCGGTACTGCTGGAGGGGGGCGTCGTTGTGCGTACTGGCGTCCGCGATTTCCAGGCACCCCCCGGCAACGGTCTCGATCCGAAAGGAGTCCTGTGCGGCGGCGGGACGCGCGGTGACGACAGGGAACACGGCCGCAGCGACGAGGGCGGCCGTGCCGGCGAGGAAATGACCGGCACGCGTGTGGGCGAAGTTCATGAGGGTCCTTCCCATTCACAATCCAATAACAATTAGCAAGTAATTGGATACGCAAAGTTACTACGCGTGTGACTGGGCACCCTGCACGCGACATCAACTCCGTCGACCAGACGGCTGTCGACCGCCTGGGTCGCCGTGCACAGCACCTCCGTGCTGGGTGAGCGGATGCTTTGTCGGAGTGCTTGAAGTCGCACGGCTGGATCACGCGCCAGGGCGGGTCAACCGGTCGCCGTCGGCGAGGGGTAAGGGACCACGGAAGTTGAGCCAGAGCCCGTTCTCATGAACAAAGCCAATCGGCGTACCCGAAGGCACCAGGCGCCGGGCGTACAGAGCTGAGAGCTCGGCCCGACTCAATCCAGCGACCTGGCCGACCTTCCAGACCTTCCGCTGGTCGGTGAAGAACAACTGCACGTGATCCCACAGGCATGCGTCACGACTCTGGCAACGTGCAGTCTTTCGGTGCCGGTCGGAGGCGTGCTGGGAGATGCCGCGATATCACTCGGATGAGACAACTTCAAGTGTCTGGAGAACCGTCCCACTTCGGCTCGGCCGCCCACCCCGCGGGCAGGACGGGGCTGTCCACGGGGACGGTGAGCATCGGCTCGGGCAAGGACCACGTCGTCATGCCGCGATGCCTTCCACCCCGGCCAGCGACAGCCCAGCAGGCAGCGGCACCGTTCACCCGGCCTGTGCTGCCGGGCTGCCCCGGCCGCCAATCTCCCTACCGTTTCCCCCTGCCTTTCCCCCTACCAATTCCCCTACCGGGGTGTGCGATAGCCTGCGCAGTGTTTGCGCAGTTCAACCCCCTTGACAGCCCTGACCACGGATCCCGACAACCCCTCTTCTCTCTCCATCTGCACTCTGCTGGGGAAGGGATTGTCTGTTGTAGGTGGCAGGGTGAGTGACGGTGAGAGCCGAGGGGCCCGGGTGCGTGTGTCGTTGCGGCCCGGCGGGCGCCGGTCCGCCGCTCCCGCGCGGGGCTGGCCCCCGCAAGTGGGGCGGGTCAGGGAAGCGGGGGTGGGTGCTGGTGGGTGGTTCGAAGGCGTATCCGTACGGGTCCACGAGTGCGGTGCGCGCGCATGTGCTGGCGGCGCTCGGCGTGTTGAAGGTGGCGACGGCGGATCAGATGCATCGCCTGATGGCCCCCGGCCACAAGGACAACAAGGGCTTCCGCAACGCCTGTCTCGACCTCGCCCGCCACGGGCTGACGCTGTCGGAGGGCGCGGCCCGGGACGGCAACAAGCTCTGGGGGCTGACGTCTCTGGGCTTGGACGCGGCTGCGGAGGTGTGGGCCGGGGGTCGGGGGAGATGGGTGGTATCGCGCGGGGTGCTGCCCGTTCCGGTGCCCGGCACGCGATGGCGGTGAATGAGACGGTCATTGCCATCGCCCGCACTCCGCCGGTCGCCACTCGCCCGATCTCCAGCACACGCAACCCCGCAACCGCCCCGCCGACCGAGACCACTCCGACCGTGCCAGCCGCGCCAGAGGGGATCGGCAGCATCTTCGCTTGGTCGACAGAGGTGGCGCTGAACCTGCCCAGCACGGGCCGCAACCGTTCCGGTGTCCGTGCGGACGCGGTGCTGCAGGCACCGGAGGCGGGGGCGCCGGTGCTGCTGGTGGAGGTCGACAACTGCACGGAGGCGGCCGACGTCGTGGCCGCGAAGTTCGACAAGTACCTGCGCTTCTTCCGCCTGCAGGCCAAGGACCACCGCGGCCGGGACGTTCCCGCGTGGCGGAACCTCTACCCGCCGACCGGCCGCGAAGGACATCCCCCGGTCGTCGTGGTCTTCAACCCGGGCACCCGGATGGGAGCGCAGGCGCTGAAGAACCGCATGAACGCGGTCATGAACGCAACCCGCGCCATCTGGTCCGGCAGCTACGAACGGATGGACGGCTACGGCGACACCGATCCGGACGGCTACTACAACTACGCCGACGCCATCCCGATCCTGTTCTCCACCCTCGAACGACTTCAGGCGCACGGTCCGCGGGCGGCGGTGTGGTGGCGCTGCGGACACGGTCAGTGGGAAATCCTCGACGCCGCCCTGTCCAACCCCAACGACGCCGACGCCTGGCACCAGCGAGACGACGAACGCAGCCGCAGTCGCGACGAAGAACGCGAGCGTGAACGGCAGGAGCAGGCAGCAGGCTGGGGTGAGCCGGCCGCCGCGCGGCAGCCGGTGCCGATGCAGGAGCGCCCCGAGCAGCTGGACGCCGCACGGCACCCCGAGCCGCCCGCTCCGGGGTTGTGCGAGCGGTGCGGGCAGCCGGGCCGGGCAGCCCGGCATCCGCTACGACGATGCGCCTGCAGAAGATGGCCGGCACTGCCCCGACTGCCGGACCGACCTGTCCCGGCAGCACCCCGGTCTGCTCACGGCGCTGTTCAAGCGCCGCAACTGACCACGAGACACCCCACGGCCCGGGCCGAAAAGGGGCCGTGGGGTGTCCGGGCCTCGGGGGGGTGAGGAGTCCCCAGCACCGGTCAGGATGCGGGACCCGGGCAGATTCACGAGGCACGCCCGGGTCCCCCACACGCGCACAACGGGGAGATGCGCGATGTCCTCAACGAGAACGCGCCCGGGAAGGTCACCCGCTGCGTGCCGAGCTGCGACCTCGCCGTGGATCCGACCATGGCACCGCTCACCCTGACCACAGCAGGTCGGAATCGGTGATGTGGTCGAAGCCGCGCAGCATCGGCGTCAGCTCCTGCGCGCACCCGCACAGCGTGCACAGACGCGTCCCCGGGTTCTCCGCGACGTTCAGCGCAGGCTCCACATCGAGCAGCGGTGCGTCCTGCGGAACCTCTGCGCAGTCTGGCACGTGCAGCACACCCCGGGCAGGCCCCCGGTCCTCGCGTACCTCCGCCACACCCACCCCGACGGCCGGCGCTCCCCGAGCGCCTCGCGGACCACCGACTGCGGCGAGGGCTCGACCAGCTCGGTGGCGACCTGGTCGTAGTCGACGCCGTCGACCGGCCGCACATGGTTCGGGGCGCGGACCCACACGCGGTACTCCGCCGCCTCCACACCGCCGTTTTCAAGGTTCCGGTACGACGGCAGTCCTACGAGGTACAGCCAGCCCGTCTCTGTCTGGCGTCGCCGCCACAGCCGCGCGAGGACTTCCTGCTCCGGATGACCGAGCACCGGATCGGCAGGCAGTACGACCCGCACCGGCACCGGTGCGGCTTCGTCGTCGGAGGGAGTGGTCACGGCCCCACGGTAAGCGCCCGCTGCCCCTCGAAGGCCCGGCTACGTGTCCGGTCAGTCGGTCGTGAGTGACTGCATCGCAGCATTTGCATGGCCACCGACGGAGGCGACGGGTACGAGAACGGTGCCCGCCTGGGGGGGTGTCTCTATGTCCTTCGTCAAGGACGTGGTGCCTGGTATGCGGGTGTTTGCGATAGTCAGGCGGCGAGAGTGATGGTGGGGGTTCTGG
>NZ_JBHWJQ010000044.1:0-64208 GCF_042731435.1 Streptomyces sp. NPDC059861 | reverse complement strand
GCAATCCACACCGAACCGGAAGGCCCTCACCTGTTCAAGATCCCTCAACCGAGACCTCGCTCACCCGTCCACAACCTCCCGGAACACAACACCTAGGCGGCCGTTGTGGCTTCCGGTTGGTCCTCGGACGGGAGCGCCGTGCCGCGCGGGGGCAAGCTCTGCTCGGCCCAGACGATCTTGCCGCCCGGTGTCGGGCGGTAGCCCCATCTGCGGGACAGCTGGGAGACCAGGAACAGGCCTCGGCCGCGCTCGTCGTCGATGTGTGCTCTGCGATGACGCGGGGAGCAGCCGTCGGTGTCGAACACCTCGCAGCTGAGGACCTGGTGCCTGATCAGGCGCAGCTGTATCGGGCCGCTTCCGTGGCGGACGGCGTTGGTGACCAGTTCGCTGACGATCAGTTTGGTGGCGTCCTCGACGCCCTCCACGCCCCATTCGGCGAGTTGACCGGCTGTCAGCTTCCGGGCGCGGTGGGCAGCGGTGTTGTCGCTGGGCAGCGTCCACGAGGCGACCTGGCTCGGGGCGAGTGCGCGGGTGCGGACGAGGAGCAGGGTGACGTCGTCGGACGCCGCCTGATCCGAGAAGGGCTCCATCGCGCGGGTGCAGAGCTCTTCCAGCGACTGGTACGGCCGCGTGAGAGCGGCGCCCAGTCGCCGCATTCCGTCATCGATGTCCTGGCCGCGGCACTCGATCAGGCCGTCGGTGTAGAGGGCGAGCAGACTGCGCTCGGGCAGTTCGAGCTCCACGGCCTCCATGGGGGTGCCCAGGCCGACGCCGAGCGGGGCTCCGGTGGGAAGGGCGGGGAAGGTGACATGGCCCGACGGGTCGACGACGGCGGGCGGCGGGTGACCTGCGGACGCCATGGTGCACCGGCGGGTGACGGGGTCGTAGACGGCGTACAGACAGGTGGCGCCGGCCACTGTGGACGCCTGGTCCGGGGCTTCGGCGTCCTCCTCGACCAGTCGCTGGACCGTGTCGTCGAGGTGGGTGAGCAGTTCCTCGGGGGGCAGGTCCATGTCGGCGAGCGTGCGCACCGCGGTGCGCAGCCTGCCCATGGTCGCGGCGGCGTTGATGCCGTGTCCGACCACGTCGCCGACGACGAGGGCGACGCGGGCGCCGGACAGCGGGATCACGTCGAACCAGTCACCCCCCACCCCGTGGTCGATGTCGGCGGGCAGATAGCGCGAGGCGGTCTCGACCGCCGAACCGCCCCTGAGACGGTGCGGCAGCAGATTGCGTTGCAGTGCCAGGGCCGCGGTGTGCTCGCGGGCGTAGCGGAGCGCGTTGTCCAGCGACACAGCGGCGCGGCTGACGAGCTCCTCGGCCAGGAGAAGATCGGCCTCCTGGAACGGAACCGGATCCTTCGTGCGGACGAACACCGCCATGCCGAGCAGGGCCCGCCGCCCGCGGATGGGTACGACCATCACGGAGTGCATGCCGTGCTCATGGATCTTGTGCGTCCGCAGATGATCGTGGCTGGTCCATGTGCCTGGAGCGGTGTCGAGAATGGGTTCCAGGTGGGGCCTGCCGGTGTCCAGCACAGCGCTGAAGGGGGAGTCCGGCGGAAGGGTGACCGGCTGACCGCGCATCCACGCGGATTCCGGGACTCCCTGATGGATCGAGGCCAGACCGGCACGCCGGAGAACGGGCAGGCGCTCGCCCGAAGGGCCGAAGCGGACCGCCGGCCCCTCGCCGAACGGGACCCACTGCTCAAGGTCCACGGCGACGAAGTCGGCGAGCAGCGGTACGGCGAGGTCCGCCAGTTCCTGACTGGTCTGCATGACGTCCAGGGTCCTGCCGAGTCGGGTGCCGACCTGGTTGAGGATGGCCAGGCGTTCACGCGCCTGCCGGCGTTCGGTGACATCGACGCTGGTGACGCAGACACCCGACGGTTGGCCGTCGGCGCCCTGCAGACAGGAGAACGACACCGCGAAGGGGTGCTCGGGGCCCACACTCGTGGGAAGCCATGTCCGGTACTCGTGGACCTTGGTCGTGCCGCTTTTCAGTACCTGCCACATCACCTCCTCCAGCGCTTCCGCCTTGACGCCGGGCAGGACGTCGGGGAGGCGACGCCCGAGCCGATGGCTCGGGGGGATGCCGTCGTGGGCCTGCATCGCGTCGTTCACGCCGATGCACCGCAGATCCATGTCCCGCACCGTGACACCGATCGGAGCGCGGGTGAGAAGGACTGCTCTGACGGGCCCGTTCACCACTTCCCTGGACAGCGTGCCGATGTCGGTCACGGAGGCGAGCCACCGGGTCGTCCCCTCGATCGTCCGTACCTTCGACATCCGCAGGCCGGCGGCGAGGAGGCGACCGTCGCGATGGAGCACCGCCGACGTGCCCGGCCAGCCGTTCTCGGCCCGGCACCGCTCGACGAAGGCCGAGGTCGTCGGTGTTTCCCCGAAGGACGGCAGCACCAGCGCGGCAGGACGCCCCACCACGTCGTCCGCGGAGTGGCCGACGAGCCGCTCGGCGGCCTGCGTCCATGCCACCACCGTCCCCGGCTCGTCGAAGAGCGCGATGGCCGACTCGGACATCTCGGACGAGCTCATCTGATCGCTGAAGGTGACCCTGCTGGAGCTGTTCGTGTTCATCGCGCTGTTCCTTGCCTGGCGGGGCTGCCGGCATGCGACCGGGGGCCGAAATGTCAATGGCTATGACCGGACAGGCACCTGTCCTGTGACGGACGCCGCCTCACGCCGCCTCACGCCTCTTCGGCACGCACCACCACGCGAGAGCCGCGGCCGCCAGGTAGGCGAAGGCCCCGATGGCCATGCTCGTGCGCAGCCCGTTGCCGTAGCCGGCGCCGGTGGCGAGCAGGCTGCCTCCCAGGGCCACCCCCGTCGCGCTGCCGATCTGACGGGTGGTGTTGAACAGGCCGGACGCGGCTCCCGCGTACGCCGCGGGTGCCGCATCCATCACGGTGGCGGTCGAGCCGGTGAGGGCGAACGAGGTGCCGAAGCCCGCGGCCATCATGGGGGCCACCAGCAGCCAGTAGGCGGGATCCGTACCCGCCGCCGCCCAGCCGACCAGTCCCAGCCCGGCCACCAGCATGCCGGAGACCACCAGCGGACGATCACCCGTGCGCCGGGTCAGCCGCCCGGACAGGACGGAGGAGAACATGGTCATCGCCACCGCCGGGAACAGCGCGATCCCGGTGGCGAGGGCGCTCATGCCGCGCTGGTGCTGGAACCACAGGCTGGCGGTGAACAGCATGCCGTAGAAGCCGAAGTTGAACAGCAGGCCGATGACGGCCGCGCCGCTCAGCGCACGTGAGCGCAGCATGCGCAGCGCGAGGGCGGGGGAGCGGGCCAGCCACTCCCGCACGACGAACCCTGCGGCGGCCACCACGGCAAGGCTCAGACCGGCGATCACCAGGGGATCCGCCCAGCCGCGGCGTCCTGCCTCGTTCAGCGCGCCGGTCAGCAGGGCCACCGCCGCCACGACCAGGCACTGGGCCGGCCAGTCCAGTGCGCGAGTCGCCTGCCGGGGCGAGGGCTTGACGTGGCGCAGGGTCAGCGCCAGGCAGGCCACGCCGACCGGGAGGTTGATGAGGAAGACCCAGCGCCAGCCGACCGTGGAGACCAGCAGCCCACCCAGCAGGGGGCCCGCGGAGGCCGCGATGCCCGCCATCGAGCCCCACAGCCCGAACGCCCGCGACCGTGCGGCCGGCGCCGGGTAGGTCTGCTGGAGCAGGGCCAGGGAACCGGGCACGATCAGTGCCGCCCCCAGCCCCTCCACCAGCCGGGCCACCACCAGGAACGACGCGCTCGGGGCGGACGCGCACGCGGCCGAGGAGAGCGTGAACACCACCACGCCCCAGCAGAAGACCCGGCGGTTGCCCAACCGGTCGCCCAGCGCCCCACCGGTCATCAGGAACCCGGCGAGGACCAGGGTGTATCCGTCCGTGATCCACTGAATGCCGGTGAGTGAGGCGGACAGGTCCCGGCCCACCACCGGGACGGCCACGTTGATGATCGTGACATCCAGGATCACCATGAAGTACCCGGCGCACACCGCCATCAGCGGCGCCAGGGACCGCCGCCCGCCGGGCTCCGGGTCCGGCTTGGAAGGGGACGCGGACATCACGGTCTGCTCGGGACCGGCGTCAGGGCTGGACGATCGCCGCTTCCGCCGCCGCCTTGATCCGGGCGCCGAAGCCGGGCGCGTCCTTGCGGGCGGCCGCGAGGGCCAGCCCGACGAGGAGCTTGCCCAGGCCGTGGCCTTCCAGGACGTTGTGGAGACGGACCCGGGTCCTTCCGCCGTCCAGCGGCTCCAGGTCGTAGCCACCCTCGCGTGCCGTCACGCTGTTCTTCGACACCTCGGCCCAGCGGATCCGCACCGGGGCTTCGAGTTCGGTGATGCGGAACTCCCTGGCGGTCTTCATCCCGGCATCCTTGACCGTGCTCCGGAAGACCGTACCCACACCGGTGGGCGCGTCGGGAACCCGCTCGATCCTGAGCACCCGGGGGCTGAACTGCGGATCGTTGCGTCCGTCGGCGAGGTAGTCGAACACCGCCTGGACAGGCCGATCGATCTCGACCGTCGTTTCGAACCGTCCTGACATGCGCACCTCTGATCGGTTGAGCCGCATCGGTCCCGTGCCCGCTGCGCACGTCCGCCGGACGGCGAGGTCGCCGGGGCTGTCCCGTGCCCGCGCGGCGGTGCGCGAGAGCCACGCCGCGTGTCGTGGCGGCATCGCGACCCTACCGGGAGCCCAGCACGTCCCGCGAGGCGAACGGCGCGTTCACGTGCACTTGCCCGGCCCGCCCCGACTCGGCAGCGGCGCCCCTCACGCCGGCCGCGCCCCGCATGCCTGGCGCGGGCTCATCGAGATCTGGTGGCCGCCGATCCGGCCGGAGAGGCCACGATCGCCGCACGCTGGGAAGGTTTCCCTCACTCGGACCGCTTCGCCTCGCTCGACCGCGACACATACCGACGCGCGCCTCGTCTGCCCCTGGCCGGGGAGTGACCCGGCCAGGTGGGCGATGAGGCGCGCGGGGGCCCATTTGGAACGACGGCCCGGTGGCGGAGGTGCCCTCCTGGTGATCCCTAGTCGGCTGTCTCCTCAGGCGGCAGCTGGGCGGGGTACGGCTCCCCGAAGTCGGCCGAGCGGCTGACCTTCTCCCATTCCGCCGCCTCGGAGAGCTGGCGACGGGAGTGGTCCATTGCCATCGTCGCCGCGTTCGTGCCCAGCAGCAGATGCGTGGGGACCTGGCCCCGCTGGACGGTTCGTACGATGATCTCGGCGGCGCGCCGAGGGTCCCCGGCCACCCCGTCCGTGCTCTGGCGCACCCGCCGGTTCATCGCCCCGACCGTCTCGTCGTAGGCGTCGGGGATCGGATGGACCGTCATCGAGGAACCCGCCCAGTCCGTGGCGAAGCCGCTCGGCTCGACGACCATGACACGCACGCCGAACGGTGCGGTCTCCGTGGCGAGGGCCCGGCTGAAGCCGTCGACCGCGAACTTGGCCGCCTGGTAGGAGGCGATGCCGGGCGATCCGCCGACGCGCCCGCCGATCGACGAGATCTGCACGACGGTGCCGGCGCCCTGCCGGCGCAGGGTGGGGAGTGCTGCCTTGGTGACGTGGTAGACGCCCCAGAAGTTCGTCTCGAACTGGGCGCGGAAGTCGTCGTCGTCCGATGTCTCGATGGGCGACACGTTCGCGTACCCGGCGTTGTTCACAAGGACGTCGATGCGTCCGAAGCGTGCGAGCGCCGCGTCGACGGCCTCGCGCGCGGCCTCCGGGTGGGTGACGTCCAGCGCGAGTGGACAGATGCGGTCGCCGTACTCCTGGAATGCCTCGGCGAGGGCTTCGGGGCGGCGGGCGGTGGCCACGACGCGATCGCCGGCCTCCAGGGCGGCGGCGACGAGGGCACGGCCGAGGCCGCGGGACGAACCGGTGATGAACCAGACCTGTTGACTCATGCTCTTAGTGCAACACTGTTCTCTAAATTACGCAACACCGTTGCCGTAAGTGTTCCTATGATGTCTCGCATGACTACGCCTGCTTTCCAGCGTGCGCGCAGTGCCGAGGCCAAGCAGGCTCGAGAGGACGCGATCCTGGACGCCGCCCGCTCACTCGGCGGCCGACGCGGCATCCGGGACGTCACCCTCACCGACATCGCCACGGCCGTCGGGATGCACAAGTCGGCCCTGCTGCGCTATTTCGAGACGAGGGAGCAGATCTTCCTCAGGCTCACCGCGGAAGGCTGGCGGGAGTGGTCCGCCGACCTTCGCGGCGATCTCGAACGGCGGGCTCACGCCACGGCCGCGGAGGTCGCCGAGGCCGTCGCCGCCACGCTGGCGGCGCGACCGATGTTCTGCGACCTGCTGGCGCAGGCGCCCTTGAACCTGGAACGCAATGTCTCGATCGACTCGGTGCGCGCCTTCAAGCTCGTGACACTCAAGGAGGTCGAGCTGATCGGCGACGAACTGCGGCGGCTGCTCGGGCTGACCGAGTTGCAGAACGTCGACCTGATCGCCACGGCGACCAGCATGGCCGGGGCGCTGTGGCAGATGGCCACCCCCGGCCCACGTCTGAGGGAGCTCTACGCGACCGACCCCCGGCTGGGTCACGCCGTCGTCGAGGTGGAACCGCGCCTGCGCCGGGTGCTCACGGCCTTCCTCATCGGGATCGACGCGGGATCCGCCGAGGCCACCGGCCGAGGTGCGGGGGGCTGAGCGACCGCCCGGTGAGGGCGACGCGCGCCCCCACGTCCCGCCCCGTCCACGACCCCGGCTCAGGAGGTCGCCGCCGCCTTCGTCGCCCACTCGTCCGCGGAGAGGCCGAGAAGCCGGCCGATCCGGGCGTCGTCCGGCAACGGGCCGTGGTCGCCGGTCACTTGAAGGGCCGACGCCGCCGTGATGTGTCCGAGACGCAGCGCCCGCTCCACGTCCCCGTCGCCCACGAGCCCGGCGAGGAACCCGGCGGCGAACGCGTCACCGGCGCCGACGACCTCCACCACCTCCGTGCGCAGCGCGGGCACGGTGCACACGCCGTCGTCACCGAAGGCGGTGGCCGCACGGCCGCCGTCCTTGACGACCAGCAGCCGGGGGTGCGGCAGCAACTCCCGTACGCCCGCAGGTTCCAGGGCGGCGCCCCACAGCTCCTGTGCCTCGTCGAGCCCGACGAAGACGATGTCGGCGCGGTCGGCCAGGTCGCGGAGTACCCCGGCGGCCGTTCCGGGCGGCCACAGCGCCGGGCGGTGGTTGACGTCGAAGCTGAGGGCGTGGGCCCGCTCGCCCGGCGGCATGGCGAGCGCCCGGTCCACCAGGTCCCGGCAGGACGAGGACAACGCCGGGGTGATGCCCGTGAGATGCACGAGGGAGGCGGACCTCAGGCTGTCGTCGTCCAGGACGTCGGGGCCCAGGGCCGAGGCCGCCGAGTCGCCCCGGTAGTAGTGGACGCGGGTACGGGGTCCGGCGGGGTCCTTCACCAGAAGGCCCGTGGGCCGTCGCGGGTCGAGGCGCACGCCACCGACGTCGACGCCCGCCGCGCCGACCGCGGCGTGCACCCGCCGCCCCAGCGCGTCGTCACCCAGCGCGGAGAGCCACGAGACGGGGACACCCAGATCGGCCAGGTACATCGCGACGTTCGACTCCGCGCCGGCCACCGACACCCGCACGTTCTCGGCGGTCTCCAACGACTGGGACGGGCCGGGAGCCAGGGCGGCCATGGTCTCCCCGATGCAGACGACCCGTCCCTCGGCCGGCCGCCATGCGCTCTTCACGACGCCTCCCTCGGGGCCGGCAGCGGAGGCCGGTGGCGGTAGGCGTCCGCGGGCCGGCCCGGCACGTCCACCCGGGCGGTGAACACGGCGCCGTCATGAGGACCGGGCGCGGCGAGCCCCACGTGCGCGGTCGTGATGTGCAGCACGTCCTTCACCAGGCACACGCCGGCGGGCTGGCGCGCGGGCAGACGGAGTACGCGGTCGAGGCGGCCGTCCGCTCGGTACCGGCGTACGGTTCCCGTGCCCCACACGGCGACCCACACCGCGCCCTCGGCGTCCACCACCATGCCGTCGGGGCTGCCCTCGTCGACGGTCACGAAGACCTCGGGTGTTCCCAGGCCACCGGTGGCCGGGTCTACGGCGTGGCGCCTGATGACCCCCCGCGCGCTGTCGGCCAGGTACATGACCTCGCCGTCCGCCGTGAACGCCGGTCCGTTGGGCACCGTGATGCCGTCGAGGACACGGGTCACCGTGCCGTCGTCGTCGACCCGGTACAGGGAACCGCGTCCCTCGTCGGCGTCGTACGCCATGCTGCCCGCCCAGAAGCGGCCGAGCGGGTCGGCGGTGCCGTCGTTCATGCGCATGGGCCGGGCCGCGTCCGCCTCGGGCTGTGCCAGCCAGTGCGTCGATCCGTCGGAAGCGAGCAGGCACATCCCGGTGCCCGCGGCGGCGATCCAGGTGTCGGCAGTGCCGGCCACGGGTGCCACCGCGCCGAGGGGAACGGGCAGTCGGGCCAGTTGCCGCAGGGGGTCCGCGGGGCTGCCGGTGGCGGTGAGCAGGCGGCCCGCGAGGATGTCCACGAGGACGACTCCACGGTCCGTCCAGCGGATGCCCTCACCGAGTTCCAGGCGGTCGGGGCGGAGGGCTTCGACGTCGGTCACGGCGTGGCTTTCTGTACGACGGTGAGGAAGGCGCGGGCGCGTTCACGCAGCGCGGTGAGGCTGCCGCCGTCGGCGGCGTCGCCGATCAGGGGTGAGCCGACCCCGACGGCGGTCGCTCCGGCGGCCAGATAGGCCTCGGCGGCCGCCTCGTCGACGCCTCCCACCGGCACGAACAGCTCGTGCGGGAACGGGCCCCGCAGGGCGTGGAGATAGGCGGGGCCGCCGGCCTGGGCGGCCGGGAAGACCTTCAGCGCCGTGGCGCCCAGCGTGCGTGCGGCCAGGATCTCGGTCGGGGTCATCACCCCCGCCAGCACCGGCATGCCGAGCGCGTGCGCCGCGCCGACGCCTTCGCCGACCGCGGGCGTGACGGCCCAGCGGGCGCCGGCCCGGTGCGCGGCACGGGCGTCGTCGGCGGTCAGGACGGTCCCGGCACCGAGGGGGCGGTCGGTGCCGAGCGCTTCGCGGGCCCGCTCGATCACGGACAGGGCGTCCTTGCCGCTCAGGGACACCTCGATCAGCTCGACACCCTCCTCGGCCAGGGCCAGGACGGTGCGCAGCGCGGCGTCGGGATCCGAGCCGCGGACGATCGCGACCAGGCGGTGGGCGGCCAGGGCCGCTCGAAGATCCATGGAGGGGCTCCTTCTCGTTCTCGCAAGGGGGGCCACACGGTTTGGTTTCCCGGGGGCCGGTTCAGGGACAGCGGCAGTGCGCGCTCAGCGTCAGCCGCCATCGCACCTCACCGGATTCGGGGACACGGGCGGCGTCACCGGGGCCTGCCTCGGCGAGGTCGAATACCCGGCCGAGCAGGGGTTCGACTCCCGTGCTCCGGTAGGGGTGTGGGGCCGGGAAGCCGCCCAGGTTGCGCCACAGGGCGACGGATGTCGGCTGGCCGTCGGCTTCGAGGGCCAGGGACAGATGGTCCGGGCCGTCGTGGACACAGCACCGGGAAGCGTCCACGACGGCTCCGACGGCGGTGCCGTCGTCCGGGCCGAGCGTGTCCATGCGTAGCCCGCGGGGGGCCGGCCAGTCGCCCTCGACCCACGCGGCGCCCTTCGGCCACGGCCCGTCCAGCAGCGGGGCCGCCTCGGGGAACAGCCGGGTCCGCGCCGCGCGGGGGAGGTGCACGCTCGCCCGCTCGGAGAGGTCGAGCAGGGCGTGGGCGGCCCATAGGAAGCGGAAGCCGGCGTCGGCCGTCAGCACGTAGTCGGCCTCGGCCCCGTCGGCGGTGGCGCGGATGCGGCGGGTCAGCGTGAAGCGGTCGGCGTGGACCACGTCCCGGTCCGCCTCGCGCGTCCAGGCCCGCGACCAGGCGTCGCCGTGGTCGGGCGTGCCGCGGACGGTGGGGACGCACTCCTCCAGTCCGCCCGCGTCCACGAACGGGTCGCCCGGCGCGACGTCCTCCCGCCCGGGCGTCTCGCGCCGCCACAGCCATTCGCGCCCGCCCGAGCGCAGGGACGTCCAACGGCCGCCGTGCGCAAGGTCGGTGACGACCTCCAGCGGCACGCTCACCACTCCGCGAAGGAGCCGTCGGGGTGCCGCCACACCGGGTTGCGCCAGGCGTGACCGGTGCGGTCCGCGGCGCGTACGGCGTCCTCGTCGACGGTGATGCCGAGCCCCGGGGCGTCGTGGCGGAGGGCGTGGCCGTCGACGAAGCGGAACGGCTCCGTGTCCACCAGGTAGGACAGCAGGTCGGCGTCCTTGTTGTAGTGGATGCCCCGGCTCTGTTCCTGGATCAGGAAGTTCGGGGTGACGAACGCGATCTGGAGGCTGGCCGCCAGGGCTATCGGGCCGAGCGGGCAGTGCGGGGCGAGCTGGGCGCCATAGGTCTCGGCGAGCGAGGCGATGCGGTGCACCTCGGTTATCCCGCCGGCGTGCGACAGGTCGGGCTGGGCGACGGCGACACCGGCGGCGAGCACGGGGAGGAACTCGGCGCGTCCGTAGAGCCGTTCGCCGGTGGCGAGCGGGATGGGGCTCGCGGCGACCAGGCCGGGCAGCAGATGGCCCTGTTCGGGGAGGACGGGCTCCTCCACGAACAGAGGGTGCAGAGGCGCGAGTTCGGTCAGCACGCGACGGGCGCCGGCCGCGGTGAAGCGGCCGTGGAAGTCGACCGCGACGTCACGGTCCGGGCCGAGCGCCTCGCGGGCGGCGGCGACACGGGCGACGACCGCGGCCGTCTCGGCGACGGTGGTGACCGGCGCCGTGGCTCCGGCCGCGTTCATCTTCACCGCGGTGAAGCCCGCCTCGGCCTGGGCCGCCGCCTGCTCGGTGATCTGGGCGGGTTCGTCGCCGCCGATCCAGGCGTAGACCCGGACCCGGTCGCGCACCGGCCCGCCGAGGAGGGCGTGCACGGGGGCGCCGTAGGTCTTCCCGGCGATGTCCCACAAGGCCTGGTCAAGCCCCGCGACGGCGCTGGAGAGGACGGGGCCGCCGCGGTAGAAGCCGCCCTTGGTCAGCACCTGCCAGTGGTCCTGGATGCGCAGGGGGTCCTGCCCGACGAGGTATTCGGCCAGGACGTCGACGGCGGCCCGGACGACCTCGGCGCGTCCTTCCACGACGGGTTCGCCCCAGCCGACCACGCCCTCGTCGGTCTCGACGCGGCAGAACAGCCAGCGCGGCGGGACGAGGAAGGTCTCGATACGGGTGATCTTCACTGAGGGCGGGCGCCTTCCGTCTTGTCCTGCGTCTCGTCGTCGGTGGTGCCGACCCGGTCCAGATCGCGGCCCGCCTGGTCGAGCAGGGCGCGCATCGCGGCCTCGGCGGCGCGCGGGTCACGGTCGCGGACGGCGTCCAGTACGGCGCGGTGCGCCGGGACCGGGTCCCCGCTGTGCGGCGAGCTGTGCACGATGCGGTCGCGGTGGGCCAGGCCGGACTCGATCACCATCTCCATGCGTTCGAGAAGCTCGTTGTGGGTGGCGGCGAGCAGGGCGCGGTGGAAGGCGAGGTCGGCGTCGACGGCGTGGGCGGCGTCGGAGTTCTCCTCCTCCATCGCCGCCAGCGCGCCGTCCAGGGCGGCCAGATCGGCATCGGTGCGGCGCTCGGCGGCCAGGCGCACGGCGGCCGGTTCGATGATGGCGCGCACCTCGGCGAGGTTGCGCAGCAGGAACTGGTCGGCGTCGGTGGTGCGGCCGCCCTCGAACTGCCAGCGCAGCACGTCGGCGTCGAGCAGGTTCCACTCGGCGCGGGGGCGGACGAAGGTACCGCGCCGTTGGCGGGCGTCGACCATCCCCTTGGCGGCCAGCACCTTCAGTGACTCGCGCAGGGCGGTCAGGCTCACGTCCAACTCGCTCTGGAGCGCCACCAGGTCCAGCGTGCTGCCCTCGGGGATCTCACCGCCGAGGATGCGGCGGGCGAGCACTTCCACGGTCTGGCCATGCACGCCGCGGCGGGCATAGGGCGTCATCGTCTACAGCCTTTCTGCTGAGGGGGGCGCGGGAGAGGAGCTCGCGAGGAGGCACGGGATCATGCGGAGGCCTTCACGACGCTCCAGCCGCCGTCCACCACGAGCGACGTCCCGGTGATGTACGAGGCCTCGTCGGCGCCGAGGAAGGCGATGGCCGCGGCAACCTCCTCGGGGGTGCCGAAGCGGCGGGCGGCCGTCTCGGCGACACTGCGCTCCCGGTCCTCGGGCGTCACCCTGTCCCAGGCGGCGGTCAGGATCGGACCCGGTACCACGGCGTTGACGCGCACCTCGGGCCCGTACTCGACGGCCAACTGGCCGCACAGGGACAGCAGGGCGCCCTTGGTGGCGGCGTAGGCGGGATGGCCGGGGATGCCCCGGTGCGCGTGGACGGACGAGGTCAGGACCACGGCCCCCCTGCGGTCCCGCAGGTCGGGCAGCATCGCCCGGACGCCGAGGAAGCTGCCGGTGAGGTTGACGGCGAGCTGCCGCTGCCACGAGGTGAGGGACATGGCGTGCGCCGGTGTCACCTCGACCGTGTAGGCGTTGCTGACGAGGAGGTCGACGGGACCGAACTCGTGCGCGGCAGCGGCTACCCGCGTCCAGTCGTCCTCCGCGGAGACGTCGGCCGGTACGAACCGGGCCCGGCCGCCGGCCTTGGCGATCCGCTCGGCGACGGCCTCGCCCTGCTCCTCGGCGATGTCGGCGAGCACGACCGCCGCGCCCTCCTCGGCGAGGCGTTCGGCCGTGGCGGCTCCGATCCCGGAGGCCGCCCCGGTGATCACGGCCGTACGCCCGGTGAAGCGGGCACCGGGCCGTGGTGCGGGCTGGTCCGTCATGGGGGCTGGACTCCTTCGCGGGCGCGGAACGACTGGTCGGTCGTCCTGGAAACATATGTCGTACGGGCTCACAGCCGGGTCAGCACCACCAGCTCGGCATCGTGGGCGGCGCTCCAGGCGAAGGGCAGCCCATGGTGCAGCAGATGAGCTCCGCTGTACGTCCGTTCCGCCGCGGCGTCCCGGTAGCGCGCCGTCGGCTGGAGCCCTCGCAGCCGCAGCCGCGCGGGGCGGCCGGGCACGAGGGGAGCCCCGTCGAGACGTCCCGTGCTGAGCGCGGCGACGACCGTGCGGCCCGCCTCGGGAGCGTCGTACTGCACCCCGAAGGTGGGGTCAGCCGGGCTGCCCAGGAGGTGGACCTCGCCTCGGTGGACGACATCACGTACGTCCTTGTACCGGGCGATCCACCGGGCGGCCTCGGCACGCTGTTCCGGCGTCCAGGCGCGCAGGTCGGCGCCGATGCCGAGGACGCCGCACATGGCGTTGACGAAGCGGAAGGCGAGGCTGCGCGGGCGCGGGTCGAAGACGCCGGGGGCGTCGGTGACCCAGGAACTCATGACGTGCGGGGCGTGGGCGTGCAGGAAGCCGTGCTGGATCGCCAGCCGGTCCAGCGGGGCGGTGTTGTCGCTGGGCCAGACGACGTCGGTGCGCGCGATCGTGGCGTGCTCGATGCGGCCACCGCCGCCGGCGCAGCCCTCGACGGTGACGTCGGGGTGGGCGGCGCGCAGATGGTCCAGGACCCGGAGATATCCGGCGACGTGCCGGGCGTCCAGATCGAGGTGGTCGGCGTGTCCGGTGCCGGGACGGCCGCGCTCGGTGGGCGGGCGGTTCATGTCCCACTTGAGGTAGCTGACGGGATGCTCGGTGAGCAGCCGGTCGAGCGTCGCGATCACGAAGTCCTGGACGTCCGCGCGGCCGAGGTCGAGCAGGAGCTGGTTGCGGACCAGCCGGGCCGGGCGGTCGTCGATCCGGTACACCCACTCAGGATGTTCGGCGTACAGACGGCTGGCCGGGCTGACGGCCTCGGGCTCGACCCACAGGCCGAAGTCCAGCCCCAGCGCCCGGACGTCGTCGACGAACCGGCCGAAGCCGTGCGGGAACGCGGCCGGGTCCGGGTACCAGTCGCCCAGGCCGCCCGTGTCGTCGCCGCGGCCGGTGAACCAGCCGTCGTCCACGACGAACAGCTCGGCCCCGATGTCGGCGGCGACCTCGGCCAGCTCCAGCTGCCCTGCCGCGTCGACGTCGAACCCGGTGGCCTCCCAGGAGTTGTAGAGGACCTTGCGGGGACGGTCGAGGCGCTCGCCGGTGAGGTGGCGTTCGTAGCGGTGCCAGACGCGGGCGAGTCCGTCGAGTCCGTCGGGGCTGAAGGCGCAGGCGAGCCGCGGGGTGGCGAGGGTCTCGCCGGGGGCCAGGAACACGGCGCCCTCGTGCGGGACCCGCCCGGCGCGGACACGGACGGCGCCGCCCGGCTCGGCCTCCGCGGTCATGTGCCAGTTGCCCGGCCACTGAAGGGCGAGGCCGTAGGCCGCCTCCGACGTCCCGTCCTGCACCGCGAGCCAGGGCGCGTAGGCGTGTCCGGGGACGCCCTGGACGCTGCCCATGGTGAAGGTGCCCCTCGGCAGGTCGAGCTGGGTGCGCTGGAACTCCTGCGACCACTGGCCGGTGAGATAGGTCAGCCGTGCGGTGCCGGTGACGGGGATGTTCACCCCGGCCGAGTCGACCCGTTCCAGGCGCAGTTCCTCGTCGCCGGTGCAGGTCAGTTCGGTCCAGCGCAGGACCACGTCCGTTCCGGGCACGGACTCGTAGCACAGGACGGTGCGCAGGCCCAGGACGTCGTCGGCGAAGGCGAGGCGCAGGGTCCCGTCCACTTCCTCCGCCGACGCGAACTCCCACCACACACCGCGTTCGGCGCCCGGACGTGAGGCCACGAGGTCGGCGCCGGTGAACGGGCGCAGGCCGTGGGGGACGTACTCGGCCGGCGCGGCGTCCGCAGGCGTGATGAAGTGCGTGCGGTGCGACCAGTCGAGGGCGGAGGGGCCGTCCTCGACGCCGAGGGGGCCCCAGGCGTCGAGTTCTGCCCACGGGCCGTCGGGGGAGAGGCGGACCGTGTAGCTGGTGTTCTCCGTGCGCAGGGTCCAGCGCCGGGTGTCTGTCACTTCACCGCTCCCAGATTGAGGCCGGCCACGAAGTGCCGCTGGAACCGCAGGAAAACCGCCACGGTGGGCGCGGCCGCGATGACCGAACCGGCGGCGATCACGTTCCACATCGACACGTACTGTCCCTGGAGCCCGATCAGTGCCGCCGTGATCGGCATCTTGGTGTCGCTGCGCAGCACGGTGATCGCCCACAGCAGGTCGTTGAAGATCCACGTGAACGACAGCGCGCTCAGCGCGGCCAGCGCGGGGCGTGTCAGGGGCAGGATGATGCGCCAGAAGATCTGCCAGGGACCCGCGCCGTCGACGACTGCCGCCTGCTGGATCTCGGGCGGTATGCCACGCATGAAGCCGTGCAGGACGAAGACGTAGAAGCCGACGCCGAAACCGATCTGCACCCCGATGAGGGCGGGCAGGGTGTCGTAGACCCCCAACAGCTCGCTGAGCTTCGAGACCGGGATGAGCAGGATCTGCGGAGGGAGGAGGTTGCCGGCGAGCATGAGCAGCAACAGCGAACGCCGGAAGGGCAGTTCGTAGCGGCTGAGGCCGAACGCGGCCATCGCGGCCAGGGCCAGCGTCACCAGGACGCAGGGCACGGAGACGACCAGGCTGTTGATCAGGGCACGCTGCTGGCCGCCGTCGACCCAGGCCTGACCGTAGTTGGCGAGGGTGAAGGAACGGGGCCAGCTGCCCAGGCCGTGCGCGGCGATGTCGTCGAAGGAACGCAGGCTGGTCACCAGGACGAGCGCGATGGGCAGCAGCCACAGGACGGCCAGTGAACCGGCCCCCACGTGGAACGCCGCGGTCGCGGCTCGTTGCTTGCGGCGCGGTGCCGCGGAAAAGAGGGCCATCAGTCGGCCTCCCGGAACGCGCGGACGAGGTAGGAGCAGATGACGCCGAAGGCCAGGACGAAGATGACGACGGCCAGGGCGGAGCCGTAGCCCAGGCGCAGGGACTGGAAGGCGGTCGAGTACATGTAGGTGCTCAGCAGCTCGGACGAGTGGTAGGGGCCGCCGCGGGTCAGTGCCCACACGACGTCGAAGGAGCGCAGGGAGTCGATGATGATGACGGACAGGACGACGGCGTTGACGCCACGCAGTTGCGGCAGGGTGACATGGCGGAAGCGCTGCCAGGCCGAGGCGCCGTCGACCTTCGCCGCCTCGTAGAGGGCCGGGTCGATGCCCTTCAGGCCGGCCAGGTACAGGACCATGACGTAGCCGATCTGCCGCCACAGCGCGGGCACGATCACCGCGTACAGCGCGGTGTCCTGGTCGGCGAGCCAGGCGTGGCGCAGGCTGCCGAGGCCGACGGATTCCAGGAGTTGGTTCAGGACGCCGTCGGGCTGGTAGATCGCCTGCCACACCAGGGCGGTGGCGACCAGGGAGAAGACGACGGGCAGGAACAGGGCGGCGCGGTAGAAGCCGACGCCGCGCCGCTCCTGTTGGAGCAGCAGCGCGGTGGCCAGGCCGAGCAGTGCGGACAGGCCGCCGAACAGCACCAGCCACAGCACGGTGTTGCCGGCCGCGCCGAGGAAGACCTCGTCGCCCGCCATCTCCTGGAAGTTGTCCAGTCCGACGAACTGCGGGGTGGAGACGCCGTCCCAGCGGGTGAGGGAGAGGTAGAAGCCCTGAAGGGCCGGCCAGAACACCCAGAGCGCCTCCGCCAGCAGCGGGACGAGGACGAACACGAGCACCAGCGGAGGGGTACGGCGGGGGCCCCGGCCCCGCCCGGCACGGTGCGGCTGCCGGGCCGGGGCCTTGCGTTCCGGGGCGGTCAGGACGGCCACGTCAGCCCCGCCAGATCTTCTCGGCGTCGCGCTGCCAGTCGGTGAGGATGCCGCCGACGGACTTGGGCTGGGCCAGGAACTTGGTCAGCGCGGTGTCGGCCGTGGGCTGGAGGGCGTCGCTGGAGTCCCGGTTGAAGAACTGGGTGATCTCGGTGGCCTCCGCCACGTGGGCGCGGCCCTTCTTCACCAGGGCGGTGCCGGCGTCCTTCGCGTCCGGGTGGGTCGGCAGCGCGGTGCCCGACGATCCCTTGATGTAGATCTCCTGGGCCTCGGCGGTGGCGAGGTAGCGCAGCAGGTCGACGACCTGGTCGCCGCGGCCCGTGCGGGCGCTGGCGAAGTAGCCGTCGGTGGGGGCCTCCTCGGCCAGCGGGACCTTCGGGTCGATGACGGGGAACCGGAAGAAGTCGATGTCGTCGAGGGCTTCCTTGGGCGCGGCGTCGGCGAAGAAGGTGCCGATCAGCATCATGCCGCTACGTCCGTTGAGCAGGGAGGTCGTGGCGTCCTGGAAGGCGACGGCGGTGCCGTTCGGATCGAAGTACGGATGCACCTCCTGCCAGCGGTCGAAGACCCTGCGGACCTCGGGGTCGTCGAAGCGGTGCTCACCGGCGAGCAGCTTGCGGTGGTAGTCGGCGCCGTTGATACGGATGTTGAGGTAGTCGAACCACGCCGAGGCCACCCAGGGCGTGTTGCCGCCCGCGCCGAGCCCGATGGGGTCGACACCCTTGCTCTTGAGCTTGTCGCACAGGTCGAGGAAGTCGTCCCAGCTCTGCGGCTCGCTCACGCCCCACTTGGCGAAGTGGGACTTCCGGTAGAACATGCCCCACCAGTAGTAGGTGGTGGGCACGAACACCTTCTTGCCGGAGCTCGCCGTGCACAGGCTGTTCAGGGCCTTGGAGTACTTCTTCAGGTCCGGTGACTCCCAGACCTCGCCGAGGTCGAGCAGCAGGTCCTTCTTGGCGTACGCTTCCGCGACCGAGCCGGGGTACCAGGTGTACACGTCCGGCGGGTTGGCGGAGGTGAGGTACGTCGGCAGCTGGGTGCGGAAGGTCTCCGCGGCGACGGTGTTGAGGCTGGCGCGCCCGGACCCCTTCTTCCCGTACGCGGCGACGAGATCCTCCATCGCGTCCTTGGCCTGCGGGGCGGAGAGGTTGGACTGGAGGGTCACCGCGCCTTCGGAGGAGGAGCTCTTGCCCGAGGAGGTGGAGGTGACACAGCCGCTGAGCAGCGCCGTCGTCCCGGCGGCGCCGAGTCCGGCCAGGAACCGGCGTCGGCTGGTCTGGGGGTTGGTCATGGAGAACTCCTTGCGGATCCGCGCGAGTCGGACTTCGGCCGTCAGGGGGCCCGGCCCCTCTCGCGCTGATCCAGGTTCGCGTGGCACTCCCGCCACGTCAAGAATAATTACTAATTTATTTGAACTAGGTCCGGTGGGCATGGCCGTCGACTCGGCGGGAGGTCACGTCGGCCGCGCCACCCTGCCGGGCGCCGTCTGGGGGTCGGCGGCGTCACGGCGAAGACTGTGGCGCGCGGCCGGAACCCTGTCAATATTAATTCCTAATTTAATAGAAAGTGGAGCCGGGGCGGGGTCGGAGGGTTGACAGAAGTCCTGGCGCGCCAGAGCCTTTTGCCTCACGCACGCCTGTCGAAGGCGCCCCGCCGCTCCCACTTGACGGGGCATCACGGGGCCGCCCGACCTTTGCGGCCGGGCGGCCCGCGTCCACCCGGCCGCCGTACCCTCGGCGTCCAGCGTCCAGCAGGGCCATGGACGCGTCGGTCGCCTGGGCGCGATCAGCTGCGGGACCGCGATCCTGACTTCGCGGTCCGCACGGCGACCTCGGCCTGGCCGCGCGCGACGTCCCGGTCCGCCGAGGAGGCCACTGCCACCAAGGGCGTGGCGGGCGGCTTGCGGACGAGTGACATGGACGCGGTGGCCAGCAGGGCGAGCACGACGACCCCGGCGCCGTAGATCGTCGTCGTGGTGGTCAGGCCGAGCGAGGGAACCGCGAGTCCCGCGAGCACGGCGGGCACGCTCAGGGCCAGGTAGCTGACGACGTAGACCGCGGCGATCAGCTTCGCCCGGTCCTTGGGGCCGGCCAGTGCCGCGAGCGAGCGGAAAGCGCTGAGGAAGGTGCTGCCGAAGCCTGCGCCGGCGAGGGCGGTGGCGAAGAAGAACAAGGGCGTCGACGACGCGGCGAGGGCGAGCAGGGTGAGAGCGGTCCCGATGGCGAGCGCCACGGACCCGGCGGCGATCACCCGCCGCGGCGCCGCGCCGCGCACCACCAGGGAGGCGGCGGCACCCGCGCCGAAGAGGGTCGTCACCACCAGGCCGCCGACCAGATGGTTGTCCACGTGCAGGCCCTCCGTGGTCAGCGAGGGGCCCAGCGCGAGGTAGAGGCCGCCCAGCGCCCAGGTGGCGATCAGGGCGGGCACCGCCGCCAGGAAGGTTCCGCGGGCCTCGGGCGGCACGGACACCCGCGGCCGCAGCGAGGCCCAGGCGCCCGGGCGCGGCGTGACCGGCTCGGGCAGCAGGAACACCGCCCCGGCGAGCAGCACGAAGAGCGCGGTGAACAGGGCGAAGACCAGCGTGGTCGGAGCGGGGGCGTACTGCACCAGCAGCCCGGTGCCCAGCGCCCCGGCGGCCAGGCCGGAGGCGGGGGCGAGGCTGTTCAGCAGCGGGCCCAGTGTCGAGGTGGGCGACGGCTGGAGGTCCAGCAGCCCGGCGCTGAGGGCACCGGTCGCGGCGCCGGTCGCGAGGCCTTGCAGGGTCCGCGCGATCAGCAACGGCCCGACACCGTCGGCGGTGAGGAACACGACCATGGACGCCGCCTCCATGACCAGCGCGGCGGCGAGCACGGGCCGCCTGCCGATGTGGTCGGAGAGCCCGCCGACGGTCAGCAGCGCGACCAGCAGGGCGACGACGTAGATCGCGAAGATCGCGGTGAGCACGGTCGGCGAGAAGCCCCAGCGGTCCTGGTAGACGACGTAGAGCGGGGAAGGGGCGGCGGACGCGGCCAGGATCGACAGCAGGGTGACGGCCAGCAGCCAGAAGCCGACCTGGCGCGGCATCCGCCTCGCCGGGAGCTTGGAGTACACGTGGGTCTCTCTTCGGAGGAGCGCGTGAGAAATGTAATGGGCGAACATGCTTAGTTGCTTACGTTCCAACGCACGCGGCCGCCAATGTAATCCCCTTTTTCGGATAGACCCTGTGCGTTACGGTGGGGAGGTGACCAGAAGCCGAGGTTCGCGGCCCGCGCGGCAGGTCCCCGCTGTGGCCGAGGCGGTCGTGAACCTGCTGAATTCCCGCTCGCACCGGACCGCGCACCCCCTTCCGGACGTGCTCGGGACTCCTCGGACGGCGGGCGCCGTCCTGCGCCCGTTCGGTCAGCCCGGCGCCGATCCGCCGTCACCGGAGCGCGTCGCGGAGGTCCGCGCGCTGCGCGAGATCCTGCTGCGCCTTGTCACCGCGCAGGACGCCGCCGAGGCGGCGGACGGCTGGGCGGATCTCACCGACCGCGCCGCCTCGGTCACGCTGCGGCAGGACTTCTCGGCGCCCGGGACGGTACGGATGCGCCAGGTGGCCGGTGACCCCGTGGTCGGCGGCATCACTCTCGCGGTGGCGGAACTCGTCGAAGACGGCACCTGGCCGCGCATCCGCGTCTGCGCGAACGAACGCTGCGGCGACGCCTTCTACGACACCACCCGTAGCCGCACCCAGCGGTGGCACTCCTACGAGATCTGCGGCAACAGGAACAACGTGGCCGCCTATCGAGCGCGCAGGAAGGCCGACCTCGAGGCCTGACGCCGGAGGCTGCCACAGCGACAGTGCGGAGCAGGTCGGGCATCGTCAGCCGGGCGCTGCGAGGGGCCGGCTCACGGGCTGCCACCTGCGGCGAGACCGTACCCGAACTCGCGTCCCGTACAAACGCACATGCCATGCCAACTGAGACAGAACGCGGCTCATGCGAAGTGACAGGGGACTTTCGCCTCGCATATGCGTCAGTATCATCAGCGTATGCACACCAACCGACCGTGGCTGAGTGCGTCAGGACCATAGGGAGTGGACCCGTGATGACCCGTTCCGTGCGCCGGACCCGGCGGGTGCTGCAGGTGACCGGCGCAGGTGCCACCGCGCTGCTGGCCCTGAGTGCCTGCTCGTCCTCCGGCGACTCCGCGTCGGCCACGTCGGACTCCGCCACGTCGGCCGACGCCTCCGGCAAGGTGTCCGGTGAGGTGACCGTGTTCGCCGCCGCCTCGCTGAAGGAGAGCTTCACGACGCTGGGCAAGGAGTTCGAGAAGCAGCATCCGGGCACGAAGGTGACGTTCAGCTTCGGCGGCAGCGACGCGCTGGCCGCGAGCATCACCGGCGGCGCCCCGGCCGACGTGTTCGCCTCGGCCAGCCCGAGGACGATGAAGATCGTCACGGACGCGGGGGACGCCTCCGGCACGCCCGCCACCTTCGTCCGCAACCAGCTGGAGATCGCCACCCTGCCGGGCAACCCGGACAAGATCTCCTCCCTCGAAGACCTCACCGACCCGAAGCTGAAGGTCGTGCTGTGCGACGAGGCGGTGCCGTGCGGCTCCGCCGCGCGGAAGGCCCTGGACGCCGGCGAGCTGAAGCTCACGCCGGTGTCCTACGAGGAGGACGTCAAGTCCGCCCTCAACAAGGTGGTGCTCAAGGAGGCCGACGCGGCGGTCGTGTACAAGACCGATGTGCGTGCGGCGGGTGACAAGGTGGAGGGCGTGGACTTCCCCGAATCGGCCGACGCCGTCAACGACTACCCGATCACGCTGCTGAAGAGCTCGCAGAACACCGAGGCCGCCGAGGCGTTCATCGAGCTGGTGCAGTCCGCCGAGGGCCAGAAGGTCCTGATCGAGGCCGGGTTCCTCGAGCCGTGACCGGTTCCTCCCTGGGCAAGGCCGACGCCGCGGACCCCCTGACCGGTGGTCCGCGGCGCCGTCGCGCCCGCGTCGGCCGGGGCGCGCCGTTGCCCCTTCTGCTGCCCGCGCTGATCGGCCTGGCGTTCCTTGCCCTGCCGCTCCTCGCCCTGCTGATCAGGGCCCCCTGGCGGAGCATGCCGGACCTGCTCACCAGCCCCGAGGTGTGGCAGGCCCTCCAGTTGTCCCTGGTCTGCGCGACCGCGGCGACCGCGGTGAGCCTGGTGATCGGGGTGCCGCTGGCCTGGCTGCTGGCCCGGGTCGAGTTCCCGGGACGCGGGCTGGTCCGTGCCCTGGTGACACTGCCGCTCGTCCTGCCTCCCGTGGTGGGCGGCGTCGCGCTGCTGATGGCGCTCGGCCGCAACGGGGTCGTGGGACGGTGGCTGGACGACTGGTTCGGGCTCACGCTGCCCTTCACCACCGCAGGGGTCGTGGTCGCCGAGGCGTTCGTCGCGATGCCGTTCCTCGTCATCAGCGTGGAGGGCACCCTGCGCGCCGCCGACCCGCGTTACGAGGAGGCCGCCACGACACTGGGCGCCTCCCGCTTCACGGCGTTCCGCCGCGTCACCCTGCCCCTGATCGCCCCCGGCATCGCGGCGGGCGCCGTGCTCGCCTGGGCCAGGGCGCTCGGCGAGTTCGGCGCGACGATCACCTTCGCCGGCAACTTCCCCGGCCGTACCCAGACCATGCCGCTGGCCGTCTACCTCGCGCTCCAGAGCGACCCGGAGGCGGCCATCGCCCTCAGCCTGGTCCTGCTCGCCGTGTCGATCGCGGTGCTGGCGGGACTGCGTGACCGCTGGATGACCGCCTCATGACCGACACCGAGAAGACCACCTCGCACGCCGCCGCCGACGCCCCCGCCCCTGCCGGTACGGGGCTCGACGCCCGGCTCGTGGTCGAGCGCGGCGCCTTCCGGCTCGACGTGGCGCTGACCGCGGCGCCCGGTGACGTGGTCGCACTCCTCGGTCCCAACGGTGCCGGCAAGACGACCGCGCTGCGCGCACTCGCCGGCCTCGTCCCGCTCACCGGCGGCCATCTCCGCCTGGACGGCGCCGAGTTGGAACGTACGCCGCCCGAATCCCGTCCGGTCGGGGTCGTCTTCCAGGACTACCTGCTCTTCCCCCACCTCACCGCGCTCGACAACGTGGCCTTCGGGCCGCGCTGCCAGGGCGCCACCAAGGCGGAGGCCCGCGCGCAGGCCGCCGTTCTGCTGGACCGTATGGGCCTGGCCGCGCATGCGTCCGCCAAGCCCCGCCGTCTCTCCGGCGGCCAGGCCCAGCGCGTCGCGCTCGCCCGTGCCCTGGCCACGCAGCCGCGCCTGCTGCTGCTGGACGAGCCGCTCGCCGCCCTCGACGCCCGCACCCGCCTCGACGTCCGCGCCCAACTCCGCCGCCATCTGGCCGGCTTCGAGGCGGTCGCCGTACTGGTCACGCACGACCCGCTGGACGCGATGGTCCTGGCCGACCACCTCGTCGTCGTCGAGAACGGCCACGTCGTCCAGGAGGGCACCCCCGCGGACATCGCCCGTCACCCGCGCACCGACTACATCGCCCACCTGGTGGGCCTCAACCTCTACCGGGGGCAGGCCGAAGGGCACGCGGTCCAGGTCGACGACGGAACCGCGATCACCACGACCGAGGAGCTCACCGGCCCGGTCTTCGTCGCCTTCCCGCCCAGCGCGGTCACCCTCCACCGCGAACGTCCCGCCGGTTCCAGCGCCCGCAACCTCTGGCGTTGCGAGGTCGCCGGCCTGGAGACCCACGGCGACCAGATCCGGGCCGCCCTCACCGGCGAACTGCCTCTCGCCGCCGACCTCACCACCGTCGCCGCCGCCGAACTGGAGCTCCGCCCCGGTGGCACGGTCTGGGCGACGGTGAAGGCGGCGCAGACGCACGCGTACCCCGCCTGAGCGGTCCGGCACGATCACCGGCCGCCCCATGAAAGGGGCAGCCGGCTGTCGGCATGCCCTCGCGCGGACCGACTTCGCACGGACCGTCCTTCCGGCCGCCGGCCCTGGGCTGGTGCGGACCTTGCGAGGGTCGGTTGGCTGCTCAGAGTGATCCGCACTGGCTCTGACACTCCTTTGTCGAGCAATTACGAAATTGGCGCGATATCTTGCGTTCACTTGTCGGGGGTGGTTGAGTGTGGCCCGCCCCACAACGCATCAGCCGACCGGTGGTGGGGCGACCTCCACGTTCATGCCCGAAGGGGTCCACCATGAGAAGTGCCCGGTTCCGCCGTACCCGCCGCGCCGGCGCGGTCGCCCTCGTCTCTGCCCTCACGCTGACCGCCCTCGCCGCCTGCGGCACGAGCAGCAGCGACAACAACGACGGCGGTTCCGAGGGGAGCGGTTCGTCCGATCCGTCCGCCCCGCTGGACCCGAAGACGAAGGTGACGATCACCATCGACTGCATGCCTCCGGCGGCGAAGGCGGCGGAACTGAAGGAGTGGAAGGAGGACGTCGCCGAGTTCAACAAGACCTATCCGAACGTCACCATCGAGGGCCGCTCCACCCCGGGCCAGTGCCTGGAGCCGCCGCGTTTCACGGCCATGCTCAAGGCCAAGTCCCAGCCGGACGTGTTCTACACCTACTTCACCGACCTGGCGCAGGTGCTCGACAACGACGGCGCCGCCGACATCACCGCGTACGTCAACGACAAGTCCGTGCCGGCGCTGAAGGACATCGACCCGAACGTCCTCGGCTCGCTCAAGCACGACGACAAGCTCTACGGACTGCCCACCAGCAACTACACGATGGGCCTGCTGATCAACCGCAAGCTCTTCGAGCAGGCCGGCCTCGACCCCGACAGCCCGCCGCGCACCTGGGAGGAGGTCCGCGCCGCGGCCAAGAAGATCGCCGGCCTCGGCAAGGGCACGGCCGGCTTCGGCGAGTACAGCGCGGGCAACACGGGCGGCTGGCACTTCACCGCGCAGATGTACAGCCTCGGCGGTGACATCGTGGACGCGAGCGGCAAGAAGGCCGCCTTCAACAACGAGCTGGGCAAGCAGGTCGCCGAGAACCTCCACGCCATGCGGTGGGAGGACGACAGCATGGGCAAGACCCAGCTGCTGAAGTGGGGTGACCTCCAGAAGCAGATCGCTACCGACAAGCTCGGCATGTTCCTCGCCGCCCCCGACGACATCGCGTACATGGTCCAGCAACTCGGCGCGAAGTACGAGAACTTCGGCATGGGCCCGATACCCGGCGGCAAGAACACCCTGGCCGGCGGCAACAACTACATGATCAAGCAGGGCATCTCCGGCGACAAGATCAAGGCCGCCGTCGCCTGGCTCAACTTCAAGAACCTCACCGTCGGCAAGGGCCAGTTCGACTGGGCGCGCGCCAAGGCGGACGGCCTGCCGGTCGGCGTCCCGCAGCCCAACTTCTGGCTGAACGAGTCCAAGACCAAGGACGACGCCGCCCGCGCCGAGCACGCCACCATGCCGGTCGCCAACTTCAAGACGTTCATGGACAACCCCGTCGCGGGCAAGGCCGAGCCGCCGAAGGCGCAGGAGATCTACAAGGTCCTCGACAACGTGATGTCCGGCGTCCTCACCAACAAGGACGCCGACGTCGACAAGCTCCTCTCCACCGCCGAGGCGCAGGTCAACCAGGTCCTGGCCAACCAGTGACATGACCGGGCGGGCCGGCCCACCGCGGCCGCCCCGCCCGGCGGCGGCAGCCCCGGCAGCAGACAGGCAAGTTCAGTACCGAGGAGCGACGATGTCGGCCCCCAGCCTGACCCCGAGCAAGGCGAGACCTTCCCGCCACTCCACGCCGCGTGAGGCGGGTCCCGTACCGCCCGGTGGCCGGTTCACCAAGAGCCTGCGGCGCAATCTCACAGCACACGGCTTCCTCATCGGGGCCGTCGTCTGCTTCGCGGTGTTCTCCTGGTATCCCATGGTCAGGGAGTTCCTGCTGGCCTTCCAGAAGACCGAGAGCGGACGGACGACCTGGGTCGGACTGGAGAACCTCACCACCGTCTTCAACGACCCGGCCTTCTGGCAGGCGTGGCGCAACACGCTCCTGTTCACCGTCCTGGCGCTGATCCTCGGCTTCGCGGTCCCGTTCGTCGTGGCGATCGTCATCAACGAGTTCCACCACGGACAGGGCTACCTCCGGCTGCTGGTCTACCTGCCGGTGATGCTCCCGCCGGTCGCGTCCGTCCTGCTCTTCAAGTACCTCTACGACCCCGGGTACGGACTCCTCAACGAGCTGCTGAGCTTCCTCCACCTGCCCCAGCAGCAGTGGCTCCAGGACCCGGACCTGTCCATGCTCTCCGTCGTCATCGCCTCGACCTGGATGAACATGGGCGGCGCCGCACTCGTCTACCTCGCCGCCCTGCAGGGCATTCCCGGCGAGCTGTACGAGGCGGCCGAACTCGACGGCGCGGGCCTCTTCCGCAAGATCTGGCACGTCACCATCCCGCAGACGCGCCTCATCCTCTCCCTGATGCTGCTGATGCAGATCATCGCGACGATGCAGGTCTTCGTCGAGCCGTTCCTGCTCACCGGCGGCGCCGGCCCGGAGGGGTCCACGACCACGGTCGTCTACCTCATCTACCAGTACGCCTTCAACTTCAACAACTACGGTGCCGCGGCCGCGCTCGGCCTGCTCCTGCTCGTACTGCTCGCCGGGTTCTCGGCGGCGTACGTGAAGCTCAGCCGCGCCGAGGACGAGTAGGCCAGGAGAGAGACAGAGGAAGGCACCATGTCCACGCGTACGCTCATCTCGCCGGCCCAGCGCGGCAAGCCCCGTGCCAAGGCCGTCTACTGGACCGTCTTCACCCTGGTCGTAGGCGGCTTCACCCTGGTCTTCCTCGGACCGCTGTACTGGCTCGTCTCCAGCGGCTTCAAGGACGCCCAGGAAGTCATCCAGACACCGCCGACCCTGGTGCCGGGCAGCTTCACTCCGGTGAACTACAGCCGCGCCTGGGAGGTCATGGACCTGTCCTCCCTGTTGTTCAACACCCTCTACTACGCCTTCGGCGCGCTCGCCTTCCAGCTGGTCCTCGACGTGGCGGCCGCGTACTCGCTGTCCAAGCTGCGCCCGGTGCTGGGCAAGGCGATCCTCGGCATGATGCTCGCCACCCTGATGATCCCGGCGACCGTGCTCGTCGTCCCGCAGTACCTGACCGTCCTGGACGTGCCGATCGTCGAGCGGAACCTGCTGAACACCCCGTGGGCGATCTGGCTGCCGTCCGTCACCAACGCCTTCAACATCTTCCTGCTGAAGAGGTTCTTCGACTCCATCCCGAAGGAACTCCTCGACGCCGCGGCCATGGACGGCGCGTCCCCGGTCCGCACCCTGTGGTCGATCGTGCTGCCGATCTCCCGGCCCATCCTCGGCGTGGTGTCGATCTTCGCGGTCGTCGGCGTCTGGAAGGACTTCCTCTGGCCGATGCTCACCCTGCCCGACCCCGCGAAGCAGACGCTCAACGTCGGCATCTACTCGCTCTCCAACGGCGTCCCGGTGAACGTGCTCATCGCCGCGCTGACCATCGCCTCCCTGCCCACCCTGCTGATCTTCCTGGTCTTCCAGCGCAACATCATGAGCGGCCTCACCGCCGGCGGCCTCAAGGGCTGACGCCCGCACGCCCGGTCCACCGCTCTTCCCGAAGCCTTCGCCGCCGGCCTGTCCGACGCCCCGCTGTCCGGGTCGGCGGCGGAGATCCACCCTGCCCGAAAGGAATGCCCCGTGGCAGCCCCTCACTCGCCCCGCACCGACGCCTGGTGGCGTGACGCCGTCATCTACCAGGTGTACCCCCGCAGCTTCGCCGACGGCGACGGCGACGGTACCGGGGACCTCGCGGGCGTCCGGGCGAGACTGCCCTATCTCGCCGAACTCGGCATCGACGCCGTCTGGTTCACCCCCTGGTACGCCTCCCCGATGGTCGACGGCGGCTACGACGTCGCCGACTACCGCGCCATCGACCCCGCCTTCGGCACCCTCGACGAGGCCGAGAAACTGATCGCCGAGGCCGCCGCCCTCGGTATCCGGGTCATCATCGACATCGTCCCCAACCACGTCTCCGATCAGCACGCCTGGTTCCAGGCGGCGCTGGCGGCCGGGCCCGGCAGTGCCGAGCGGGAGCGCTTCCACTTCCGGTCCGGACGCGGCGAGAACGGCGAACTCCCGCCCAACGACTGGCCCTCCCAGTTCTCCGGCACCACCTGGACCCGCGTCCCCGACGGCGAGTGGTACCTGCACCTGTTCACCCCCGAGCAGCCCGACCTCAACTGGGCCCACCCGGACGTCCGCAGGGAACACGAGGAGGTGCTCCGCTTCTGGTTCGAGCGCGGCGTCGCGGGGGTACGGATCGACTCCGCCGCACTGCTCGTGAAGGACCCCGCGCTCGCCGACTTCGTGGAGGGGGTCGACCCCCACCCCTACATCGACCAGGACGACCTGCATGTCGTCTACCGCTCCTGGCGAGCGATCGCCGACGAGTACGGAGCCGTCTTCGTCGGCGAGGTCTGGCTGCCCGACGCCGAACGCTTCGCCCGCTACCTTCGCCCCGACGAACTCCACACCGCCTTCAACTTCAACTTCCTCACCTGCCCCTGGGAGGCCGACCGGCTGCGGGGCACCATCGACGCGACCCTCGCCGAGCACGCCCCCGTCGGCGCCCCCGCCACCTGGGTCCTGTGCAACCACGACGTCACCCGCACCGTCACCCGCTACGGCCGCGCGGACACCGGCTTCGACTTCGCCAAGAAGCGTTTCGGCACCCCCACCGACCTCACCCTCGGCACCCGGCGCGCCCGCGCCGCGGCCCTGCTCACCCTCGCCCTGCCCGGCTCCGTCTACCTCTACCAGGGCGAGGAACTGGGCCTGCCCGAGGCCGACATACCGCCGGCCCGTATCCAGGACCCCATGCACTTCCGCTCCGGCGGCGTCGACCCGGGCCGCGACGGCTGCCGTGTCCCGCTGCCCTGGGAGGCCGAGGCACCGTCGTACGGCTTCGGAGCGACGCCGCAGCCATGGCTCCCGCAGCCGCAGGACTGGGACCGCTACGCCGTCGACCGGCAGCGCACCGACCCGGAGTCGATGCTCACGCTGTACCGCGAGGCCCTGACGGTGCGCGGCTCCGAGCCGGGCTTCGGCGACGGCGCACTGACCTGGCAGCCGGCCGAGGACGGTGTCCTCTCCTTCGCCCGGGCGGGCGGCCTGCTCTGCGTCGTCAACCTCTCCGACCGGCCGGCCGTCCTGCCGCCGCACAGGCTGCTGCTCCTCGCCAGCGGCCCGTTGCACCCCGACGGAACGCTGCCGCAGGACACCGCGGTGTGGCTGCGGGCCTGAACCGGCGGCAAGACGCCCTGCCCGCGCCGCACGGGGGGCGCGGACAGGGCGCACCGCGGGCTGCCGCGAGGGAGCCCCCGCTTGCGGGATCGATGGATTCCGGAAGGAAAAGAGTGCAATCCACTTGCACATCTTGCGTTGGATTTGCGCTACCCTTGCGTGTATGACGCGACGACTTGCTCAGGTGGCGAAGAAAGTGGGTGTCAGTGAGGCGACGGTCAGCCGTGTCCTCAACGGCAAGCCCGGGGTCTCCGAGGCGACCCGTCAGTCCGTGCTCACGGCCCTCGACGTCCTCGGGTACGAGCGGCCCACCCAGCTGCGCGGAGAGCGCGCCCGGCTCGTCGGCCTCGTGCTCCCTGAGCTGCAGAACCCGATCTTCCCGGCGTTCGCCGAGGTCATCGGAGGTGCGCTCGCGCAGCAGGGGCTGACTCCCGTGCTGTGCACGCAGACCCGCGGAGGCGTCTCCGAGGCCGATTACGTGGACCTGCTGCTCCAGCAGCAGGTCTCCGGCGTGATCTTCGCCGGAGGCCTCTTCGCGCAGGCGGACGCCCCGCACGAGCACTACCACCAGCTGGCCGAGCGCAAGATCCCCGTCGTCCTCATCAACGCGTCGATAGAGGGGCTCGACTTCCCCTGTGTCGCCTGTGACGACGCCGTCGCCGTCGAACAGGCCTGGCGTCATCTCGCCTCGCTCGGCCACGAGCGGATCGGCCTGGTCCTCGGCCCCGCCGATCACGTGCCCTCGCGCCGCAAGCTGGAGGCCGCCCGGGCCGCGGCGAAGGCCGCCGGCATGCCGTGGGCCGAGGAGTTCGTGGAGCGGTCCATCTTCTCCCTGGAAGGCGGGCAGGCCGCGGCGGCGCGGCTGCTGGAGCGGGGGGTCACCGGCATCGTGTGCGCCAGCGACCCGCTCGCCCTCGGGGCCATCAGGGCCGCCCGCCGGCGCGGGCTCCTGGTCCCCTCCGAGGTGTCGGTCATCGGCTACGACGACTCCGCGTTCATGACCTGCACGGAACCGCCGCTGTCGACGGTGCGTCAGCCCATCGAGGCCATGGGCCGCGCGGCGGTCGATCTGCTCTGCGCCCAGATCCAGGGGACCCAGGCCCACCCCGGCGAGCTGCTCTTCGAGCCCGAGCTCGTCGTCCGCGGATCGACGGCGCCACCGCCCGTCCGCTGAACTTGCCCTGACGTCGCGTCACCCGACGGCACCGGTATCGCCGCCGCCCCGAGCGGCCCCGATACCGGTGCCGTTCGTCGTTCCGGTGCGCAGGTCGTGCCGTGTGCATGACGGAACCGTTGACAAAGCCATCACGCAGTAGAAACCTGTCACCCTGGCGATGCAAATGAGTCACAGATTTACTCAAGAAATCGTCCTACCGTCGCCGTTCCTTATTGGAGTCATGCTGGGTCCCGCGCGTGACCTCCTCGTTCCTCGTCCAGGACGTCGCGTGCGCACGGTCGCATCCGAGCCCGGGGGAGGGCGAGAGGTCATGCGCTGCGCCCGGATCGTGGAGAGGCCACCATGAGACGGACACATCCGAGCAGGCGACTGGGGGTCGGTCTGCTGACAGCGGGCCTGATCACCGTCGGGCTGCTACCCGCCCCCGCGCACGCCGCGGCGGAGACCAATCTCGCCCTCGGCAGAGCGGCGACGGCCCAGGGAGCGCACGGCGCCTACCCGGCAGCCAACGTCACCGACGGAAGCCAGCAGTCGTACTGGGAGGGCCCGACCGGCTCCTTCCCGCAGTGGGTGCAGGTCGACCTGGGCGCCCAAATGCCCTTGGATCGCGTCGCGTTGAAGCTGCCCACCGGATGGGAGGCGCGCTCCCAGACGCTCGCCGTCCTCGGCAGCACCGACGGAAACTCCTTCAGCACCCTCGCCGCCGGGCAGGCGCGCTCCTTCGACCCGTCCGCGGCGAACACCGCGAACATCGACCTGCCCACCACCACCGCCCGGTTCGTCCGGGTGCAGGTGGCGGCCAACTCGGGCTGGAACGCCGCCCAGTTGTCCGAGCTGGAGGTCTACGGCGAGGACGACTCGGGCCCGGTCGACCCGCCGGTCGAAGGGACGAACCTGGCACGGAACAAGCCGATCGAGGCGACCTCGACGACACAGAACTACGTGGCGTCGAACGCCAACGACGACAACACCGGCACCTACTGGGAGTCGGCGGGCTTCCCGGCCGGGCTGACGGTCGACCTCGGCTCCGACGCGGACGTCGAGGCCGTGGTCGTCAAGCTGAACCCGGACCAGATCTGGGGAGCGCGGACCCAGTCCCTGGAGGTCCTCGGCCGCGCGGACGGCGCCTCCGGCTTCACCACCCTCAAGGCCCGCGCCAACTACGCCTTCAGCCCCTCCTCCGGACAGAACTCCGTCGTCATCCCGGTGACGGGCCGCGTCGCCGACGTCCGGCTCACGTTCTTCTCCAACACCGGAGCCCCCGGCGCCCAGGTCGCCGAGTTCCAGGTCCTCGGCAAGGCCACGCCCCAGCCGGACCTCGTCGTCACCGACCTGACATGGACCCCGGCCTCGCCGAGCGAGGCCGACGACGTGACGGTCCGGGCCACCGTGCGCAACGCCGGCACCGCCCCCGCCCCCGCGACGACCGTCAACGTCAGCGTCGAGGGCGCCGTCGCCGGTTCCGCCCCGGTCGCCGCGCTCGCCGCCGGCGCCTCCACCACCGTCAGCGTCCCCGTCGGCCGGCGCCCCATGGGCGCGTACACCGTCTCGGCCGCGGTCGACCCGACGGACACCGTCACCGAACTCGACGACAGCAACAACAGCCGTACCGCGGCGACCAAGCTGACGGTCGCCCAGAGCCCGGGTCCCGACCTGCGGGTCACCGGGATCACCACGAACCCGGCGGCCCCCGCGGCCGGCGCGCCCGTCTCCTTCACGGTCGCGGTCAACAACCGCGGCACCAGCGCGGTCCCGGCCGGCACCGTCACCCGCCTCACCGTCGGCGGCACCACCCTGCAGGGCACGACCGGAGCGATCGCCGCGGGGCAGACGGCCACCGTCGCCATCGGCGGCACCTGGACCGCCACGAACGGCGCCGCGACCCTGACCGCCACGGCCGACGCCACGGGCACGGTCGCCGAGACCGACGAGAACAACAACGTCTTCGCCCGTTCCATCGTCGTCGGACGCGGAGCCGCCGTCCCGTACACCGAGTACGAGGCCGAGGACGCCCGCTACAGCGGAACGCTGCTCACCGCCGACAAGAAGCGCACCTTCGGGCACACCAACTTCGCCACCGAGTCCTCCGACCGTCAGTCGGTACGCCTCGACAACACCGGCGACTACGTGGAGTTCACCTCGGCGGGCGCCGCCAACTCCATCGTCGTGCGCAACTCCATTCCGGACGCGGCGGCCGGCGGCGGGCGCGAGGCCACCATCAGCCTCTACGCCGACGGGACCTTCGTCCGGAAGCTGACGCTCTCCTCCAAGCACAGCTGGCTCTACGGCAGCACCGACGACCCGGAGGGGCTCACCAACCGGCCCGGCGGTGACGCCCGGCGCCTCTTCGACGAGTCGCACGCCCTGCTGACCCAGTCGTACCCGGCGGGCACCAAGTTCCGCCTCCAGCGGGACTCCGGCGACACCGCCCCCTTCTACATCCTCGACCTCGTCGACCTGGAGCAGGTCGCGCCCCCGGCGGCCAAGCCCGCGGCGTGCACCTCCATCACCGAGTACGGCGCCGTCCCCAACGACGGGATCGACGACACCGACGCGATCCAGCGCGCCGTCACCGCCGACCAGAAGGGCGAGATCGCCTGCGTGTGGATCCCGGCCGGACAGTGGCGCCAGGAGCAGAAGATCCTGACCGACGACCCGCTCAACCGCGGAACCCACAACCAGGTCGGCATCCGTGACGTGACGATCCGCGGCGCCGGCATGTGGCACTCGCAGTTGTACACCCTGACCCCGCCCCACGAGGCGGGCGGCATCAACCACCCGCACGAGGGCAACTTCGGCTTCGACATCGACGACAACACGCAGATCTCCGACATCGCCATCTTCGGCTCCGGCACCATCCGGGGCGGTGACGGCAACGCCGAGGGTGGCGTCGGCCTCAACGGCCGCTTCGGCAAGAACACCAAGATCAGCAACGTCTGGATCGAGCACGCGAACGTCGGCGTCTGGGCCGGCCGCGACTACTCCAACATCCCCGAGCTGTGGGGTCCGGGCGACGGCCTCGAGTTCACCGGGATGCGGATCCGCAACACCTACGCCGACGGCATCAACTTCGCCAACGGCACCCGGAACTCGACGGTCCACAACTCCTCCTTCCGCAACACCGGTGACGACGCCCTGGCCGTCTGGGCCAGCAAGTACGTCAAGGACACGTCGGTGGACATCGGCCACGACAACCACTTCCGCAACAACACGATCCAGCTCCCCTGGCGGGCCAACGGCATCGCCGTCTACGGCGGCTACGGCAACACGATCGAGAACAACGTCGTCTCCGACACCATGAACTACCCGGGGATCATGCTGGCGACCGACCACGACCCGCTGCCCTTCTCCGGGCAGACCCTCATCGCCGGCAACGCGCTGTACCGCACGGGCGGGGCGTTCTGGGGCGAGGCGCAGGAGTTCGGAGCCATCACGCTCTTCGCGCAGGGGCCGGACATCCCGGGGGTCACGATCCGTGACACCGAGATCCATGACTCGACCTACGACGGCATCCAGTTCAAGACGGGTGGCGGCGCGATGCCGAACGTGAAGATCACCAACGTCCGCATCGACAAGTCGGTCAACGGCTGCGGCGTCCTCGCGATGGGCGGAGCCCGCGGCAGCGCGACCCTGACGGACGTGACCATCACCAACTCGGCGGAGAGCGACGTGTGCGTCGAGCCGGGCTCGCAGTTCGTCGTCAACCGCAACTGATCCACAGCACCGGTGCGGCGGCCCGCTCCGCGCGGGCCGCCGCGCATCAGATCCGGACACCCCCGAGCCGCGACTCGCACCCGGCGTGCGAGCCCGAAATGCGAGGACTGATGAGTACCCCCACCTGGAGATCACGGTGCCTGAGCGCCCTGGTCGCGACGAGCCTGCTGGCGATCGGTGGTCCGCTGATGACCGCCGCAGCGGCGGGCGGCCCCAACATCGCGCTCGGTGACAGCGCGTCGGCGAGCAGCGCCAACGGCGGATACGGCGCCGCGAACATCACGGACGGCGACCAGGGTTCGTACTGGGAGAGCGCCGGCACGACCCTGCCGCAGTGGGTGCAGGCCGACCTCGGCACCGGTGAGCGCATCGACGAGGTCGTCCTCAAGCTGCCCGTGGGCTGGGAGAGCCGTACCCAGACCCTGTCCGTGCAGGGCAGCGCCGACGGCACCAGCTTCACCACCCTGAAGAGCTCCGCCGCCTACACCTTCAGCCCCGGGTCCGGGAACTCGGTGACCGTCTCCTTCCCGGCCAGCCAGACCCGCTTCGTGCGCATCGCCATCAGCGCCAACACCGGCTGGCAGGCCGCCCAGCTCTCCGAACTGGAGGTGCACGCGGCCGACGGTTCCTCGGCGAACCTCGCGGCCGGCAAGACCCTGAAGGCGAGCAGTCACACCGAGGTGTACGCGGCCCCCAACGCCAACGACGGCAACCGGGCCAGCTACTGGGAGAGCGCCAACAACGCCCTTCCGCAGTGGATCGAGGCCGACCTGGGCGCCTCCGTCGCCGTGAACCGCGTCGTGCTGAAACTGCCGGCCGGCTGGGGTGCCCGCAGCCAGACCCTGAAGATCCAGGGCAGCACCAACGGCACGGCCTACACAGACCTGTCGGCCTCCCAGGCGTACACCTTCAACACGGCAAACGACAACACCGTCACGATCACTCTCGACTCCGCCACCACGCGCCATGTGCGCGTCCTGGTGACCGCCAACTCCGTCCAGCCGGCGGCCCAGCTGTCCGAGCTGGAGGTCTACGGCCCGGCCGGCGGCGACACCCAGGCACCGACCGCACCGACGAACCTCGCCTTCACCCAGCCCGCGAGCGGACAGATCAGGCTCACCTGGAACGCCTCCACCGACAACGTCGGCGTCGCCGGCTACGACATCTACGCCAACGGGTCCCTGCTGACCTCCGTCGCCGGCAACGTCACGACGTTCACCGACAGCCGCCCCGCGAACCAGACGGTCTCCTACCGCGTCCGGGCCAAGGACGCCGCCGGCAACCAGTCCGGCGACAGCAACACCGTCACCCGCATCGGCGACTCCGGCGACACCCAGGCGCCCACCGCACCCGCGAACCTGGCCTTCACCGAGCCCGCGAGCGGACAGATCAGGCTCACCTGGAACGCCTCCACCGACAACGTCGGCGTGACGGGCTACGACATCTACGCCAACAACGTCCTGCGGGACAGCGTGGCCGGCAACGTCACCACCTTCACCGACACCCAGCCGGCGACGAGCACCGTCACCTACCGCGTCCGGGCCAAGGACGCCGCCGGCAACCAGTCCGGCGACAGCAACACCGTCACCCGCAACGGCAGCGGCGGCAACGGTTCGAACCTCGCCGTCGGCAAGCCGATCGAGGCCTCCTCCACGGTGCACACCTTCGTCGCCGCGAACGCCAACGACAACAACACGGCGACCTACTGGGAAGGCGCGGGCGGCAGCTACCCGAACACCCTTACCGTCAAGCTGGGCGCCAACGCCGACCTCGACCGGCTCGTGCTCAAGCTGAACCCCGACAGCGCCTGGTCCGCCCGCTCCCAGACCGTCGAGGTCCTCGGCCGGGCGCAGAGCGCCACCGGCTTCACCAGCCTCGTCGCGGCCAAGAGCTACGCCTTCGACCCGGCGAACGGCAACACGGTCACCGTCCCGGTCGGCGGCCGGGTCGCCGACGTCCAGCTGAGGTTCACCGCCAACTCCGGCGCCCCGGCCGGTCAGCTCGCCGAGTTCCAGGTCATCGGCGTCCCCGCGCCCAACCCGGACCTCGTGGTCACGAACCTGACCACCTCGCCCGCCGCACCCGTCGAGTCGGACGAGATCACCGTGTCGGCCACCGTCCGCAACGACGGCCCGGCCGCGGCCGCGGCGAGCCGGGTCGCGCTGCGCCTCGGCGGCACCCAGGTCGCCACCGCGCAGGTCGGCGCCCTGGCGGCCGGCGCACAGACCACGGTCAGCGCCTCCGTCGGGGCGCGCGACGCCGGATCGTACGAGCTGAGCGCCGTCGCCGACGAGGCGAACGCGGTCATCGAGCAGAACGAGACCAACAACACCTATACCCGGTCCACTCCTCTAGTGGTCAGGCCCGTCGCCAGCGCGGATCTCGTCGCCTCCTCGGTGACGACCACCCCGTCCAGCCCGGCGGCCGGTGACACCGTCAACTTCAAGGTGACGGTGAAGAACCAGGGCAACGAGCCGAGCTCGTCGGGCAGTCATGGCGTGACGCTCAGTCTCCTCGACGGTCAGGGCCAGACGGTCAAGACCCTGACCGGCGCCCACACCGGCACCCTCGCGGCGGGAGCCTCGGCCGAGGTGGACCTCGGTCCGTGGACGGCGGCCAACGGCTCGTACACGGTGCGGACCGTCCTGGCCGACGACGCCAACGAACTGCCGGTCAAGCGCGCCAACAACACCTCCACGCAGCCGCTGTTCGTCGGCCGCGGCGCGAACATGCCGTACACCGACCACGAGGCGGAGGACGGCACGGCCGGCGGCGGCGCCACCGTCGTCGGACCCAACCGCACCGTCGGCGACATCGCGGGCGAGGCGTCCGGGCGCAAGGCGGTGAACCTGGACGCGACCGGCGAGTACGTCGAGTTCACCACCCGCGCCGCCACCAACACCCTGGTCACCCGGTTCTCGATCCCGGACGCCCCCGGAGGCGGCGGCATCGACTCCACCCTCAACGTGTACGTCGACGGCGTGTTCAAGAAGGCACTGCCGCTGACCTCGAAGTACGCCTGGCTGTACGGCGCGGAGGCCTCGCCCGGCAACTCGCCCGGGTCGGGCGCGCCCCGGCACATCTACGACGAGGCGCACATGATGTTCGCCGAGACCGTCCCGGCGGGCAGCAGGATCCGGCTGCAGAAGGACGCCGCCAACACCGCCGGCCACTACGCGATCGACTTCGTCAGCCTGGAGCGGGTCGCGCCGGTCGCCAACCCGGACCCGGCCACCTACACGGTGCCCGCCGGCTTCACGCACCAGGACGTGCAGAACGCGCTCGACAGGGTCCGCATGGACACCACCGGCAAACTCGTCGGCGTCTACCTGCCGCCCGGCGACTACCAGACGTCGAGCAAGTTCCAGGTGTACGGCAAGGCGGTGCAGGTCGTCGGCGCGGGCCCCTGGTACACGCGCTTCTACGCGCCCTCCACCCAGGACAACACCGACGTCGGCTTCCGCGCCGAGGCGGCGGCCAAGGGCTCGCTCTTCAAGGGCTTCGCCTACTTCGGCAACTACACCTCACGCATCGACGGCCCGGGCAAGGTCTTCGACTTCGCCAACGTGTCGGACATCGTCATCGACGACATCTGGAACGAGCACATGGTCTGCCTCTACTGGGGCGCCAACACCGACCGGATCACCATCAAGAACTCCCGCATCCGCAACATGTTCGCCGACGGCATCAACATGACAAACGGGTCGACGGACAACCTCGTGAGCAACAACGACGCACGGGCGACCGGTGACGACAGCTTCGCGCTGTTCTCCGCCATCGACGCGGGCGGCGCGGACATGAAGAACAACGTCTACGAGAACCTGAGCTCCACCCTGACCTGGCGGGCAGCGGGTGTGGCCGTCTACGGCGGCTACGACAACACCTTCCGCAACATCCACATCGCCGACACCCTGGTCTACTCCGGCATCACGATCTCCTCGCTGGACTTCGGCTACCCGATGAACGGCTTCGGCACCGAGCCGACGACCTTCGAGAACATCTCGATCGTCCGGGCCGGCGGCCACTTCTGGGGCAACCAGACCTTCGGCGGCATGTGGCTCTTCTCCGCCTCCAAGGTCTTCCAGGGCATCCGCGTCAACCATGTCGACATCGTCGATCCCACCTACAGCGGGATCATGTTCCAGACGAAGTACGACGGCGGTGGCCGGCCGGAGAACCCGGTGAAGGACACCGTCTTCAACGACATCTCCATCTCCGGCGCCCGCAAGAGTGGGGACGCCTGGGACGCCAAGTCGGGCATGGGTATCTGGGTCAACGAGATGCCCGAGCCCGGACAGGGACCGGCGGTCGGTGAGGCGACCATCAACTGTCTGCGGATGAACAACAACGCCGAGAACATCCGCAACACCACGACGACCTTCAAACTCAACATCAACCCCTGCTGACCTGGAGGTTCGCCCCCCTGACGACCACGACCAGCGCCCGCCGCACCCGGCGACGGGCGCTGGTCCCGTGAGGTGGCCCGCCCAGTGGCGGACCGATCGTCTGCTCTAGACGAATGGTCGTATACTGACGCCATGGGACGAACGAGCGATGCCCGGGACAAGATCCTTACCGCTGCCCAGTCTCTGATCGAACTGCGCGGTTACTCGGCGCTGGGCGTGGCTGAGATCTGCAAGGCGGCCGGTGTGCCGAAGGGCAGTTTCTACTACTTCTTCGAGTCCAAAGAGGCCTTGGCGCTGGCCGTGATCGACGAGCACTGGGCTGAGCAGCGACGCGGCTGGGAACGCGTACTGGGCGGTGACCAGGAGCCTCTGCAGCGGCTCCGGCAGCTGTTCGAGGAGACCGCGGCGGCTCAGAACGCCGGTCAGGCGTCTTGCGGCACCGTGTCCGGGTGCATGTTCGGCAATCTGACGCTGGAGATGAGCAACCAGACCGAGGCGATTCGTGATCGTCTGCAGCAGATCTTCGACGCCCAGGTTGACATGATCGAAGAGGTGATCCGCGCGGCGTCGGAGTGCGGGGACGTGAGGGTCACCGACACCCGCGACGCCGCTCGTTCCGTCGTCGCGCAGCTCGAAGGGCAGGTGCTCTTCGCGAAGCTCTACAACAACACCGCCCCGCTCGACGCGCTCTGGAAGAACGCCCTGGCCCTCCTGGGGGCGCGTGCCGCCGAGGAGAACGCGGTGGCCGTCTGACGTCGCGGCTCACGCGAAGGTGACGTCCTCGATGTCGATGGTGACGAGTTCGATGTCGCGCGACACCGTCCCGTCCGCGCTCAGCGGGTGGACCCGTCGTCGGGTGGGCACCATGATGCCGCCGAAGTTCGCGTGGTCGAAGGTGAAGTGTGCGGCCGGCCCGGCGTTGAGGACCTCAGCGGTGTAGTCGTGCCTGCGGAGCAGGCCGTCCTCACCGAAGTAGAAGAGCTGTTCCCGGCTGTGCGTGGCGATGTCGTCCGGGAAGGTGACCTTGAGCCGGCTCCACCTCTCGCCCTCCTCCGTGGTGACGGGGGTCAGTTCCTCGGTGCGGAAGCCGGGGGAGACGAAACTGAACGGGGACGTCAGGTAGGTCCACATCGCGTAGCCGGCGAAGTAGGCGACGTGCAGTTCGTCCCACGGGGTTTCGAGGGTGTGACCTTCGAACGCCGCCCGGGGCGCCGACCGCTCGGCCCGCACCTCGCCCGCCTCGTTCACCACGGCCACGCGCTCGGCGGTGAAGGAGGTGCGCAGGTCGGGGGCGGTGAAGGGGCGGTGGCTCGCGTGCTGCCGACGGAGATCGACCCGGACCGCGGCACGGTCGAAGACCCCCTCCCAGCCCTTCAGGGCCCACAGTGCTCCTCCCGAGCGGAAGTCGACCGTGGCCGACTCGTACCGGCGGTAGCCCTCCGGGCCGCCGTGCGCGTTGATGACGTGGGCCGTGAGATCACTCATGACTGGGTCCTTCTGTTCGAGGCGTGGCTGTGCTGCGGAGGGTGGGCCCCGGAGAGTCTCCCGTCGCCTCGTTGATAATGACCGGTCGTCTTAAACTCTGCAAGGCCGACATTCCTGGACACCGAGAACTGGCTCACATGGGTGCTTGATTTGCTATCATCTAAAGTGACCGATCGTCTTAGGTGAGCGTGATCGACAAGGTGATCCCACCTTGTCCGCGGAGGGAGCCAGCGGTGCCCAGAGCAAGCCTGCGTGAGAACCTCATCGCCGCGGCGGTCCAGGAGTTCCACGCCCGTGGCTACGCGGCGACGGGCGTGAAGGACATCACCGACGCCGCAGGCGCGCCGAAGGGGTCGTTCTACAACCACTTCGACAGCAAGGAAGCCCTGGCCGTCGTGGCCCTGGAGCGCTACGGCGCGACCCGGCGGCTGGACGACCTCCGTGACACCTCGGTCGCGCCCCTGACCCGGCTTCGGGAGCACTTCGAGTTCCTGCGCGACGAAAACGTCCAGGCGGAGTTCACCAGGGGCTGCCTCGTGGGTGACCTCGCCGTCGAGGTGGCCGATCACAGCGACGCGCTGCGCGCCACGACCAGCAGCGGCCTCCAGGCATGGACCGACGCGCTCGCCTTTGCCGTAGCCGACGCCCAGGAGGCGGGCGACGTGGCGAAAACCCTGGAGGCGGCCACCCTTGCGCGCTTCGTGCTGAACGCCTGGGAAGGTGCCCTGATCTCCGCCCGGGCCGACCGCTCGGCACGGCCCTTCGAAAGCTTCTTCACCGTGGTCTTCGGTGTGCTGCTGCGCTGAACAGCGCGCGACGGCCTGCGCCGGGCCGGGCCGGAGGTTCGGCGCCGACGCCGGGCGTCAGGTCGACGCGATCACCGTGGCCTGGCCGGTGGTGTGCGGCGTGGCGGTCTCCCAGACGAAACCGTCGGGGTCGGTGAAGGAACCGGCGGTGCCGCCGAGGACGATGCGGTGCGAGCCGGTGCCGTCGGCGGGGACGCCCAGATCCTTCGCCAGGCCGCGGCGCCTGTACAGCGCCAGCTTGACGGGGCCGGCCTCGCCGGCGGCGAACTCGGTGTACTTGCCGCCGAAGCTCCTGGCCACGGTCAGGCCCTGGCCGACGTAGAACTGCTTGCTGGTCTTCACGTCCTCGACGCCGAGCAGGAGGACGATCTCGTCGATCTCGTGGGTGGCCGGTCCCGCGTCCTTCTTCGCCGAGGTGGCGGCCTTCCAGATCGTCCCGTCCGGTGCCTGGACGACACCGCCGTAGCCCCACAGCGATCTCGCGGCGGGCTTCAGTACGGTGGCGCCGGCGTCCACCGCGGCGCCGAGGAAGTGGTCGACGCCGGCCGGCCGGGACACCGTGAGCGCCATGGTGAAACCACGGAAACCGGTGGAGTGCGCCTCGGACGACCGCAGGCGTATGTGCGTGTCCACTCCGAAAGCAGCGTAGAAACGACGGGCGGCCTCGGGGTCGGCCACCTCAAGGATGACGGACGCGAGGGACGTGGTGGATGCGGTGATTGCCATGGCCCTCACGCTAGGGGCCGCCCGGCGGCCCGGGCTTCTCGATTCCTGACCGGTCTTGTCAGGGAACGCCTCGAGAGACTCCTGCGAATCCGTGAGCCGATTGAACACACCGGCGCCGTCCCCCGTATGGCACCCGGGGGGAACTCATGCCCGGGTCGACCAACGCGTAGGAGTACAACCGTGGGACGCAACACGCGCAGACGCCCAACCGGCGCGCGACGCGCGACATTCGCAGCCGTCGCGCTGATGCTGGGCGGCGGAGGACTGGTCGGTGTGAACGTGTACGCCTCCGCCACCGACAGCGGCGCAGGCGACAACGTCGGTGACACCAAAAGCGCGTGGGGCGCCGCCACGATCGACTGCCCCGACGTGGGTGAACGGCTGACCGCGGTGCCGGACGCGGCGCGGGCGGAGGTCGACAAGGAACTCGCCCTGCTCGACCAGCAGATCGCCGACGCCTACCAGCAACTGCAGCAGCAGCCGGTCGAGTCCGCCCAGGAAGCGGTCGTGAAGCCGCTGACGCAGCAGCGCGGCGCCACGATCGAGCGCATCGTGGTCGCCCTGGACAACGCGGGTGAGCGGCCGGAAGGGCTCGAGGCCCTCGCGGCGTGCACGCTGCTGGAGGCCGAGGGAGCGCAGGAGGGCGCCGCCGAAGGACAGGCCGGTGACGGCTCCGAAGGCGCGGGAGACGGCCAGGCCGGAGACGACGGCCAGGCCGACGAGGGTGGTCAGGCCGACGACGGGGATCAGGGCGGCGAAGGACAGGGCGGCATCGGCGGCCAGGGCGGCAACGGTCCCGTCGCCGCGGACTTCGCGGACATCGCCGACGTCCAGCCCAACGTGGCCGCTCCGCCCCAGACGGAGGACGCGTCCCGAGGCACCTTCACGACCAGCTGCGGTGTCAACGCCGAGGGGCTGTTCAACTCGGACAACGTGATCGTGGCCCCCGGTGTCACCAACGGGGCGCACCACTTCCACGACTACATCGGCAACCAGTCCAACGACGCGTTCGCGAGCGACGAGGACCTCGCCGCCGCCGACACCAGCTGCGCCGACCAGGGCGACAAGTCGTCGTACTACTGGCCCGTGCTGCGTCTGCAGAACGGCACGCAGGAGCAGGACGCCCAGTCGCCCGGCGGTGGGGTGGAAGGAAACGCCGGCGAGATCGTGACGCCGAAGGAGGTCACGCTGACGTTCGGGGGCAGCCCGCTCGGCGAGGTCACCGCGATGCCGCGGCTGCTGCGCATCATCACCGGCGACGCCAAGGCGTTCGTCAACGGCCCCGGCAACGCGAACGCCTCCTGGAGCTGCACCGGCTTCGAGGACCGGCAGCTGAAGGACAAGTACCCGCTCTGCCCGTCCGGCAGCGACGTGGTGCGCACCTTCCGCTTCCAGAGCTGCTGGGACGGTACCAACATCGACAGCGCCAACCACCGCACGCACGTGGCCTTCGCCGACGCCTCCGGCAACTGCCCCTCCGGCTTCCGCGCGATCCCGCAGCTGGTGCAGCGGATCGTCTACGACGTCGACGCGCCGAGCCTGGACGACGGCGGCAGCACGACGCCGTTGTTCGCGGTGGACTCCTTCCCGGAGCAGCTCCACAAGCCCGTCACCGACCACGGCGACTTCGTCAACGTCTTCGACGAGGATCTGATGGGGGAGATGGTCGACTGCATCAACGACGGACGTCAGTGCGGTGCCGGCGCCGGAGACGGTGACGGCGGAGGCGAGGAGGAGCCGACGGCTCCCCCTGAGGATCCGCAGGACGGCGGCGACGGCGGCGCGGAGCAGCCTGGTGAGCCGGGTGACGGCGGCACGGAGCAGCCCGGCGAGCCCGGTGACGGTGGTGCCGAGCAGCCCGGCGAGCCCGGCGACGGCGGTGGCATCGACGAGCCCGGCAAGGGTTCCGGTGGCGGCGCTGAGCCCGGCGAGGCACCTGACGACGAGGCAGCTCCGTCGGACGGCGCCCCGGCGACGAACACGGCGCGTCCCGTGGAGCCCAAGGCGGCGGGCACGCCGAACGCTCCGCTGCCGGCCGCCACGTCCCGGGCGCCTGCTGCCGGGGCCGGGACCGACGATTCCGGCGCCGGGACGTCGGCCGGACAGCAGGTCGCGGCTCCGCAGGGCATCCAGGGCGGACTGGCCGAGACCGGCACGCGCCTGTGGCCCGCCGCGGCCGGCTCCGCACTGCTGATCGCAGGCGGACTTCTCCTGGTGCGGACCCGGCGCCGCCAGATGTAGCGTCGGCAGGCCCCTTTCGACGAGGGCCCGGGTCCATCTGGACCCGGGCTCTTTTCTGCGCTCCCGTCCGGGGCGGCAGCACGCCTTTTCGCGTTGCTGCAGCAGGCGCCCCGGTCGATGTCGCCGGGAGACCTTCCTCAGTGGTGCAGGGCCCACGGACCCCTGTTCGGCCCGGATCCCCGTCGACCCACGGGTGGCCGACACGCCGCCGGTGGCTGCTGTGCGGCCGGTGGGATCCCCGGAGGGAGTGCCTCAGGCCCCGTTGCGTACGCCGAGGCCAGTACGCCCGCTTACTCCCGCTGTCAGACGCCTCGCGCACCCGGTGCGCGGCACGGTGGTGTGCGTGAAACTCAGCCGCCCCGCACGCCGGGTCACCCTTGTCATGCATGTCATCGCCTCCGCGGGCTGGCTCGGGCTGACGCTCGGGCTGCTTGCCCTCGGCCTCACCGCGGCCACCACCGGCTCCGCGGTGACGGTGGAGGCGTCGGTCCGCGCGATGAAGCTCTTCGCCGACCGGCTCCTGTTGCCCCTCGCGTTTCTCACCCTCGCCAGCGGTCTGCTGCTGTCCCTGGGCACGCAGTGGGGACTGGCCAGGCACCGCTGGGTGTACACGAAGTTCTGGCTGACGCTGGCCACGACCACCGCCACGGCCTTCGCCCTGCGCCCCGGGGTGAACGCGGCGGTCGCCTCCGTGGCGGCCGGAGAAGGACTGCCGGACGCCGGGGACATCCTCATGGGACCCGTCGTGTCGCTGTCCGCCTACCTGTTCATGACGGTCATCTCGATCCTCAAGCCCTGGGGACCCACCCGCCGGGGCCGCAGGCTGCGGGCTGCCGGGCGCAGGCCGGAGCCCGCCGGGCGGGTCACCGAGACGGTCTGACCGTCTCGAAGATGCGCTTGACCCCAGTCACGGAGGACGACACCGACCTCGGCGTGGCTGCGAGGGCGTGCGCCGTCCGGACGGTAGAGGTGTCGGGCGGGGGTTGTGGGCCGGTTCGAACAAGGTGGGGACGAGGAGCTGGTCATGGCGATGGTCGGGCTGTTCTGGGTCACTCCGGACACGGTGTACGTGGGGTCGCCACCGGCTGCCGACGGGAGCTGTGTCCGGCTGACCGCCGACGGCGTGGAAGCCGTGAACGCCGAGGGATCCCAGGCGTGGTCCTGGTCAGGGTTGCGGTCCATGGTTGTCGAGGACGTCCCCATGGAGGGGCCCTTGGGCCGCGCGGCAGGGTTGTTCGGGTCGATGTTGTCCGCCGTGGCCGGCGCCTTCCTGGGTGAAGGGCCGCCCAGGATGACGCTGCGGCTGGAGACGGAGAACGGGTCGGAGGAAGTGACGGTGTACTCGGCCGCGGCGGGAGGGTACGGCGCGCGGGAGACGGCACTGTCGCAGAACCTGCTCGCGCGCTTCGTCGCGGGAACCGCGGACCCAGGGGCCGTCCAGGCGTGGGGTCGTGACCACGGCTCGGAGCGCACACCGAAGCCGCGCGTGCGGGAAGCGCTGTTGCACGCCTGGGCAGGGGAGTCGTCCCGTCCTGCGTGACGGCCATCAGGGTGGTCGCGGGCCGTGTCGGGCGTCGGGCGCGGACCCGGTTGGCCATGCTGGGCCAGGAATGGCGCACCCTTCCCAGCGACAAGGAGCACGGCATGCCGGCAGATTCGGTCGGACGTTTCCTGGCGGCTCTGGACCCGGAGCACCGGGAGGCCGTCGGCGCCCGGCCCGACGCGGAACAGCGACGTCTCGCGGCCGCCTGGGAACGGGAGCTCGAAGCGGACGACGAGCTCGACACGCTCGACGAGTTGTCCCCCGCGGCGGCGGAAGCGGAGGCCGCCCGCCGTGTCATGAAGCGCGAGACCGAGTAGGACGTTCCGTACGACGGATCTCCCGGCGGACCGCCGGAAGGCGTCGGCGACGTGCAGTCCAGCCACGTACCCGGCAGGCCCCCGTCACTCACCCCGCGCCGGGCAGCCGGAAGGTCGTGACGACCGCCGCGTGATCCGACGGCCAGTCGTTCCCGGCCACGTCGGGCCAGGCACGCGGTGTGCCGGTCACGTATGTCCGCGAGTCGAGGACCCGCAGGCCGCTGTGGAGGACGTAGTCGATCCGGTCCTGCGGTTCGGGCCGGCCGCTGCCGTCCTCGTGCAGGGCATGGATCGGTGACCAGGTGTGGCCGGGTGCGGCGACGGGATCGGGGTGCGCCTCGCGGTAGGAGTCGCGCAGACCCGCCTCCTCGGCCTCACGCGTCACCGGCCACTCCACGTCGGGACGGTCGAGGTGCGAGGGACAGTTGAAGTCGCCGACCAGCACCACGGGCACGCCGTCGTCGCTCGTCTGCGCGATCCACCGCAGCGCCTCGCGCATCTGGGCCAGCCGGACCTCCTCGTGGGCGATCAGCTCGTCGGCGCCGAGCCCGTCGAAGGCCGACTCGTAGGGCCCGTACGGCGCGTGATGCAGGTGGGCCGTCCATACGTCGACCTCGCGGCCGGGGCCGACCTGGATCCGCACGCCCGCCGCTCCGTAGAAGCCGACGTCCGGGTCGCCGTGCCGGGCGGTGAGGGGATGGCGGCTGATGATGCCGAGGTTCGCGCCGGCGGTGTGGTGATGCCAGCCGAGGGCCTCGGCCAGGTCCCGGGTGGCGGTGCCGGCGGTCTCCTGGAGCCCGACGACGTCGGCGCCGGTGTCGAGGACGGCCTTGATCTGCTTGGCGTGGTGGTCGTCGACCTTGGCGCCACCGTGCCAGAGATTCCAGCTCATGACGCGCAGTCGCAGTCGGGAGGGTGTCGCGTTCGGCAAGTCCAGCGGTGTCGCTCCCGGTTCGGGTACGACACCGGTGCCGGCCGCGGCAGCGCGCCCGGGCACGGGTCCGGCGGCCTCCGCGGGTTCAGACCCGGCCGTCTCCTCAGGCGCGCCCTCGACCGCCGCCTTGCCCGGGAGATCCGCCACGCCGAGCCGCCCCCGCAGCACCATCGCCTCCAACTCCTCCGTGGTCACCCCGACAAGACTGTCCCGCACGATCCGCCCCGGGGCCGCCGCGATCGGTGCCAGCGACGGGACGGCCAGAACCGCGCACCCGGCCGCCTCGGCGGAGGTGACTCCGGTCTGGGTGTCCTCGACGGCGACACAGGCGGCGGGTTCGGCGCCGAGGGCGTGGCAGGCGGCCAGGTAGGGGTCGGGGGCGGGCTTGCTGACGGCGGTGTCGTCCGCGGTGACGGCCACCGCGAACCGCTTGGCGCCCAGCGCGTCCAGGACGGTCCCGGCGACGGCCCGGGGTGACGCGGTGACCAGTGCGGTGGGTACGCCGTCCCGCGCCAGCGCGTCCAGCAGGTCAAGTGCGCCCGGCCGGGGCACGATGCCGGTCCGGACGCGGTCGGCGAACTCCCGGTGCAGAGTGGAGGACAGGTCGGCGACGGGGCGGCCGGTGGCGTCGGCGAGCCATGCGGCCGTGTGCTCGACCGTCCGGCCCAGCACCTCGGGCCGGTCGGCTTCGGTGAGCTGCCGCCCGGCGACGTGTTCCACCGCCTCCCACCACAGTCGCTCGGTGTCGACGAGCGTGCCGTCCATGTCGAACAGGACGGCCTGGAGGGGGAGGCGGGGGTGGGGGGTCACGTGTGGGTTCTCTTTCGGTTGGTGGTCGACCGCCGGTGGTTGCTCGCCGGTGGTCGTGTGCCGGTGGTCGTCGGACGAATGGGGGGCGTCAGCTGTCCTTGCGATCGGCGACCAGTACGGCGCGTTCCGGTAGTGACACGCCGACGGGAGCGCCGGTGCCGAGCGCGGCCGCGTCGTGCGCGGGCAGGTCGGCCTTCACCTCGGTGCCGTCGGCGAGCCGTACGGTCATGCGGACGACGGCGCCGAGGAACGCGGTGGCGACGACGCGGGCAGTCCCGTTGTCGTCGGCGCTCACCCGTACGGCCTCGGGCCGCACGAGCACGTCCACATCGGTCGCCCCGCTGCCCGGCACCGGACCGTCGACCGGCAGCCGCTGCCCGAGCACCTCGACGTCCGTGCCCTTCAGCGCCCCCGGGATTCGGCTCATCGTGCCGACGAACTCGGCGACGAAGGCGGTCGCGGGACGGCCGTACAACTCGGCCGGCTCCGCGCACTGTTCGAGTCGGCCGGCCCGCATCACGGCGACCCGGTCGGCGACGGAGAGCGCCTCCTCCTGGTCGTGGGTGACGAACAGGGTGGTGATGCCGAGCTCCTGCTGGAGCCGCCGGATCTCCTCGCGCAGCGACAGCCGCACCTTGGCGTCCAGCGCGGACAGTGGCTCGTCCAGAAGCAGCACCCGGGGGCGCAGCGCGAGCGCCCGGGCCAGCGCGATCCGCTGCTGCTGCCCGCCGGACAGCTGGTGCGGGAAGCGCTCGCCCTTGTCGGCGAGTCCGACCAGCTCCAGCAACTCGGCGGCGCGGGCGCGGCGTTCGGCCGTACGGACCTTGGCGATCCGCAGCCCGAAGGCCACGTTGTCGAGCGCGTTCAGGTGGGGGAAGAGGCTGTAGGACTGGAAGACCATACCGGCGTCCCGCCGATGTGCGGGGATCCGGGTGACGTCGCGGCCGTCGACCAGCACCGCGCCGGAGTCGGGATGCTCGAACCCGGCGAGCATGCGCAGCGCGGTGGTCTTGCCGCAGCCGGACGGGCCGAGCAGGGCGAGGAACTCACCGGGCCGGACGGTCAGGTCGAGCCCGTCGAGGGCGACGGTCGGCCCGAACTCGCGCCGTAGGTCGCGAAATTCGACGGTGGCCGCCTGCGTGGTGGCGGCCTTCTCAAGAGTGGTGGCGGTCATGGTTCATCCCCGGGATGCGGTACGGGTGCGTCCGCCGGCACCGGCGAGCGCGAGAAGCAGGACCCATGTCACGAGCAGACTGAGCACGGACACGGCGACGGAGAGCTGGGCCTGGGAGCCGCTGACGTTCACGATCCACACCGCGAAGGGCTGGAAGCCCAGCAGTTGCGCCACCGTGAACTCGCCGAGCACCAGGGCGAGGGTGAGGAACGAGGCGTTGAGCAGCGCGCCGCGCAGATTCGGCAGGACGGCCCGGACCAGGGCCTGTGGCCAGCCGGCCCCGCAGGAGCGCGCCGCCTCGACGAGGGTGGGTACGTCGACCGCGCGCAGCCCGGCGTCCAGCGCCCGGTACACGAAGGGCAGCGCCATCACGACGTACGCCAGGACGAGCACGAACGGGAAGTCCGGGTTCTGGATCGCGACGAACGTCTGGAACAGCGGCGTACGCGACAGATGCTCGGGCCCCCACTTCAGCACGGTCCCGATGCCCGCGACGAACGCGATCGGCGGCACCACCAGCGGCAGCGAGCAGACCACCTCGACGACCGGCCGCAGCCGGGGCGCGCCGAGCCGCAGCGCGACCATGGCGGGCACCGTCAGCAGCAGGACGATCGCGATGGTGGCGGCGGCCAGTCCCAGCGAGAGCAGCAGGCCGGCGACGAAACCGTCGGTGGAGAAGATCCGCGTGTACGCGTCGAAGGTGATGCCCCGGCCCGGCACGTCCACCGTGAAGACCACGGACGCGGCGAGGGGCACCAGGAAGTACAGTCCGGCGAGGCCGAGCACGCCCCACCGCCACAGGTTCAGGCGAGCCATCGGGCACTCCGGCGTTGCAGGGGCAGGTACACCGCCATGACGAGGCCCGCGACGAGGACCATGTCGAGGCTGAGGGCGAGGGCCACGTTCTCCTGGCCGACCAGCACGTTGCCGGAGATGGCGTCGGCGATCTGCAGGGTGACGAGGGGGACGGAGCTGCCCACCATGGCCGCCGCGGTGGCGTACGCGGCGAACGCGCTGCCGAACAGCAGCACCAGACCGCCGAGCAGCGAGGGCAGCAGCACGGGCAGGGCCACGTACCGCCAGTACTGCACCGTCGTTGCGCCGTTGTTCTGCGCGGCCTCACGCCACTGGGTGCGCAGCCCGTCCAGGGCCGGCGTGATGGTGAGCACCATCAGCGGGATGAGGAAGTACAGGTAGACGAGGACCAGTCCCCAGAAGCTGTACAGGTCCCAGCCGGTGCCGCCCAGTCCCAGGTGCCGGGTCAGCACACCGGCGTTGCCGAGCGTGGCGACGAAGGCGAAGGCCAGCGGGACACCGCCGAAGTTGGCGAGCACCCCGGACGCGGTGAGCACCGCCTCGCGCAGGGCGGGGAACCGTGAGGTCACCACGGCCTGGGCGATCGGCAGTCCCAGTACGGCACCGAGGGCGGCGGTGACGGCCGACAGCTTGACGCTGCCGAGGAGAGCGGTGAGGTAGGCGCCCTGGAGGGACGTCGACAGGTTGCCGGTGGTGTAGGACGTCGCCCCGGTCGCCTGGTCCTTCACGGTGAAGGCGCCGTTCAGCATGGCGACGGCGGGCAGTCCGAACGCGATCGCGGTGAAGACGAGCAGCGGGAGGACGGCGAGCCATCCGGGGGCGTGGCGCCGCCGCTTCCGGGAAACGACGGGCGCCACGTCCGCGCGCGTGAGCGTGGCGGTCATCCGGAGACGGCCTTCGCCCAGCCCTCGGCGAGCACGGTCTTGGCCTCGTTCTGCTGCTCCTCGGTCGGGAAGGCAGGCGTGCCGGAGACCTCGGGCAGCTTGGCGGCGGCGGTCTTGTCGAGGGTGCCGGCCTTCTCCATGGCGGGCATCAGCGCGGGCCGCGCGTATCCCTGAAGCCACAGGTTCTGGCCCTCGGTGCTGTAGAGGTACTCCTGCCACAGCCGGGCCGCGGCCGGGTGCGGGGCGTCCTTGTTGACGGCCTGCGAGTAGTACTGGGAGAACTGGCCGTCGGCCGGGACGGTGACCTGCCAGTCGACACCCTTGGACTGGAACTCCTCGGCGTAGCCGGCGTTGAGGTAGTCCCAGTCGATGCTGATCGGGGTCTCGCCCTTCTCGACCGTGGCCGGGGTGGACTCGACGGGGGTGTAGTTGCCGTTCTTCTTCAGCTCGGCGAAGAAGTCCAGGCCGGGCTGGATGTCGTCGAAGGATCCGCCGTTGGCCAGGGCCGCCGCGTAGACGCCGCCGAAGGCCGAACCCGACTTGGTGGGGTTGCCGTTCAGCGCGACCTGGCCCTTGTACTGCGGCTCGAGGAGGTCCTTGAAGGTGGTCGGGCACTCCTTGACGCGCTTGGCGTCGCAGCCGATGGAGATGTAGCCGCCGTAGTCGTTGTACCAGCGGGCCTGTGCGTCCTTCTGCGTCTCGGGGATGTCGTCGAACGCCTCCACCTCGTACGGCGCGAGCAGGCCCTGCTGGGCGGCGCTGATGGCGAAGGAGGAACCGAGGTCGAGGACGTCGGGCGCCCGGTCCTGGCCCTTGCGGGAGGTGACGGCGTTGATCTCGTCCTGGCTGGAGCCGTCGGGGTTCTCGACCTCGATCTTGATGCCGTACTTCTTCTGGAAGGCGTCGATGAGGGCGCCGTAGTTGGCCCAGTCGCGCGGCAGCGCGATGGCGTGCAGCGTGCCCTCCTTCTTCGCGGCTTCGACCAGCTTTTCCATGCCGCCGAAGTCGGCGGCGGAGGTGGCGGTTGCGGCGGACTTGCCGTCCGCGGTGGTGGACGCGTTGTCAGGGGCGGCGCCACAGGCGCTCAGGGCGAGCACGGCGACGACGGTGAGGGAGCCGCCGAGAACGGCTGATCGCGGCAGGGACACGGACACGGTCTCTCCAGGGGTGCGCACAAGGGTGGGTGCTGCGGGGTGAGGAGCCGCAGGACAACCTGCGGCGAGAACTTGTCTGAACAAGTCGGCCTCAGTACGCCCGCTGAGAATGACCTGAAAGTGAACGTGAACCGAACCGCGGCCCCTTGTTGCCTGCACAATCCCGGCGGACACGGATCACGCAGAACATCGATTAGGCTGCGTAAGCTGCTTAAGCTGTGCACACCAACTACCCCAGAGGGGCGGCATGACGGCGCGACACGAGGAGATCGCCGAGGCGCTGCGATGCGCGATCGACCGCGAGGAGTACGCGGTCGGCGGCCGGCTGCCCTCCGAGACGGAACTCGCCGCGCAGTACGCCGTCTCGCGCGGCACCGTCCGCCAGGCCGTCGCGAGCCTCACCGCCGAGGGCCTGATCGGCTCCCGCCAGGGCGCGCGCCGGGTGGTGCTCGCCAGCCGCCGCAGCCAGAGCTTCGCCGAGCTGCGCAGCTTCGCCCAGTGGGCGCGCGCGATGGGCCGCGAGGCGACGGGGCGGGTGGTCGAGCAGGAGTTCCGGCCGGCCACCACCGAGGACGCGGTACGGCTCCAACTCCCTGAGGGTACGGACGTGTTGCACGTCCTGCGGGTGCGCGGACTGGACGGCGAGCCGGTGCTGCTGGAGCGGACGGTGTACGCCGACTGGATCTCACCGGCGGTGCGGTCGATCGAGCCGGACTGCGCGTCCGTCACCCAGCGGCTCTTCGAGGACACGGGCCTGGTCTTCGCCTACGGCGAGCACATCATCGACGCCGTCGCCGCCGGGGCACAGGACGCCGACCTCCTCGGCCTCCGCCGCACCAGCCCGCTGCTGCGGGTGCGGCGCGTGACGACGACACACGAGGGCCGACCGGTGGAGTGGTCCGACGACCGCTACCGCTCGGACGCGGTGAGCTTCAGCGTGCACAACTCGATCGGCAACAACGCGCTGGCCCGGAAGACGGTGGAGTAGAGGACCGCGGAGTTCGATCACCCTGACGGCGCCTCCTTCGCATGCCTGGCCGGGATGCCGGGCACAGGAGACGTTGTTCGGCACCCACACCTCAGGGGGAGTCCTCGTGTCCTCATCCGTAAGTGACGCCGTCGCCTCACCGGAGGGAGGGGACGGTACTCCGCTACGGCGGGCCATCGGGCCCAGAATGCTGCTGCTGTTCGTGATCGGTGACATCCTCGGCACCGGTATCTACGCCACCACCGGTCAGGTCGCCGGCAAGGTCGGAGGGGCGCTGTGGCTGCCGTTCGTCATCGGCTTCTTCGTGGCGATCCTGACGGCCGCCTCGTACGTGGAACTCGTCGGGAAGTATCCGAAGGCGGCCGGGGCCGCGCTGTACACCCAGAAGGCCTTCAAAGTGCCTTTTTTGACCTTCATCGTCGCCTTCATGGTCATGTGCTCGGGCCTGTCCTCGGCGAGCGCGGCGGCCCGTGCCTTCAGCGGTGACTACTTCGCCGAGTTCACCGACTTCTTCCCGCCCACCTTCATCGCGATCCTCTTCATCCTCGCCCTCGCGGCTCTGGCTCTGCGGGGCGTGTCCGAGTCGGTGAAGACCAACGTGGTCCTCACCCTCGTGGAAGTGACGGGCCTGCTCGTCATCCTGGCGATCGGTGCGTGGGCGGTGCTGACCGGTGACGGTGAGCCCTCCCGGCTCGGCGAGTTCCAGGCGGAAGGCACGGGGTACGCGCTGCTCACCAGCGTGCTGGGCGCGACCGCCCTCGGCTTCTTCGCCTTCGTGGGCTTCGAGGACTCCGTCAACATGGCCGAGGAGACCAAGGATCCGGTGCGCGCCTTTCCGCGAGCCATCTTCCTGGGCGTCGCCGTCACCGGGACCATCTACGTGCTGGTCGCCCTGGTCTCCTCGCTGCTCGTCGACTATCGCGTGCTGGAAGGCTCCAGTGGCCCGCTGCTGGAGGTCGTCAAAGCCGGCGGCCTGAACTTCCCGCCGAAACTGTTCGCGCTGATCGCGTTGTTCGCGGTCACCAACTCGGCGCTGATCAACATCATGATGGCCTCCCGCCTGTGCTATGGCATGGCCAACGAGCGCATCCTGCCGCGCGCACTGGGCCGCGTACTCCCGCGGCGCCGCACTCCGGTCGTCGGCATCGCCTTCGTGTCGCTCCTCGCCATCGGACTCGTCTCCACCGGAGAGATCGCGGGTCTCGGCGACACCACGGCCTTCCTGCTGCTGTGTGTCTTCGCCGTCGTCAACATCGCCGTTCTGGTCCTGCGCCGCGACCCCGTGGAGCACCCGCACTTCCGTACGCCGACGGCTCTGCCGGTGCTGGGCGCGGTCACCTGCCTGATCCTGGCCAGCCCCCTTTCGGACCGCCCCGCGGACGTGTACATCCGGGCGGGCGTGCTGCTGGCCATCGGAGTCGGGCTGTGGGGGCTCAACAAGCTGGTGATGAGGGAGAGCGACAAGGCGTGATCCGCCGCGGAGCCGCGACTCGCCGCCCGCGCCGGTTCAGGACGCCGAGGACACGACGGCGCGGTCGCCGTCGTCGGCGGACGTGGTCTCACCCTCGTCCAGGGACACGTCCTTGGTCTCCTTGCCGAGCAGGAGCGCGGTCAGCGTCAGTACCGCCATCGCGGAGAGATAGACACCGACCAGCCATGGCGAGCCGTCACCGATCTCCCACAGGGCCACCGCGATGAACGGCGCGACGGCCGCCCCGAGGATCGAGCTGACGTTGTACGAGATGCCGGATCCGGTGTAGCGCACGCTGGTGGGGAAGAGCTCGGGCAGCAGCGCGCCCATCGGGCCGAACGTCATGCCCATCAGGGTGAAGCCGAGCACCAGCCACAGCACCACGCCGAGCGTGCCCAGGTCGATCAGGGGCACCCAGACCAGTCCGAAGACCACGATCGCGGCGGTGACCCAGATCAGGGTCGCGCGCCGTCCGTACTTGTCGGCGAGCGGCCCGGAGACGAGGGTGAACGCGGCGAAGAACAGCACGCCGAAGATCATCATCAGGACGAACGTGGTGTAGCTGTAGCCCAGGCCGGGCACGGCGGCGTCCTTCGCGGTGCGTCCGTAGCTCAGCGAGAACGTGGTCATCAGATAGAAGAGCACGTACGTCGCCAGCATGATGAATGTGCCGAGGATCAGCTGCTTCCAGTGGCCGCGGACCACGGTGGCCAGCGGCAGCTTGCGCACCTTCCCGGCCTCGCGGGTCCTGGAGAACACCGCCGACTCGACGAGCCGCGACCGCACCCACAGGCCGATCACGACCATCACGGCCGAGAACAGGAACGGGATGCGCCAGCCCCAGTCGACGAAGGCGTCGGAGGGCTGCGTGGGGTCGGCGCCCGCCGCGGACGGCAGCAGCGCTCCGATGATCAGGAACAGGCCGTTGCCGATGATGAAGCCGAGCGGCGCGCCCAGCTGCGGGAAGGTGCCGTACAGGGCGCGCTTGCCGCGGGGGGCGTTCTCGGTCGCGACAAGCGCGGCACCGCTCCACTCGCCGCCGAGCGCGAAGCCCTGCGCGAGTCGCATCAGCACGAGCAGCGCGGTGGCGATCCAGCCGGCCTGTGCGTAGGTGGGCAGGACGCCGATGAGGAACGTGGCGACGCCCATGGTCAGCAGGGAGATGACCAGCGTCCGCTTGCGGCCCAGCCGGTCGCCGAGGTGTCCGAAGAAGACGGCCCCGACGGGGCGGGCGACCATCGCGGCGCCGAAGACCGCGAAGGACGCGAGCAGCGCCGTGGTGGGGTCACTGCTCGGGAAGAAGAGAGAGGGGAAGACCAGCACGGCGGCGGTCGCGTAGATGTAGAAGTCGTAGAACTCGATCGTCGTGCCGATGAGGCTGGCGATGAGGACGCGGGACCTGGGATTGACGGGCGTCTGGGGTGCGCCGGTGGCTGGTGCGGGCATTGCTCGGTCTTTCGCGCGAGGTGGAGGATCGGTCGCGTGGGCCCGGACCTCCGCAACACGTCCCCCTCGCTGAAAGACCGTGCGAACCGTACGGGCATGTCAACGATCTCAGCTGTCTTATTCTCCGGAAAATGGATATCACGATGTGAGACGCCGTGGCCCGCCCTCGTGCCGCTGCGCGGACGGGGACCGGGTGCGCCTGATGCTGGTGTCCCAGCTGGCCCGGTCGGAGGGCGACCTGAGCTGTGGCACCTTCGAGGCGCCCGTTTCCACATCGACCCTGACCCATCACTGTGGATCGGCACTCACATCGACCAGCACCTGCGCAAGCTCGTGGTGGGGAGCACCCTGCTGTTCGCGTTCTGCGTGCTCGTCCTTGCCGTGTTCTCCGGTGTGCCGGTGCTGGTCCACGCCGCCGTCGCGGCGTGGGGGTTCGCGTTCGGCAGCTCGCCGAGTCTGTGCGTCGGCAGCGCGATCAACGCGACAGGAGCGCCCTCCGACGTCGCGCAGTCGATCACCATCACTGTCTTCTCCGCGTCCATCGCGCTCGGCGGCTTCATCGGGGGCCTTCTGCTCGCGGGTCTCGGGGCGGCGTCGATCACCTGGGCGGCGTTGGCGCTTCTGATCGCCGCCGATGCGGCAGTGATCAGCGGCGTGAGGCACGCCTTTCCCAAGGGCCCCTGAGGCACCGCCAGCAGGTTCTCCGCGCATCTCCCCCCCGTGGCCGCTGATCGTGACCTCATCCCAGGTCGGCACGCGAGGGGCAGCCGGCGGACCTAACGGCCGGGTACGGGGATGAGCATGCAGCTGCTCGTGGCGTGGGCGAGAAGCCGGTCCGTGGCGTCGAACAGTTCCGCCTGCGCGAGGGCGGTGCGGCGGCCCTGGCTGAGCACGGTGCCGACGGCGCGTACCTTGCCGGTGTCGACGGTGATCGGGCGCAGGAACTTCAGCGTCAGGTCGAGCGAGGTGTAGCCCATGCCGGCCGGCAGGACGGTCTGCACGGCGCAGCCGGCGGCGGAGTCGAGCAGGGTGGCGTAGACACCGCCGTGGACGCTGCCGATGGGGTTGTAGTGCTCCTCGCCCGGCTCCATGGCGAAGACCGCGCGGCCCGCCTCGACCTCCTCCAGGCTGAAATTGAGGGTCGCGGCGATGGGCGGGGCGGGCAGGCGGCCGGCCAGCACGTCCTGGAGGAATTCCAGACCGCTCGCCCGGCCGACCGCCGCCGCGGACACCCGGGGGTCCTCCCACTCGAACGTGCGTGACCTGGCCATGGGCGATTCCTCCGGACTAACTGACTATGGAATTCGAAGCTAGCCAGCCGCACCTCTGGATGTCAATGCCGAAGCCAGCCTACGATGAGCGCATGACCTGGCTGGAGACCAGCACCGAGAACTGCACGGTGCAGCGCACCCTTGAGCTCGTCGGCGAGAAGTGGTCGCTGCTGGTGCTGCGCGACGCCATGAACGGCGTGCGCCGCTTCGACGACTTCCGCCGCCACATGGGACTGTCCGAGGCGGTGCTGGCGGACCGGCTGCGCAAGCTGGTCGACGCCGAAATCCTGGAGACCGCCCCGTATCGCGAGCCCGGCAGCCGGACGCGGTACGAGTACCGGCTCACACCCAAGGGCTGGGACCTCTGGCCCGCGATGATCGCGCTCAAGCAGTGGGGGGACCGATACACCGCGGACCCGGAGGGCCCGCCCCTGGAGGTCCGCCACCGCGACTGCGGCGAAGCGGTCGAGGCCGTGATCGTCTGCCCTGGCGGCCACGGCGCGCTCACTCCCCGGCAGGCCTTCACCCGCCCCGGAGCCTCCGCCCGCGCCCCGCGCTGACCCACGGTCCGGCCGCGGAGTGCGCGGGGACGGCCGGTCCGCCCCCGCGCCCCGGTGTGTCAGTCGACCACCATGCCGGCCGTCACGCCTGCCGGTGGCGCGAGTGCCAGACCGAAGTTGTCCTCGACCTCCGCCTTCTCCGCCGTGTCGGGGTAGGGGTTCGTGCACGACACGCCCGCACTCGAACCGGACATGAGGCTGGTGCAGGGGCCGGGCTTGCGGTCCGGCAGCCCCAGGATGTGGCCGAGTTCGTGAGCCGATATGCGGACCGTGTCGTAGCCCTGGTTCACCGCCTGCCGTCCGATGTAGACGGTTCCGTTGCCGAGCGAGGTGGTGAGAGCCCGGGGCCAGCCGTTGTCGGCCAGGACACGGATGTTGGCGCGTTGCCCGGCTGCGGCCGGGCGCAGCTCGACGCTGTCCACGCTCTGGTTCCAGATGGCCGCGCCTCGGTCGACGGCGGCCCTGAACTCGGCCGACGCACTGGCGTCGTAGGTGACGACGCGCGCCGCGAGGACCGGCGCGTCGGCGTCCGTGGGTGCGGCGTGTGCCTGGCCCGCGGTGGCCAGGGTGGCCGCGAAGGCGGCGGCGAGGATGGGGACGAACGTGCGTGCGTGCAAGGTCGGCCTCCTGTGGGGGAAGGTGGGCGTGTTCATGCCACGTTCTGCTGGGCACCCTGCCCGTCCCCGCCGACCGCCAATCCCTCAATCGGCCCTGCACCGAGCCGCGGTGGCGCCGCGGACGCGTGCGGGGAAACCCAGCCGCCGTGGCTCCGTGGACACGTGCAGGGGAACCGCGTCCCCACCGGCCTTCACCGCGCGAGCCTCGGCGCGGGACGGGCCGCGCCGGCCCGTACGGGACGGCGCGGCCGCATCACACGAGGTGGGCGAAGACCACCAGGTTCTCGGTGTAGTCCTTCACCGAGTGGTCGTAGTCCCCCGCGCAGGTGATGAGCCGGACCTCGGGGCGGTCCGTGTCGGCGTACACGCGCGTGTCCGGGAAATCGTCCTTGGGGAAGGTCTCCGTGTCGTCCACGACGAAGTCCGCCTTGCGTCCGTCCGCCCGGTCGACGGAGAACCGGTCCCCGGGCCGGAGTTCGTAGAGCTCGGCGAAGACGGCCGCCGAGGTGGCCGTGTCCACGTGCCCGGCGATGATCGCGGCCCCCACCTCGCCGGGCGTGACGCCCTTGGCGTACCAGCCGACGAGATTGGTGTCGGCCGCGGGCGGCGGCTCCAGCTGGCCCGTGTCGCTGACGGAGAGAGAGGTGAAGGGGGCGTCCACGGAGATGCTCGGGATGAGCAGCCGGATCGGCGTGGAGCGGGGCAGCGGCCGCGCGCTGCGCTGTGAGTCCGTGTGCGCCGCGGACGAGCCCGGGGAACGGGAGGCCTGCGGGGTGCTGTCGGGTTGCTGGTTGTCGCCGAACACGCTGACGGCGACGATGATGATCGCCACTCCCCACAGGGTCAGCCGCCCGCCGCGGCCGGCGTGCTGACCGTCCGTCGCCCGCTCGGCGGGGGGCGTGGAGGGGGGACCTGCTGTCATCGGGCATCACCTCACTCGGGCACGACAGCACGGGCTTCGGAGCTCGGGAGCGGCGCGGGCCGCCGGCACGGTGTGCGCCGGCGGCGGCCGCGTCCCAGGAGAGCGGAACCGGTCAGGACGCCTGGTCGGCGGCCTTCTTGCGGCGCAGCGCGTACATACCGGTGGCGCCGACGGCGAGAATGGCCAGTCCACCCGTGGTGACGCCGGGCGAGGAGAGGCCGCCCCCACCGGTGTGCATACCACCGCGCGGCTTCTCGTGGTCCCCACCGCCGCCCCAGCTGTCCTTGCCGTGACCGCCCTCCTTGTCCTTGTAGGAATCCTCGTCCTTGTCCTTGTAGGACTCCTCGTGGCTGTCGCCGTGGCTCGAGTTCCAGTCGTCACCGCCCTGCACCGCGGCGAGTGCGCCACCGCCGGTGTGCATTCCGCCACGCGGTCCGTCGTGGTTGCTGTCCTTGTCGTAGTCCTTGCTGTATGACTTGTCGTGATCGCCGGAGCTCTTGTCGTAGTCGTGGCCGGAGCCGCTGTCGTGCTCCTTACTGTACGAGGAGTCGTCGCGGCCGCCGTAGTCCTCGGCCGGTACGGCGAAAGCGCCGCCGGGCGTGGCGAAGGTGAGCGCGGCGGAGGTGGCCGCCGTGGCGAGAAGAATGCGGGCAGAACGCATATCGGTGTCCTTCCGCCGTGGCCGGGCAGCGGACACGTCATCAACTGGAATGAACCCGGCCTCGACATGAACCACCGTTAGCCACTCCCTTGCCGCGCACCATCCGGGCCGCCCAGCCGTGTCATCGCTCCACCCGTCTGTCCCAGCGACACGCCGCCGCATCCCCCTGTCGGGTCAGTCCGATGTCACCCGGGTGCACGCAGGGCGGCCGAGCGCCGCCTCACTGCCGGACGCGGCCCACGACCCTGGAGGAGGTCGGGCAGCGACTCCGGGTCGTCGCCGGCACCGACTTCGGTGTGTGCTCGGCGCGCTGGCTCTCCCGTTTCGGCGACGCGACCCGGCTCGCCGAGCGTTACCGGGTCGGGCGGGTGCTGCTGGCAGGCGACGCGGCGCACATCCATCCGGCGATGGGCGGGCAAGGACTCGATCTGGGCATCCAGGACGCGTTCAACCTCGGCTGGAAACTGGCCGCCGAGGTCGCCGGCTGGGCGCCGGAGGGTCTCCTGGACACCTACCACGGCGAACGGCACCCGGTGGCCGCCGACGTGCTGGACAACACGTGTGCACAGATGGAGCCGCTGTCCACCGAGCCGGGTCCGCAGGCGGTGCGCCGGCTGCTGTCGGAACTGATGGACCTGGAGCACGTCAACCGCTACCTGATCGAGAAGGTCATCGCCCTCGGGATCCGCTACGACTTCGGTGCGGGGCATGACCTGCTCGGCCGGCGGATGCGGGACGTGAAGCTGGAGCAGGGGCGCCTCTACGAGCTCATGCGCGGCGGCCGTGGACTGCTGCTCGACCAGACCGGCAGGTCCTCGACGGCGGGCTGGGAAGGCCGGGTCGACCACGTCAACGACGCCGGCGGGGAACTGGACGTACCCGGCGTGCTGCTGCGGCCGGACGGTCATGTGGCCTGGATCGGCGAGGATCAGGGGAATCCGATCGGTCAGCTGTCCCGGTGGTTCGGCGCGCCCGTCCGGTGAGTAAGGCACGGCGCCTGGCGTTCGGCGCGGATGGACGTGTGGGGTCGTGCCGTTTAGGCTGCCCGCTTGTCCCGCGTGGGGCGGATCGAAGGAGGAAGGCGATGTCACAGCCGGTCTCGGCGCCCGTCGGGGAGCCCGGAGGGCAGGCTCCCGCTGCCTGGACGCTCGCATGACCGTCGCCGAGGAACGCCCCGGTGCAGCCCCGGTAGGCACCCTGCGGCTCCGTCGTCGCCTGGAGCGGCTGCTCGGTGTGGCCGCGACCGAAGGGAACGAGCTTGTCGCCCTGCGCAACGGTGACCAGATCTTCCCCGCGATGCTGGAGGCGATCCGGACCGCCGAGCACACCATCGACCTGATGACGTTCGTGTACTGGCGCGGCCGGATCGCCCGTGACTTCGCCGCCGCGCTCGCGGAACGTGCCCGGGGCGGGGTGCGGGTACGGCTGCTGCTCGACGGGTTCGGCGCCAAGGAGATAGAGCAGCACCTGCTGGACGAGATGGACGCGGCCGGTGTCCAGGTGGCCTGGTTCCGCAAGCCGCTGTGGCTGTCGCCGTTCAAGCAGAACCACCGCTGTCACCGTAAGGCGCTGGTCGTGGACGAACACACGGCGTTCACCGGTGGCGTCGGCATCGCGCAGGAGTGGTGCGGCGACGCCCGCAACCCGGACGAGTGGCGGGACACGCACGTCAAGGTGCGGGGGCCGGCCGTGGACGGCATCGCCGCCGCCTTCGCCCAGAACTGGGCCGAATGCCACGACGAGCTCTACGACGACAGGGACCGCTTCACCGAGCACGAGCAGCCCGGCGCTTCCGGCGTCCAGGTCGTGCGCGGTTCGGCGAGTTTCGGCTGGCAGGACATGCAGACCCTGATCCGGGTCGTGCTCACCTCCGCCGAGTCGCGCTTCCGGCTGGCCACCGCCTACTTCGCCCCGGACACCTACTTCGTCGACCTGTTGTGCGCGACCGCGCGGCGCGGAGTGACGGTGGAGATCCTGCTGCCCGGCCCGCACACCGATCAGCGGGCCTGCCGGCTCGCCGGCCGGCATCACTACGAGCGGCTGCTGGAGTCGGGCATCTCGATCTGCGAGTACCAGCCGACCATGATGCACGCCAAGATCATTACGGTGGACGGCCAGGCCTCGCTGATCGGCTCCACCAACTTCAACCGCCGCTCCATGGAACACGACGAGGAAGTCATGCTCGCCGTCCTCGACGAGGACTTCACCGCCGGGTTGGACCGGGACTTCGACGCGGACCTCGAACGCAGCGTCGCCATGGACCCGGCCCGCTGGAGGCGCCGCGCCCTGCTGGAGCGTGTGCGGGAGGCCGCGGTCCTCCCCGTACGCCGGTTCCTGTAACCGGCCGCGGGACCGAGGGCGCGGCCTCCTGTGGGGCTCAGTTGGTGGCGAGCATGCCCTTGCGCAGGCGCTTGATGGTGCGGGAGAGCAGACGGGAGACGTGCATCTGTGAGCAGCCGAGGCGTTCGCCGATCTGAGCCTGGGTGAGTTCTTCGACGAAGCGCCAGTGGATGATCTGCCGGGACCGCTCGTCCAGGTCGGCGATCAGCGGGGCCAGGGCGTGGAAGTCCTCCACGAGCTCCATGGCGGCGTCCTCGGTGCCGATGAAGTCGGCCAGCACCGCCTCGACCTCCTCGCTGCCGCCGAGCGTGGCGTCCAGGGAGGCGGAGTTGTATCCGTTGGCGGCGATCCGGGCTTCGATGACCTCCTCCTCGGAGAGGTTCATCAACTCGGCCAGCTCCTTGACCGTCGGCATGCGGTCCAGGCGGGAGCGCAGTTCCTCGGTGGCGCGGGCCAGTTCGACACGGGCCTCCTGGAGGCGGCGCGGCACGTGCACGGCCCAGGACGTGTCACGGAAGAACCGCTTGATCTCGCCGACGATGTAGGGGATGGCGAACGAGGTGAACTCCACCTCGCGCGACAGCTCGAACCGGTCGATCGCCTTGATCAGCCCGATCGTGCCGACCTGGACGATGTCCTCCATCTCGTCCGCCCCGCGGCTGCGGAAGCGGCCGGCCGCATAGCGGACAAGAGAGGTGTTCATCTCGATCAGCGTGTTGCGTGCGTACTGGTACTCGGGCGTGCCCTCCTCCAGTACCGCGAGCCGCTCGAAGAACTGCTTCGACAAGGACCGCGCGTCCTTCGGTGCGACCTTCGCCGGGTCGGCCACCTCGGGCAGTTCGCCGGCGGCAGCCTGCTCGACGCCGGTCTGCGTGCTCGACATCGCGGTCGCGGTCATAGTTCCCAGCCCCTCCCTGTGCAGATCCATCGACCCGTCCATCGACGGGTCGATGATACGGCGCCTACCCAGGGTCGAGCGGAGCATGCAGGGAGGAGGGCAACGGCCGTCGGGATCAGTTCACCGTCTCCGGCGTGGAGTCGGACGGGTGGCCCAGGAGTGTGAGGGCCGCCGTCGTCATCGCCTTCGTCGCCGAAGGCAGGGCGCTGGGCAGGTGCGGGGCGAATTCGGGGGAGTGGTTCGGGGGGAGTGACGCGAGCCGTTCCGTGACGTTCGCGCCGCTGGTGGCCGCCCACTGGCGTGGGCCCACGACCCCCACCATCCAGTAGCCCAACGGGACCCCGGCGCAGCCGTGGATCTCCTGGCCGGCGTCGCCGTACAGGCCGAAGTCCTCCGTCGCCATCGACGGTGCCCACGGCACGACCCGTTCGGCGCCCAGCACTTCGCGATGGGCCTCGCGCGTCACCGCCGTCACCTCCCCGTCGGGGAGCGTGGCGGGCGATCGCGAGGCCATCGTGATGTCGGGGTCGCGTGGACAGCCGGACGCGGCCGACTCGGCGCGTACGACTCGCTCGACGGCTGCCACGGCACGGTCCAGGGACCCCTGGGACAGCGCGCGCACGGTGATGCCGAGCGTCGCGCTGTCCGGTACTACGCCGCTGTGCGTGCCGGCGTGGATCCGGCCGACGGTGACGGTGATCTGCTCGGCGGGTGCGCTCTCGCGGGAGACGACGCCCTGAAGCCGTAGCACCACCGCGGCCGCGGCGAGTACCGGATCCACCGTCAGATGCGGTGCCCCGGCGTGGCCGCCCCGGCCGTGCAGGGTGACGTCCAGCTGGACGCTGCCGGCCAGCACGGGCTGTCCGAAGCCGTGGGCCACCATGCCGCCCAGGAGGGGGGCGGTGTGCTGGGCGAGCACCGCGTCGGGGCGGCCGAAGCGGGTGTACAGGCCGTCCTCCAGCATGGCCCGCGCGCCGGTCAGCGTCTCCTCGGCCGGCTGGCCGACGACCACCACCGTGCCCCGCCAGTGCGGCAGCGCACCGGCCAGCAGGGTCGCGGCGCCGAGCACGGCGGCGACGTGCAGGTCGTGACCGCAGGCGTGCATGAAGGGGCCCTGGGCGGCGTAGGGCAGGCCGGTACGTTCCCGGATCGGCAGGGCGTCCAGCTCGGCCCGCAGATAGACGCGCGGTCCCTCGCCGTTGGTCAGGACGCCGACCACACCGTGGCCGCCGACGCCCCGCGTCACCGCGTACCCCTGCGCCGTCAGCGCGTCGGCGAGGCGGGCCGCGGTGCGGGACTCCTCGCCCGACGGCTCCGGATGCTGGTGCAGGTCCATCGCGAAGACGGTGAGCGGGCGCAGCACCGTGTCCAACCGCCCGAGGACGGGCCCGTACTTGTCCGAGGGGACGATCGCCGCAGTGCTCACCCGGACATGATCCGGCGCACGGCCGGCCGGCCGCTGTCACGCCGCTGTCATCCGACGACAGCGCCCTGACAGCGGACGGCACCTGGATGCGTCAGTGGCGACCGATCCAATGAAGGGGCCGAACACCCCGGGACAAGCCCGGTGGTGTCCTCACCTCAGGAGTGACCATGGCTGACAAGTCGACCCTCGCCGCCCTCGCCGACGAGATCCTGGAGCTCGAGTCGGAGACCTTCGAGATCTCGGACTACTCGGACGCCAGCGAGGTCGTGCTCGCCGGTTCCACGAGCTGCTCCTCCACCTCGACCTGCTCCTCCACCACCAGCACCACCTCCTGCAGCGCCTGATCCCAGGCCCGCAGCACGTCGGCGTCCGGCCCCGCCGGACGCCGAAACGGCCGGGT